>JASJDD010000024.1 GCA_030065735.1 Crocosphaera sp.
TTTTAAATGCCTTATTATCGATAATTTTACTCTTCTGCTATATATTAAACCTCCTGCCTACTGCCTTTCCACTCCTGCCTCAGACAAAATTAGGATTGAGTTTGAAGGTGCAAGATGTCAGTTAGAGCTTCCCTATTTGATTCCTAACCAAACAATTATTAGACCGAACTTTTTAATTTAACGGTAAGAAAATAGTAAAAATCTCCCCTTGTTGCGATCGCTGACGGACAATTAATTTACCCCCTAAGCGATTAAACAAGTTTTTCGTCACATCCAAGTTTAAACTAACACTGCCGGTTTCGGGTTGCAATAATAACAGTTGTCCCAAGGCTTTAAAGGGGTTATGTTGTCGATAAGATGCTGTATGAAATTGTAATTTTAATTGGTGGCCGGCGGTACTAACTTGTACTTTAATTTGTCCTCCACCCGCCAGACTACGGGTACATTTTTCGATTAATCCGGTTAAGACTTGATCTAACATTCCTGGATCACTGACCACTTGAGGTAATTTTTTGGGCATTCCGATCTCTAAATCAACATTCCGTCTTTGCGCTTGCCGCTTCCATCGAGGAATGGATTGATGAAATAGACTATCTAAAGAAGTTTTAACTAATTCTACGGAACAATCTTGATAACCTTTACTTTTTAATTCTGTGGCACGGAAAATTAATTCCATACGGTTAATTTGTTCACTACATTCTTGATCGATATTTTCCAATAAGCGAATCATTTTTGGCTCTAACTCTTGATTTCTCAACAGCAATCGAGTCATGGTACGAATACTGGTTAATGGGGTCCGAATCTCATGACTTAAAGCTTGCAGTAAAGCAATATCTGTCGCTTCTTCAAACGTAGAAGCCGTTAAAGGTTTCTGTTGAGCTAACGGGGATTGATGATGGGTTTCTTCTAAGTCTTGAAGAGCGGAATTTTTTCGAGCAGTAATAGGAGAAATTTGGGGAAAATAATGAAGTAATAAACGGGTAAACTCCGTAACCACTTGATAACTAGGAGTCGGGGGTGTAAATTGTTGAACTAATTGGTCTAAGTAAGGGAGTTGGGGATGGTGGACTAAATTAAGACGCGATCGCAACCCTAACCACCCTTGAGTCACCACATCAGGAGCAAAGGAAAATTGAAAGGCGGGAAGTCCTAAGCTATCTTCCCCCAATACCATCAATAAGGAAAATTTTTGGGTTAAAACTAAGCAAAATTGTTCAGTGGCCAGAGGGTCTTGCGGAAATAGAGGAAATTCTGTCAGATGAGGCCTGTTATTGTCATCAGCGCATTCACATACTCCAGGAAGTTGAAATTGTTGCCAACTCTGTTGAGGACGTTGCAGGGTAAAAATCCCTGTGTGCAGTGTCTTAGTCAGGCTAGGATGGCAGAGAATAGGGGTTGGGGCTGATAAAATTAATCCTTGAGGAGTCTTGTTTAGGGTTCCTTCTAAGGAGGAGAGGAGTAAGGTTTCTAGGGAAGCGATGGCACTCACCCATTGTCCTTGAGCTTTGAGTCGTCGTTCCTCAATTTCTGTCGGGGTAGGTTGAGAGGGAGAGGGGACAAGGTTGACCCCTGGATCACGGTTAATAATCTCGCTTAATTTTTCTAATAACGCCTCGGAAACCATCATAAACTTTTCTCAGTCCAAACCACTTACCTGTGACTCCTTCGATGATAAACGGATTAACAAATTTCCAACAGTCGTAGAACCGAACCGAGAAAGTGGCAATTTCCTCTCCACTTTTTTTATTGAAACCCCGCCGTTAACGGTAGGGTCTTATTGCCTCTTCAACCCGAGAATTACTGTTATTTGAAAACTATAATGATTCAGAAGATCGTATAATTCACTAATTAGCCTCAATTTAATTTTAACAAATATTAAGGTGATGTACTTTTTAGCTTGAGTTGGGGAATTCTAAGGTTAATTCAGAGGAAGTTAAAAGTCCTCTTTGATCTCGTCATCATTACTAAGAAATTCCTATGCTAGCCACATCTTCCTATCACCATATTGATAACCATGATTCTCCCGAAGTCAAACCTATCACAGAGTCAGATAAAGAAGGTAACGAGATCGCTTCTGAGTTAGGGGATGGTTTGCTTGAATTAGAATTACAAAATATAGACTTTACAGAAACAGATACCTCAACTCATCGGTTTACCACGGATTTAGTCCGCTTATATCTTCAAGATATTGGTCGGGTTCCTTTACTCAACAAAGAAGAAGAAGTTAGTAAATCTAGACAAGTTCAACGTTATGTTGAATTGCTAGACATCAGAAACCAAGCAGCAGAAACAGACGATCAAATCATGAGCCCATTTGTTAATGTTCATCGCATTCACGATCAGTTAATGGTATATTTAGGTCATCGTCCATCCTGGGAAAAATGGGCAAAAGCCAGTGAAGTTTCAGTGTTTGAATTAAAAGAAATTTTAGCTCAAGGTAAACGAAAATGGGCTGCTTTAGCAAATATTGATGTCAGTGAATTAGAGGAAATTCAAAAATCAGGAACCCAGGCCAAAGACGAAATGATTAAAGCTAATTTACGTCTCGTGGTTTCTGTGGCGAAAAAATATCAACATCGAGGGTTAGAATTACTAGATTTAATCCAAGAAGGAACCCTGGGATTAGAAAAAGCGGTCGAAAAATTTGATCCCATCAAAGGATATCGTTTTTCTACCTATGCTTATTGGTGGATTCGTCAAGGAATTACTAGGGCCATCGCCACCCAAAGTCGTATTATTCGTCTTCCTGTTCATGTGACAGAAAAACTCAATAAAATTAGACAAGTTCAACGGAAAATTTCCCAAACCGAAGGCCGTAGTGCTACCCTCGAAGAAATTGGCAAAGAACTGGATATGAGTGCGACACAGGTTCGAGAAATATTGATGAAAATTCCCCGTTCTGTTTCTTTAGAAATTAAAGTAGGCAAAGAAAAAGATACGGAATTAGTGGATTTATTAGAATCAGAAGATATTTCCCCCGAAGACAATTTAGCCATCGAATCTTTACGTCGAGATATTGAGGTTTTATTAGAAGATTTGACGCAAAGAGAACAGGAAGTCATTAAACTACGTTATGGGTTTGAAGATGGGGTTTCTTATTCTTTGGCTGATATTGGACGCACTTTAGATTTATCGCGGGAACGAGTTCGTCAAATTGAGGCCAAAGCATTACAAAAACTGCGTCAACCTCGACGACGTAATCAAATTCGAGATTATTTTGAAAGTTTGACTTAATCTTAACCTCATTAGCTTCAATACTCAGTCCCATTACCCAAGCAATTCATCAAGATATCTTATCTCAAATTTATCAAAAAAATAGACCCCATTATTAATTGAGTTAATTGCTTGTTTCTTATTTTTTGCTCAATTTTTAATGGGGTTAATGCTTTTAATTTTATTTTGAGAATAGGTTTTAACGCTTCTTTAGAAAAGTTTTAACTAAGCTGGAAAATCCTAAGCCAACCAATGTTAAAGTCAGAGAAGGTTCAGGTACAGAAGGTGGAGATACAATTGATTTTTCCTCTATATTCCAATTCCCTGCATTAAACTCCTCAAAATCATCTCCAAAATCAACAGATGTACTAAACTGAGCTGGGAAAGGAGTTCCTAAATTACCAATAAAAATTCCACTCAAACAATCACTATCAGCACAAGCACCTAAGTCCATTGTTGTCCCATTTAAACTAACAATTCCCGTCGAACCTAACACACCTTCACTACTACGAATAATCGGGGTTTCCGGAAGATCACTCCCATTTAATTGACTCATAAAAACAGATGTCACATTAATGGTATTACCATCTCCTTGAACATCTCCTTCCAGCATTCCGGTATAAATATTTCCTCCTGCGGTTTCATAAGACCAGTTGAAAGAAGCAGCTAAAGCAGAGTTTTCTCCTACGAGTAAGGATAGGCTGGTTCCTGTGAGAATAGCTAAGGATGTTACGATCTTGTTCATAACGTTATTACCCCAAAGAATAATCACGGGCTATTGTAGAGAAAAAATATAAATTATGCAACAATTTTGATCTTTTCTGCTTCAAATTGTTGATTTTCTTGGAGTTTCCAGCTTTTTATTTCAGTCACTTTACCTTTTGTTAAGGAAGCAATGATATAAGAATAGTTTGACCAAGCAATGGCACGATCAAAAGGAGATGGGATGGGAGGATGATCAGGGTGAGAATGATAAATACCGATAATTTTTAAGCTGCGATCGCGGATTTCTTTTTGGACTTGTAATAAAACATAAGGATCAATACTAAAACGATTTTTTTTACTTAAGGGTTGATGGTGAGAACTCGGTAGGTTAGGGAGACTTTCCATGATATCAGGGGTCCAATGATTGTCCGTTTCTCTCACTTCAATGACCCGTTGATGATCCTTTTCAATGGTTCCTAATAGTAAACCACAACATTCTTCGGGATAAGTTTTTTCAGCGTGATTTTCAATTTGTTGTAGTTGAGGGCTAGAAAAATAAATCATAATAGATGCAAAACATTCTAGAAATGGTGAGTGTGGGATGTGTCGGATGTGTGGGATGTGTGGGGAGAATCAAGAAAAACACATGGTTTTTCTTCCCTCTCTTCCCTCTCTTCCCTCTCTTCCCTATCCCACCTCAACAACAGAAAATCTTTTTAACCGAGCAGTATTGAACAAAATCGTTTCGCGCAGTCCCCATCTAAAATCTGTGATTTAGATGGGGTGTGTTCAAGTTGGGGGACTTCATAACCAAAGCTAAAATAAACACAGAGGGGTTAACTGTTTTTCAGGAAACTTTGTCATAATTTTGAATAGGGAACCCTGTGATTATCAAATAATAAAAGTATCATGCGTATTAAACAGTTAGTTGTCTATGTCGGACTATTGATCTTAGGTGGGAGTGTCGGAGTGTGGGGAAGCCGTTATCTAATGGAAACGCCCCAAGAGTTGACTCGTGAAACTCCAGCAGTGGTTCCCACCACCCTCAAACCGTTTCCTTTCCCTAGCCAATCTTCCTCACAAACGAATTTAAACTTTATTGCTAAAGCTGCCCAAAAAGTCGGTCCGGCGGTGGTTCGCATTGACGCAACCCGACAGGTTTCTGAGCAAATGGGAGAAACCTTTGAACATCCTTTCTTTCGTCGTTTCTTTGGTAACGATCTTCCCATTCCTCGAGAACAGATTGAACGGGGAACCGGTTCAGGGTTTATTCTGACTCCAGATGGACAGTTATTAACCAATGCTCATGTGGTGGATGGCACCAAGGAGGTTAAAGTTACCCTCAAAGATGGTCAAGTCTATCAAGGAACAGTGATCGGAACTGATCCCATGACGGATGTGGCAGTGGTGAAAATTAATGGGACAGATTTGCCAACGGTGGATATTGGCAGCGCAGAACAACTCAACCCAGGAGAATGGGCGATCGCCATTGGCAACCCTCTGGGACTGGATAATACGGTGACAGTGGGCATTATTAGTGCTTTAGGCCGTTCTAGTTCTGAAGTTGGAGTGCCGGATAAACGAGTCAGGTTTATCCAAACGGACGCAGCCATTAACCCTGGAAATTCTGGGGGGCCGTTGCTCAATGCCCAAGGACAGGTCATCGGTATTAATACGGCAATTCGAGCGGATGCTCAAGGGCTAGGCTTTGCTATTCCTATTGAAACGGCACAACGGGTAGCTAACCAGCTATTAACCACCGGCAAAGCAGCCCATCCTTATTTGGGTATCCACATGATCACCCTTAACCCAGAATTACGGAAAGAACTCAATGAGGATCAACAATTAGGGTTTAACGTCGTTGACAATGAAGGAGTTTTAGTGGTGCGGGTTGTCAATGACTCTCCAGCCGAAAAAGCAGGGTTTAAGCCAGGAGATATTATTGTTCAAGTTGGGGCGCAACCGGTGAGTAAAGCGGTAGAAGTGCAAGAACAAGTCGAGCTTAGCACCATCGGGGAAATCTTGGCCGTTGAAGTTGTTCGTAATGGTCAACCTTTAACGTTAAAGGTGTTACCCGCTTCTTTTCCCACGGATTAGATAATCCTGCCATAATAGGCGATCGCCTTTTGACTTTGCCAAGCCCACATTTGATCCCCCAAAGAAAAATGCCACCATTCTCCAGGATGGCGTAAAAATCCTGCGTCGGTCATAATTGTGTTGAGCAGTTCTCGTCTTTGATGATAACTGTTTCCCATGCTATCTGTACTGTTAGCATAATAGTTGGGCTGCGATCGCTCGGATAATTCATCAATCATCCCCCCCATATCTAACAATTGACCCTGATCATCGATTAAAGTAATATCGATCGCTGCACCGGTGCTATGAGGGGGTGGAGTGGCTAAATCATCACTGGGTACAGCCCAAATCTGATAAACTTGCTGCCAAAGGTGTTCTTGTTGGAGTGGGGATAATTGTTCTAAGGTGAATCCCTTTTCTTGTAGTAGGGACGTAAAGGTATAATCCACCATGAACTGTTGTACAGCAACGGGACGATAAGCATCAAAAATATGAATTTTCCACCCTGGATATTGTTGTTGTAAATTGCTTTGTGCTTGTAGGAGTGCTTCGATAACTTGGAAACGTAAATAATAAGGAGATTTTTGCCCATAACAAGCTCCTAACTTTTGGTAGGGGTGCGGTTTTTCTAGGGAAAACTGTTCTAAAGGGATAGCAATAAGGGGTTCACCACAGTCTTGAATGGGTATGATTTGATAGGGTTTCATGCAGTTATTACGTAATTAGACTTAAGGTTAAAGTATATTGCTCTTAAAGAAAATTTGCATAACATTGATAATAAATCCGTAACTTTACCATTCCTTTATATTAGGAAGCTTCTTATACTGATATTTATTAGAGACGTGAAATAATGGAATTGAGAGCAATGACTGTTAACATAATTCCTTCTGGAAATTTACAAGACAATGCTGAGAAAAAAGCCTATTTATCTTCTTTGTCGTTAAAAGAGAGACTGAGTAACTTCTTTGACAAGGAAATCATTAATCCTGATATCATTTTAAAACATAATCAGGCATTAGATAAAGCCAATACCCTACAAATTATGGCTCAAGCTTTAGAGCATAAGAAATTCAGAGAAAAAGATTTTATTTTGTTGTTGGAAATCAAACAGAAATTTTCAGAAGGCCTAGATAAATATCAAGGACTTAATTCTTATTTAAAACTTTTTCAAGTTGCGATCAAAGCAAAAAATAGTTTTCTATCCATCGAAAAAATAGAATTACTTTATCGTAGTTATCAACAAGAAAAGTTTTATCAATTAGTCTTTCATTTACTGAAAAAAAATGTCTCAAATGAAAGATTTTATCAATTTATTCATCAAAAATTTACTGAAGTATCACCTAAAATGAAAACTGAAAAAGAAAAAAAAGCCTTAGAGTGTTATCTCAATACTCTTGACAGTTTAACCCATAAAGATGAGTTAGGACTCAAGTTACTCTATCTCTTCAAAAAATACCAATTAACCAATTACTCCATTTTAGAAAAGGTATCTAATCTCGTTAATATTTTACAATCTCAAAACATTAAAAATATCAATAAGCTAGTAAAAATTGTCAAAAAACAAAACCAAATTTTTGATAAACTAGGAAAAATTTTAGAAATACCAGAAGAAAAAAAAGATCCTTTAACCTATGCTACCATGTTGCAATATATCCTATTACAAACCAAATATGCTAAGGTATATTGTCAATTTGAAAAGCTAATGGAAGTTTTAGGTAATTGGAATAAATCCTATAAAACCGTAAAATCTATTCGCCAACAATATAGTTGGAATCAATATCGACAACCTCAAGATTTTAAGAAAAAATTAGTAATACTTGATTTATACAAAAAGTATCATCATTATTGTTGATTTTTGAGCTTTTGAAACATTCAAATCTATCATAGTATTTATATCTGAATCATGAACAATGTAACACAACCATCCTACTTGCAGTAGCCTAGAAGGCTATGTTACTATTGATAAGTCAAATTCAACCCATTAGTTGATAAGTTCGCTTTTAAATATCATGATTTATCTTGACTCTGCCATTATTAGTGACGCAAAAATAGCGATAAAATACGGATGGGTAAAAGGCATCACCACTAACCCAACTTTACTAGCAAAAAGTGACTTATCCCCAGAAGAAAGTTTACAAAAATTAGCTAATTTAAGTCCAGGTGAACTCTATTATCAGTTAACAGCAACTAAAGCTGAAACCATGATAGCTGAAGGGAAAAAAGCCTATCAATTAATTGGAGAAAAAACAGTCTTAAAAATTCCCGCCACAACTATCGGTTTTCACGTAACAGCAACCCTATCTCCCCATATTCCTTGCGCTGTTACTGCTATTTATAGTAGCGCGCAAGCTGCCATTGCCAAAGAAGCAGGAGCCAAATATGCCATTGCCTATGTTAACCGTGCTACCAGATTACTAGGAGATGGTTTAGCTTTAGTTAAAGAGATGGCTAAAGTATTAGAAGGAAGTGACACTGAAATTTTAGCCGCTAGTTTAAAATCACCCCAAGAAGCAGCCGAAGCTTTACAAGCAGGAGCGCATCATTTAACAGTTCCCTTAGATATTTTAACTGCTATGACCACTCACGAATTATCAGAAAAAACAGTAATCGAATTTAACGAAAAAGGTCAAGGAATTTAATGACCATTGACTAATTATTTAAGTATCATCAATAATAGTAAAAAAATGCAACAGGAAAAGCAGATAATTCTGATTATTACTGTCTTATTTACCACAGTTTTTATCAGTTCTCTTTGTCTATTAATAGGAGGAACTCAGGCAGCTATTCTCGGCGGATTATTAGTTCCTTGTGCAGTATTATCTTACTTATTTCCTCGATGGGGTCTGTTAGCTTTTTTGATTTATTTACCTCTAGGTGGAACCATTACCTATGCTGTGGCAGGTGTTTTTCAAGCCTTTGGCAGAGGGGTTCGTTATACAGGCTCTTATTCCTTATTTCATTTAGCTAAAGATGCCTTTTATCTACCTGCTTTGCTAGGGATTTTTATTAGTTATAAAGTATGGCAAAAGAAAACCTTAAAATTCAAACCATTACTCATTTTTATTGCTTTTTTTGTCTTCGCTTGTCTCTTAACTTTTTTTTTAGTAAATCTTCCTCAAGATGTTACTAATACTAAGGATAAAGTTGCTTTAATGGGCCTGGTGGGTTTAAAAGTTTGGTTAGGTTATATTCCGCTAGTTTTTTGCGCTTACTATTGTTTCAATAATCAAAACAAATTACTTTTATTTAACAGAGTTTTATTAGTTCTAATTCTCGTTGCTTGTATCTTATGTTTGATTCAATACTTATTCTTAGTTAATGGTATTTGTCCAGGAAGTAATGAATTACCTGCACCTTCCGATACTTCTGCTAGTTTACGCGCTCAATGTTTTGTGGGAGGTTCTTTGTTATATAATCCTGGAAAAAACTTAATTCGACTACCAGGAACCTTTGTTGCACCTTGGCAATGGGCCTGGTTTCTGATTGCCAGTAGTTTTATCAGTTATGGTGTTAGTTTGAGTGATCCTTCTCGTCTGTGGAAATGGGTCAGTTTTGCTGCTATAATCGCTGTCTTAGTTGCCACCTTGATTTCGGGACAAAGAACAGCTTTATTATTAGTTCCTATTATTTATTTAATTCTCTTTTTTTTAACAGAGAAAAAAAATAAAATTTTATTCATTAAATTAGTAATTCTCTTTATTCTCACTGTAATAATCACTACCCAAATTGGGTTAGTTGATCAAAGAATTGCCAATTTAATTCAACGTTGGCAATATGCACCCCCTCAAGAATTTATTACTCAACAAATTCAATGGTTGATAGATAATCGTATTACTCTATTAGGTAATGGACTAGGAAAAACAGCAAGTGCTGCTCGTCGTTTGGGTTCAATTAGACTTGTTGAAACCTTTCCCGTTCAAATAATCTATGAAATTGGAATTTTAGGATATTTGGGATTTTTAAGTGTTGTAACAACTTTAACGATTCTCACCTTTAAAGCTTATTGTTCATTAAAAACTCCTGGATTGCGTGGACTGGGATTATGCTTATGGGTTTTTATTCTATTGATTAGTTATAATCCTTATTATTACCCTCTAGCTGTCGATCCGGTTGCTGTGTATTACTGGTTTGTTGCAGGAATGTTATTAAAATTACCAGTCTTAGAACAAGAAATGATATCTATACGTCCAGAAAAAAGTTAAAGCTAATCTCTTGCATCTATCAAATTAAATTAGAGAATTAATTTTTTGATAAATACTTTCTAATTGACTTCTTTGCCAAATTCTTTCTAAGGATGATAAATTATCAAGATAACTAGAATTTAAAGCAATTTTTTGTTGTAAACTATTGACTAAATCCTCAACCTTAAGCAAAGAAGTGTAGCACAGGAATTTTTGGTTAATAACTGTTTCATCTTTACTCTGCTCCAGAATATGAGACTTATGAGCATAAAATATACTTCCTGTTAAGTCTGCTTCACTCAAGTTTGCTTCTTGTAAATTTGTCCCGATTAAAATTGCTCCTGTTAAATAACTTCTTCTGAAATCACATCCTTTTACATTAGCTTGACCTAAATGTGTATCCACTAAATAGCTATCAAGAATATAAGCTTGACTTAAGTTGGCTTTTTCAAGATTGGCTTTGCTTAAATCTGAATTAATTAAAATTGCATGACTTAAATTAGCTTCAGATAACCTAGTTTTAAAACAAATAACATCGGCTAAATTAGCATAACTTAAATTAGCCTTTTTTAAAGACCCATGGCTTAAATTGGTATTCACTAAAATAGCTTGTTCAAGGTTAGCATAATCAAGATTAGCACCCTGTAAATTTAATTGACTTAAATTGGCTTTTTTCAGCTCAGGAATAATCTCTGGGTTCTCATTTCGCCATTGGTTCCAAGTATCTACACTCTTGATTAAACGATTTAAGTGCTGTTGATTGACCATTCTGATTTTCCCTCAATTTACAAAAATTTATTATCTTTAGTTTCAGTATAGTCACGGAATATTGGAACTTGTGTGATGATTATCTCTCTATCTTGGTGAGATTATATCTCGACAAAATGAAAACTGCTGTTAATGACTTGAAGATTGGGACAGTAAAAAACTGATAACTAATAACTGACTAATGGTTGTATTCTCTGGGGTGGCCATCCAATTTTATAAGCTTGACCAACAATAACCTTTCTGGGTAACAGTCCCCAAATATGGGAGTCAAAACTATCATTACGGTTATCTCCCAAAACAAGATAATGTTCAGCCGGAATTATCAGAGATTGCAACTGATATTGAGGTGATTCCGCAATATAAGGTTCTTTAATTGCTGTGTGATTAAGGTAAACTTGGCCTTGTTTGATTTCAATCTCGTTTCCTGGTGTAGCAATGATACGTTTTATATAGTATTCTGATACGTCAGGATCAACCTTTTTGATATTTTCTGAGGGAGTAAAAACCACGATATTTCCCATTTTTGGTACATAATTAGGTGATTTTTTGACAAAAACAATATCATTAACTTGTAAGGTAGGCTGCATCGAGTCACTCGGAATTATGAATTTATCAAAGTGTTTTTCTAACCATTGTGGATAATAATTGATACTGATCCCTAAGATAAAAATAATACCTGTCATTATGACAATTAATAACCTTATTTTAGCATTACGGCTATCAGGAAAAATAAGGTAAGTATAATAGATTGTCAAAGAACTTATTAAAGGAATAACGAAGAAAAAATTAGCATAAAAATCATCAAAAATCATGAAAATTGAACTGATGGTTAATAATAGTAAGCCAATGATTGGTTTTTGTAGATAAAGATGACCTAAACCTGGTAAAATACGACTAATAAAAATGGCAAACCAGAGATTTTTATGGTGACGGGGAATTTTTTCTAGGTTAGGATCATTTATAGCTTTATAAACACTAAAATAAGCTTCTATTAAATTACTCAGGTAGAAAATAATTGTCATACCTAAGCAAATAAATCCGGTGACAGTATTTCCTTGGGAAGCGAAAATATGCCAAACTGTCAGAACTAACCAGAGTATTTGACCATTTAAGAATAAAACTCCTTGTAAATAATTGCCAGCATAAAATTGACCCATTCCAGGAAAAAACATGGATAAATTAACAGCTAACCAAGGATCTTTACAATAATTTTTGTCCACCAATTTTGAGAAGAATTATATCATATCGACCTCAAAAGATAATTACTTTATGAGTAAACAACTATCTTTTTGGAGCGATTAATTATCAGGTAAGTTTCTTGGGGGAATTTCTCGGCCGTGATAAAATTGTTTTTCTAAACGACTCAAAGCCAAGCAAATAATCACACCCAAGGGAACAGTTATACTTAATGCTATCATACTCCACAGAGAAGGATGGTCAAAAATTAATAATAAGATAACAATAACTGACCAAATAATTGAAGTGGCGATCGCTAGTCCTATTTTTATGCGTTGTAAGTTCTTTAAAGCAGTGCGACAACTACTACAATGTTTCGTATGGGAATGGTAGCGATCTAGTAATGTTTCGGAGGAAAGGGCGGAATCTAAGGACTGTTCTGGAAATAACTGCGCTTGATATTGATTAATCCAACTGTGTAATTGAAACACAAACAAATCCGCTTTTGTTGGTAAATAAAAGGCTTTTGAAACGTTAGGATTACCGCCTTTTTGTTCTAGATATCGTTCTTGATAGTGTAAGAAAATTTGATCATCTTCTAAAACCCCATTTTGTCCGATATGGGAATACCAACGGGGTGTTAATTTAATAAAAAATTTTGGTATTTTGGAAGAAAACTTAAAGGGAAAACGAGCAAATAAGCGACATTTTCCTTTGCTGATGGGAGTCGCATAAACCACGGTTAACGTTCTACCAAATTGCTTAGAAGTTAGATCATGGTACATCATTGCAGGGGCAAAAAAGGTGGTTTCTTGTCTTCCTAAAGTGCCTTTTCTTGGGCCTTCTTCCCATACCCCTTTAAACCCCCATTTTCCTGATTCAACAATTTCTAATTCGACGGGGGAAACATTGGCGCGGTTGCCGACACTTTTATGATGGGTGTAAGGAATATGGCTAGAATCTAACACATTTTCCATTAGGGTTAAAGCATCATAAGGTAAGTCCCGAAAGGTATTTAAACATACCCATTCATCGGAGTTGTCTTCTAAAGCATCCACTAAAGGAATGGGGGTTTTTTCAGCATTTTCTACTTTTCCAGCATAGACAAATAATAGGCCTTGCCTGACCTTAGCTGGTAAGGTTTTAACGGATGCTCTAGGAGATGTTTCGGCTGTTCCTTCTGGGGGTTGTTGAGGAATAATCTCACAGTTTCCTTGTCCTGAAAATGCCCATCCATGATAGGGACATTCTAAACAACCTGACTCATTAATTCTTCCTTGGGATAAAGGGGCTAAACGATGGGGACATTGATCTTCAAACACAGACCATTGATTATTTTTTGGCTCCCACCAAATTACAATATTTCTCTCTAATAAAGTAAACGATGTGGGTCTGGTTTTGTCCAAATCTTCAACATAATGAACCGGATACCAGACCTCTTGCCAGTCAAAATACTCAGGATCGTTTCCTCCTCTCATTAAAGGAGTTTCTTGTTCAATTATCATTTTGTTAATTGTCATCACAATATCGGAGCCTCCTGCCTTCTTCAATAATGCTCTTCTGGGACTCTCAGAGAGATAAAAACTTTTTCGATCAAATTGCAGATATTTGCTACATTAAACAACAAATTCAGTTCTACTACACACACAGCCCAACTTTTTCAGTGGGTATTGTTGACATATGAAATATATGACCTGTCTCTTATTCAGTGGCCTTATAGTAAGCAGTTTGACAGAGGGGGCATCAGCAGTCCAACCCTTTGCTGTCTTAGATATAGCAGAGGACGCAGTAACGATTCCTCAAGTTCCCTATGAACAGACAAGGAATATTCCTCCGTCTCATTCTGTTGAAGAAACTAAGAGAAGATTAGCTCAAGAAGTATCCATTCAAATTGCTAATGATATCGCTTATGGGTTAGTTGTGGCACATGATAAAAAACAGATTCGCTACGGAACAAGAATGTACCGTAAGGTACAAACTGCTATTAACTTATTGCGACGGGGAGCAGGACTCGATGGAGCGTCTCGTCGTTCTGGGGTTCCTCGCTCTGTGTTAGATCAACTGATGACATGGGGACAGCAACGGCCAGGAGCATCTCTTTATCATGTTGAATAAACAATGCCAACTCCTGCTCTTCGAGGATCTCCTATGGCTTCTAAGGAATGATCCTCCTTACGTCTAACACCATGAACCCCACCAAAAAACATACTCAGTTCTTGCCAGAGAATAATCTCTGTGTCTGGAGCCAGTTGTAAACTGTCAAGAGTCTCTAACTTTTCTGTGGGTTCTAGGTTAAAAATATTCTTCTCCCAATGAACTCTGGGTTGATTAATGGCTTCTTCGAGGGAAAAACCAAAATCTAATAAGTTAGAAATTACTTGTAAAAGAGCAGTTCTAATACGATTTGAGCCTCCTGAGCCTAAAACAATTTCGGGTTTTCCTTCCTTGAGAATCATGGTAGGAGACATCATAGAAGAAATACGGCAATCACAGGGCCAACAATGAAATCCTAAGGGGTTTAAATCGGCTTCTCCTAACATATTATTGAGCATAATTCCCGTATTAGGAATAACATAGGATGAGCCTTCCCCATTAGAATTGGTCACACTCGCTGCATTACCGTGTTCATCGATAACACTAATATGAGTGGTACTGCCATATTTATTAATGGTTTGTTGTAACTTATTTTGAGATTTAAGAAGGTTTTTTTGACTTAGAAATTGACTAATAATATTATCTTGATAAATATAATTATCATAGTTTATTTTTCTCGCATCATTAGTCAAGGCCATGACTGTTGCTAATAATTTTAGATGGGTTTGACTGCCAAAATCAAAACAGCTTAAATCAACAGTTTCTAGGAGTTTTAAGGCATAATTAATCAAAATTCCTCCGGAACTGGGAGGAGGATTGGTTAATAATTGATAGCCTCTATAGTTAAGATTCAGGGGTTTTCTTTTAAGGACACGATAGTGATGCAAATCTTCTTGAGTTAAATAACCGCCTTCTTTCATATCTTCGAGCATTTGATGAGCAATATCCCCTTGATAAAATTCTTGGATGCCTTTTTTAGCCAATTCTTCTAAAACATTAGCAAAATCTTTCAGGTAAGCTGTGTCTCCTACATTTAATAGCTCATTGTTCAATAAATAGATTTTTTTTGATTCATGAGAAGCTCTTAAAATTGGTTCGAGGATTTCAAAAGTAACTCGATTGTAAGGAGTGATTTGATAACCATTTCTAGCATAATCAATCGCTGGTTCTACCACCAAAGAAAAAGGTAACTTACCTAGTTGCTGATGAATCTCAAATAATCCCATGAGACTACCAGGAATAGCAACAGAACCACGACCAATATGAAATACTTGGGTGGCTCCACCAAAGTTAATATTAACGGGATAAAACTCAATCTCGGAGAGGGATTTTTTTACCCGAGGCGTTTGACAAAAAAAATCAAATAAAAGACTTTCTTTTTCTTGCGTATAGGCCAATAAAAATCCTCCTCCGGCCGACGATGTTAAGGTAGACTCCACCACAAAAGAGGCTAACATGGCAGCGATCGCGGCATCAAAAGCATTGCCTCCCAATTCAAACATAATTTGACCGGCTTGTGCCGTTTTGGGATGTCCAGCGGCGATCGCCCCGTGGGTTGTTCGATTCATCAATTTTGGCTTGCTCAAACGTAAAGGTTACTTATTCTTATTAACCTGCTTTTTAACGATTATTGTTTCGGATTTCATCAAAATTTCAGTCTCAGAATCCACTTCTATCCAAACTTGGGCTTTACCATGCAGAGTTTCATTATCCGGTCGATAAATAATCTTACACTGTCCATCAAAGGAAACTTCTGAACAATAAGTTGTTTTCGAGCCTTTTCTGACAATAATAACCGGCTTTTTCACCTCCCTTTTATTATTACTCCCAATAAGACCTTTATTCACATGAATGACGGTAGGTTTTGTAGAACGTCGCACTAGCCACGTACCTTTCCTCCCCCGCTTCCCTCGAATAATCTTGGGCATTTTAGTTTTGCCATAGAGAGGGATTTTCCAACCTTGTTGGGTTTTATAAGCTCCTTTGACTCGTTGAGAATAAATTAGTTGTAATATCCGTTGACGACTTATTTCTAGTAAATGAGACGCTTCAGTAATAGTGACAGCTTTCATAGTACAAAAATATCTTAGATAAGGTTTTTTTGTACTATAGCAGAAAAATTAACTTCCCCTCTATCCTTTCTGAGTCAAAATCATCAGAAAAATGGGTTTGAAACCCTGTGCTTTTAGCACGGCTTTACAGTAGAATGTTATAGGGCGAAAGAGTAGGGGCAATTGGCATCGCCCAGGGAGCAGTAGTAGTGTACTGGTTCGTGTTTTCACCTTCCTAAAGAATACTCGCCGTTTTACGGCGTGGGAGTGTCAAAAAGTGGCAAATAAGGGAACACAGAGTTAAGAATGCGAATTTTATTTGTAGGGGCAGAAGTCGCTCCTTTAGCCAAAGCAGGCGGAATGGGAGATGTGATCGGAGCTTTACCGAAAGTTTTACATCAATTAGGGTATGATGTCCGTATTATCATGCCTTATTACGGATTTCTCGACGATAAAATCGAAATTCCCTCAGAACCGATATGGAACTCTAATGCCATGTCCCAAGATTTTTGGGTCTATCAAACTACCCTTCCCAACAGTCATGTTCCCCTGTACCTGTTGAAACATCATAGCTTTGCCCCCCGCCGTATTTATGGAGATGACGAATATTGGCGGTTTACCTTCTTTTCTAATGCAGCAGCAGAATTTGCTTGGAATTGCTGGAAACCAGATGTAATCCATTGTCATGACTGGCATACAGGCATGATTCCGGTTTGGATGCACGAAACCCCTGATATCACGACTGTCTTCACTATTCATAATTTAGCTTATCAAGGGCCCGGTCGTGGCTTCCTAGAACATACCACCTGGTGTCCTTGGTATATGGACGGGGATAACTCTATGGCTGCAGGGATAAAATTTGCTGGACGGATTACCACCGTTTCTCCCACCTATGCTCAACAAATCCAAACCCCAGCATACGGGGAACGACTCGATGGCTTATTATCTCACTTTAATCATAACTTGGTAGGGATTCTCAATGGCATCGATATGGAATTGTACAACCCCGCCAAGGATCAGTTCATTTATCAAAGCTTTACCCCTTATACCCTCGAAAAACGGAAGGCCAATAAGGTTGGCCTTCAGGAAGAAACGGGACTAGAGATTAATAAAGATGCCTTTTTAATGGGGATGGTCACTCGTTTAGTAGAACAGAAAGGGATCGATTTAATCCTTCAGGTTTTGGACCGTTTTCTGGCTCATACGGATGCCCAATTGGTGGTTTTGGGCAGTGGGGATCATTATTATGAAAATCAGCTATGGCAATTATCAGCCCGTTATCCTGGCCGGGTATCGGTGCAAATTCTTTATAATGATGTCCTATCTCGGCGTATTTTTGCTGGCTCAGATGTATTTTTAATGCCTTCCCGTTTTGAACCTTGTGGTATTAGTCAACTCTTTGCTATGCGTTATGGTTGTGTTCCTATTGTTCGACGGACAGGAGGATTAGGGGATACGGTGACTTTTTATAGTCCCATTAAGGAACAGGGAACCGGTTATTGTTTTGATCATTATGACCCCTTGGAGTTATTAGTCTGCATGATTCGCGCTTGGGAAGGATTCCGCTTTAAAGCAGATTGGACTAAACTTCAACAACGATGTATGACCCAGGATTTTAGTTGGTATAAGTCGGCTGCTGAATATATTAAAATTTATAAGGAATTAATAGGAGAACCTGGAGAATTAACCTCTGAAGAAGAAGACAAAATAACCGTTTTAATTAAAAAAAATATTTCATGGGATATTAATAGCAAGGGAAATCTGAATAAAAACGTTAGAGAAGATAAGAGTGAAAAGAACCATGAAGTATCTGAAAACGAATCGACTGAAACACAACCAGTTATGAAAGAAGAAACCATGACGGTTGCAGATGTCAAGCCCAAACAATCTTCATCTTCAATGGTTTCCCCAACCATCACAACCTCAGAAGTAGAGGTTAAAAAAGAAGCAGAAAATACGAATATAGCTGATGAAGTATCTACCGAAAAATCTTCATCTCAAATAGTTTCTTCACCAACCAATACTTCAGAAACAGTGATAACAGAATACTCAATACCCACAGAAAACATCAGCACTGAAGACTCTTTATCTAAACCAACTTCTAGCCATATTCTAAAAACAGAAACAGAATCAGAGCCACCAAACATTGAAAAGGAATATGTTAAAGTAAATTTATCCAAGGTCAACGATTAATCAATGCTATCCCTCTTCTGTCAGACTCCGAAAAATGGGGATCAAACCCTGATTCTCTCGTTAAGTGTCGTTGGCTGTAATGACGGAAATTCGTCAGAATTTCGGAAAGTGACAGAAGAGGGTTATGTAGAAAGTCTTGACGGGCATTGCTAATACGTTCGTGAACTCTAGCTACTAGCTTTCGTGCTTTTTCTCTAGATTTACCTAAAATATTGCGAGAATGCCCCCGCTATAGGTAAGGGGGAAACATCGAAGGCGTAGCCAAGTACCCCCGAACCCTTAGCGGTGGGATGAATCGCAATCAGAAAATAAACTGCGAAGCAACGATTTTAATTCTAGCAAATTTGGGTAAACTGTGTTAAAGTATATTTATCCAAGGTCGAGGATAAATCAATGCTAGTGGTAGAAGCCAAATTAAAAAACGGAACACCAGAGCAATACCAAAAACTAGATGAAGCCATTAGGACATCTCAGTTTGTGCGTAATTCCTGCGTCCGTTATTGGATGGATAATAAGGGGACAACTCGTAATGATCTCCAAAAACTTTGCTCTACATTAGCTAAAAATAAAGACACACCTTGGGTAACTTTATTAAACTCTCAAGCCCGTCAATCCTCGGCTGATAGGGCATGGCAGTCAATTAATAGATTTTATCAAAATTGTCGTGCTAAGATACCAGGGAAGAAAGGCTTTCCTAAGTTTAAAAAGTATAGTCGTTCTGTGGAGTATAAACTAACAGGATACAAGCTATCTGATGACAGACGTAAAATTAAATTCACCGATGGATTTAAAGCAGGAGAATTTGATTTATGGTGTAGTCAAAGAACGTTAGTTTATTATTCAGAGCAACAAATTAGACGGGTAAGAGTTGTGAAACGTTGTGATGGTTATTATTGCCAGTTTCTTGTTGATGTAGAAAGGCAGGAACACCATGAACCGACGGGACAAGTAACAGGAATTGATCTGGGGTTAAAAGAGTTCTATACCGATGCTCAGGGCAATACTGTTGATAATCCACGGTATTTGAGAAAGTCAGAAAAGCGTCTTAAAAAAGCGCAAAGACGATTATCAAAACGCTTTCGCCAAGGGAAGAAACAGTCCAATAACTATCACAAGCAACGGGTCAAAGTAGCCAAGCTTCACCTAAAAGTATCAAGACAACGTAAGGACAAAGCAATTAAAGATGCTTTGGCGTTAGTCCAGTCTAACGACTGCATCGTCTATGAGGCTTTAAAGGTTAGAAACTTGGTTAAAAATCGTAACCTGTCCAAGTCAATTAGTGATGCCTCTTGGTATCAATTCACCCAATGGTTGAATTATTTTGCTAAGATTTATCGCATCGTTTGTGTTGCTGTGCCTCCTCATTTCACCACTCAAAACTGTTCAGTTTGTGGCACAAGAGTTCAAAAATCATTAAGTACCAGAACTCATCAATGTCCTAACTGTAAAACAGTCTTAGATAGGGATCATAACGCAGCAATAAATGTGCTTAAGAAAGGGTTGCAATATTTGGGAGAACATCTCAACGGTACTGTAGGGCATATAGGAACCGACCCAAACGCCTTGGGAGAGTCCGATCTCTGGGTTCTTAATGGCAACATTGAGAATTTAAGCCGTCTCGTTGAGCAAGGAATTTCTAGTAGTGATACGGAAAGAATCCCCCACTATATTGCGTAGCAAGTGCGAAGCAATTAGTGGCGGGAGTATGTCAAGAGCTAATGTAAGGAAAATGGTATTAACGGGGGAGTATGTCAATTAACAAAGTGAGGCATCACTTCAGCAGCAGTAAATAAACCATGAATACCACGACGATGTAAGGATAACCCTGCTTTGAGATAACCAAATGCTGGTCCGCAAACATTGGCTGCCATACTGGTTTCATCCCCTAAAGTAAAAGTATGAGTCGATATTTTTCCCTCAAACGTACGGCCTGTAATCTGGACATTTGTACTTAATGGCTTTTTCGGGTTGCGGGTATCCACCACACCGCCAACGGTAACGCGATCGCGAGAACAAATACCAGCTAACTCTAACATGATATCGTCAGCGTGTTCCATATTTTCTAGGGTCAGGATACCATTGGTTTGATCCAGAAAGGCTTCCACTTCAGCATCACTCATAGCTTTTGCTTTATCCACATCAAACCCTGGTAAATGAGCAATATCCTCTCTTATGGTAGCGCGATAAGCCTCCCAGTTAGCAATACCAACCCCAAAGGTAATTTTAACACGATGAATCTCATGATAACTTTGAGCAGCAACGGCCGCAGAAGCGGTCAAAAGGCCAGGGGTTGCACCACAACCCGTCATATAAGTAATGCCGGCAGTTTGTAAGTCCCCTTGTAATGGTAGCAGTTGTTCGACGGCACTGGTGCGTTTGAGGGCATCCACTAACACCCCTTTCCACCCCGAAGCGATAAACTGTCTAGCGACATCTGCCATAAAGGTGTTAGGAAGGTTAGGAAGGGCCAAAAAATAGCCATCTACCTTGGCTGTTGCTAGGAGGTCTTTGATACTATGATTGCTAAGGGTTCCGTAGGGGTCTAAATAACCGATTGATCCCTGTTGACCATAAGTAGCGATCGCTGTTTGGGCATCTAATCCCTTTTTGCAATAAGCATAACCTTTGAGGTCGGCTGCTGCAACCCAGAGCATTTCTTGTTTTGGGGCGAGAACTTTGGTAGCTGCTTGTCCGAGTCCCCCGAAGCCTAATATACCAACTTTCATGGTCTGATGACTACTCATTCTTGAATATCTCTTGTAACTGGTTCTGCTTCATGAAACCTACGCAAACCTAGACAGGTTCACCGTTCAATTCCTGCTTCAGCCAAGGGAGACGGCTCTTTCTTGTCCACAGGCCTTTACCGATAAGCCATCGGCATTTTCCAACAAATTTTTGTTGTTTTTGGAGAAATATAAAGGGTGTCTAGAACTTACTTATAGATTTTTCCTTTATACTTTCTCTAGCTTGGTTTTCGCTTCTTTGAGAAAAGATGAATCGACTAAGTCTCCTTTACGATCTTCGCCATTCTAGCACTTAATTTTAAGGTAAGTCAATGATTGAGTGATGAAGATGTAAACATAATTTCTAGGCATTATGTCAAGATTTGTCAATGTTTGTACAGGTTTTTGTCTTCTAGAAAAAGCTCTTTTCCTATTATGGGAGGTTGTGGTCACAAAAAATATGAATTTTCATCAATCAATCATTAATCACCACCATGATAATATAACCAATCTTGAATTTCTTTAGCTAACCAAGCACATTCTTCTTCTTTGAGATTTTCCCCGATAATGTAACTTCTGTTTTTAATTCTAAGTTTCACTTGATGGTTATTAGAACTACCATACAGGAAAACCCCAATAATTTCATCATTTGAAGCATTGATAGACTGATAAGTTAATCCAAAAATAGTTCGTTTAATTCTAAAAGATTTTTCTAAAAACACAACCCTCATATCCTGAAAATATTGATAAACAAAGAGTAAAATTAAAAGAGAAAATGGAAAAAATGCCAAGGTTATAACAGCCAGAATAAAGATTGTTATAAATAAGCTAGTATTTCCCATTTTGTAAGTCATCTTAGGGGGTAAATCTAAAGATAGTTTACTATCTGTTTTATTCACCAGAAACCGACTATAATCAGGTTGAATCAGTTTATTAGTGGAATAATTTGAACTAATTATTAAACGTTTCTTTTGTAAAATTTCTAAAGCTTCTTTTGCCGTTGAAAAGCGCTTTTCTATAGAAATATTAGTGGCTTTCTCTAACCAAAATATAAAATATTTAGCAATATTAACTTTATCGGAAAACTGAATTTGAGAGTCTTGATGAGGCAAGTCAACTGGCGATATTCCTGTCAATAAATGAATCAAAGTTGCCCCTAATGCGTAAATATCTGAAGCAGGGACTGCCCTTCCCCAAAATTGTTCTAAGGGAGCGTAGCCACTACTACCGACTACTGTAAATGTTACACCAGTAACAGCCCCTTGTGCTTGTACTGCACCAAAATCAATTAAATAAATATGATTATCTTCTCCTAAAATTAAGTTACTAGGTTTAATATCTCGATGAATAACTAAAGGGTTTAGTTCATGTAAATAAATCAAAATTTCTAAAATTTCTACGGCAATATTATAGGTTTCTTCTTCGGTAAAAATCTTTCCTCTATCTAGTAATTCTTGTAAGGATGAGCCAGGTATATAATCTTGTACTAAACCAAACCAAGCAATTCCTCCTCCTAAGTCTTTATCTAAGTCAAAATAGTCCCGATAGTTAGGAATTCTATTATGTTTAAGAGACTGCAAAACTTCCGCTTCTCTTTCAAATAATTTTAACTCTTCCCATTGCATTTGGGGACTAAATGCTAAGAGTTTTAGGGTAACAGTTTCCTCGGTTAGCTTATCTATGGCTAACCAGGTTTGATGCCCAGTTGCTGTCTGTCCTAATCTTTCTTTGAGTTGGTATTTATCAGCAAGAATATCATCAGTATTAAACATAATATCTTTAATCTTAATTTAACCAATCTTCAATTTCTTTTGCTAACCAAAGGGCTTCTTGTTCCGTTAGTTTATTGCCTAATTGATAAATCATTTTTCTAGTATTAATAGTAACATTATATCTATGGAGTAATTTATGAATAAAAATACCAAGAATGTTATTTTTTGATTCTTGTTCTTCATTATACTCAAATCCTAAGATTTTTTCTTGTATTTTTAATGTTTCTTTATCTAACACTAAACAAGTTTTTGAACCCGTGATACTAATTATATACAGAAATAATACTAGAAAAATAATCATAAAACTTATACCTCCCATAATTTCCAGAGATGCCATAATAAATGAAGGATCTTGCAACATAATTCCAGTAACAATCAAAGAAAATGGAATAAAGAATAGTCCAGAAACTGTCATTAGAGGAATAACGTTGCTAAGGTTTAAGTTTTGATTAATTAAATGAGTTTCAAGTTTTAATATTTTTTTGATTAATCTCAATTGAGATGATGGAATAACAACTTGTAGAGATTTATCTGTTTTATTTAATTTTATTTTTGTTTTCAATTGATTTTTTTGATTCGATTTAACTAGACTATTTTTTTTTCTATTTTTCTGGGCTATTTCTCCTGTTTTCAAAGCTTTTAATGCGTCTCTTGCTGTTTGATAACGCTGAGATATATAAATTTCAGTTAAGGTTGTTAACCAAGACTTAAAAGCAGGATTAATCTTCCCTTCATCTTCAAACTCAATTTGATAATCTTGATTATGTAAATCCGTTGGAGAAATACCTGTTAAAAGATGAATTAATGTTGCTCCCAAGGCATATAAATCAGAGGAAAAAACCGCTTTACCCCAAAATTGTTCTAAGGGAGTATAACCACTGGTTCCTACCACAGTAAAACTAATATTAGTCACCGAATTTTGATCTTGAACTGCACCAAAATCAACCAAGTAGATGTTGTTATCTTCCCCCAAAATTAAATTACTGGGTT
Source organism: Crocosphaera sp. (assembly GCA_030065735.1). Lineage (GTDB taxonomy): Bacteria > Cyanobacteriota > Cyanobacteriia > Cyanobacteriales > Microcystaceae > Crocosphaera. The sequence continues at coordinate 23,943 of JASJDD010000024.1, forward strand.
TAATATCTCGATGTAATACGGGAGGATTTAATTCATGTAAATAAATTAAAATCTTGAGAACTTTTATGGCAATTTTACGAATTTCACCCTCAGAAAATCTTTTCCCTTGTTCTAATAAATCCTCTAAGGATTCCCCTGGAATATAATCTTCTACTAAACCAAACCAAGAAACGCCATTTCTCACCTTTTCAGATATTTCAAAATAGTTTCGGTAACAGGGAATAAAAGGATGATCTAACCCTTGTAAAACTTTAGCTTCTCGTTCAAATAGTTTAAATTGTTCCCAAGATAGTTGAGGATTAAATGCTAATAATTTAACTGTTACTTTTTCGTAAACTTTAGGCCGAAATAACTGCTCAAAGTTGTAAAACCATTTTAACCAAGGTAATTGTTTTTTTGAGTCAGCATATAAATCAATGGGAGAAAATAAATCATCGGCTAACCAAGTTTGATGACCAATAGCCGTTTTTCCCAAAGATTTTAGGAGTTGATAACGTTGAAAGAGAATATCTCCAACCTGAAACATGACATTGATAATTATTTGATATGATTATAGTAGCATGGTGAAAGTAGAATCAAAGTTTACAGAATAGCACGGGCATCGCAAAGCTCCCATCTTTCAAGTGGGAGATGTAGCGCAACACTAGGTGCGCTTTCCAATGGCGAGGGAACCTCGCCTTGGGTTGCACCTCTAATTTATTGCCTGTGACTATTCTTAATAAGTGTTGCTATGTTTATTAAGTGTGCTATAATGGGGAAATGATAACGATGACCTACGACTATAAACTCAAGCCTAAAAAGTCTCAAGTCCAGATGATTGAGATGTATCTTGAGACGTGCAGAAAAGTTTATAATTACGCACTTCGAGAGAGAAAAGATTGGGTTAATAGCAGAAAATCGCCTATCAATGCTTGTTCAATTCATTCTGAGTATATAATCAATCCAGATACCCCTAGACCTACCTATAACTCTCAGTGTAAGACTTTAACAGAAGCGAAAAAGACCTATCCTGAATTAAAAAAACCTCATTCTCAAGTCCTACAACAGACATTGAGAATTTTAGAGGCTGCATTCGTAAATATGTGGCAAAGAGGCTTCGGTTTTCCACGCTTTAAAAAAAAGATGCGGAGTTTTCTTTACCCATCAGTTAAACAAGAATGGGTAGGAAATGGATGGGTTTTTCTTCCTAAAATTGGGAAAGTTAATATGAGGATGTCTCGCCCTATTCCTGATGGGTTTCTCTTAAAACAAATCAGAGTAGTTAAAAGAGCGTCAGGGTATTTTGTCCAGTTAATTTATCAGTTAGCTGTCAATGTTCCTGAGACTCCCATACAAGGATATCCATTAGGGGTAGATATCGGACTTGATTCTTATCTAGCTACTAGCGAGGGAGAATTAGTCAAAAGACCTCGGTTTTTTAAGCAACTTCATGGCCAGTTGAAATCACTGCAAAGAAGGTTAAGAAACAAGAAAAAGGGGTCTAATAATTGGCAGAAACTTCAAACTAAAATAGCTAGAATCTATCAAAAAATCCACGACACTAGAAAAGATTGGCATTTTAAATTAGCTCATCATTTATGTGACCAAGCTGGTATGATATTTGTTGAAGATATTAACTTCAAAGCTTGGGCTAAAGGAATGTTTGGCCAACATACTTTAGATGCCGGTTTTGCTCAGTTTTTTAACATCTTGGCTTATATTTGCTGGAAGAGAGATGTCTATTTTCTTAAAGTAGATAAAGATTATACCAGTCAAATTTGCCCTAATTGTAATACTCAAACAGGCAAAAAGAATCTATCTGATAGAGTTCATAATTGTCCTCATTGTGGGTATCAAACAAATCGTGATGTGGCAGCCAGTCAGGTGATTAGAAATCGAGGTCTGATCCACCTGGAATCTCATTCCAGGTGGAAAGCAGACCTCAAAGGATTAGTAGCGGTCGGACAGCCCGTGAATCAAGGTGCGCTTTCCAATGGCGAGGTTTCCTCGCCTTGGATCGCACCTCAAAATGCTTTCGGAGACGTTCTATCGGGGTCAATTTCTGATTGGCTAGATAAGTGTCTATGAGGAAAGAATCTCCTGATTTTAGCGTAGCGGAATCAGGAGAGTGTCAAATCGAGTTAGAGTGAATGCTTGGCCGAAATCGGCATAATATTGAGTAAAGGCAACTGCTACGAAGCAGAAACCTAAATCGTGAGGTTTGGGAATCACTGCCGTAAAAACGAAAAAAGCCTCAATTAAGAGGCTTTACTCTATGATTTTTTCAGTACATTCCCTTATCATAGATATTAACTAATTGGCCTTCTCCCGTTTACAAAACGGGAGATTTATAACCCATCCCCATGGGGATAGTTATTTTATTGAATAAGGGAAATGAAGAATTAGGATTTGTCGAGTTTAGAGGTACTGCGGAAGCCTTCAACGGATCTCATCGAAACGACAAATTCAGGAAGAAGGTTAAGGTAAACGTCGCTAGTCTCAGTGCCAGTAGCACCGTCAATACGTTCTCGAACAGTCCACCAATAGGATTTTTGTGAGGAACTAGCTCCAGGTGCAAGGTCACCAAAAGAAAGAAGTACTTCACCACTATCAATAACCGTGCCACCAGAATTACAAAGCTCAGCATCAAACAGGATAGAAGTGTCATCAAGATCCACATAAATCTTGACATCTTTTAAAGGAACATTTCCACCATTAGTTACTTTAACCTTAGAAACAATGTAAGTTCCGTTAGAACCAACAACAGTATGAGACCAAAAACTTTGTTCAATTCTCAGGTTAACGTTAAAAATTGCTATCATTCATTTTTTAAAAATAAGTTTAAAAAAGTTTAAAATTTGGTTAAAAAAATATAGATAATTAAAATAAGTAATCGGACATAGATAAAGTCCTCAAGAAAAATGAGCAAAAATATGTTATTCTAAATTTAGAAAAAATGACAATTAAATGCGATAAATTAAAAAAATAGGTATGAGGGGTGAGTTTTCCTGTCTCACCTCATACCTAAATCATTGCTTTCAATGAAGCCATCCTTTTAGACGACGGGCCACTTGAGGTCGACGTAACTTGCGCATCGCTTTACTTTGAATCTGACGAACTCTTTCACGGGAAAGGTTAAAAATGCCTCCTACTTCTTCTAAGGTATGAGGTTGAGAGGTACATAACCCATAGCGTAAAGAAATGACATCCTTTTCTCTTTGGGTTAAAACATCACTTAACACCGCAGAAACTTCATAGCGCAACATTCCTTCGTTCATCAATTCTTCAGGGAGTTGTAAGTCTTGATCTTCCAGCAAATCAACTAACTCGGTGTCTTCTCCCTTCCCAACCCGATGATTTAAAGACAAGGACTGTCTCCGTAGTTGCAATAACTGACGCAGTTGAGAAGGCGTTACTTCTAATTCGTCAGCTAGTTCCTTTTCATTGGGATTGCGCTGTAATTTTTGTTTTAGAACCCGTTGAGCTTTTTTGAGTTTGTTTAATTTTTCCACAACGTGGATAGGTAAACGAATGGTTCTCGCATCATTGGCAATGGTACGAGTAATGGCTTGACGAATCCACCAATAAGCATAGGTTGAGAATTTATAGCCCTTATTGGGATCAAATTTTTCGGATGCGCGATTGAGGCCAATCGCCCCTTCTTGAATTAAATCCAGGAAAGGAACACCACGATTAAGATAACGTTTCGCAATGGATACGACTAAGCGTAAATTAGAACGAATCATTTTCCGTTTCGCTGTCCGTCCCCGATGCAAACGATGTTCAAATTGTTTTTGATTGTTAAAGGCCATGGCTTTGGCCCATTCTGCTTTGGTAAGAGGACGTTGTAATTTTTCTTGTAGCTGTTGTCTGGTTTCTTCTGCTTCGACTAAAAATTGAACATGATGGGCTAATTGGACCTCCTCTTCTGCGTTTAAAAGGGGATAGCGAGACATTTCTTTAAAAAATGCCCCAACCGTATCATCAGAAACCGTTTTACGATATCCCTCTGGATATTGATTACCTAGATCATCAGACAAAGAGGAAAGCTCTACTTCAACAGATTGCAATTCGTTTTCTGTTTGTTCAAGGTCCACTGCTTCAAGAGAGGGATTAAATTCATTAGTTGATTCCGTTTGCATCATTTGTGTCGTGTTCATAAGCTGATAATTCCGAGGAGTAAAACCGGTTTAATAAGTTCGGGAACAATAGGAGAGGAGACGAGGTCAGCTATGTCAGAAATCAGGGATGATTTGGTGTCAGTTGAACTTAAAAATTTTTAAGATTATCTTAATAATTTTTCAAGGTCTTTATAGGATACCAATCAATAACCAAACAACGGAAAAAAGCTCAATAAAGGGCAAAACTTAACCTTGGTATTTAATTAGCGCGACTATCGCCTCCAGCCTTAACCAATCAGGGTTTGAGAAGACTGGCTGTTTATCAGGCTACCAGAATTTTTGGGATGTTTTGTCTATCTAATTACAAAAAAACCAATTGATAAATCAAAAAAGGAGTTTCTGAGGCTAAACTATAGAATATTTTTAACATTTGATTGTCTCCTTCACACTAGGAATGATTTTTTCTCTTGCTATTCACTAACTTATCTGATTTAGGGGGAATTTTTCATCCTTTTTAAGATAAAGTTTTGTTAAGAAATAATTTCAGATAACTTAATAAAGAAAATCAAAAAAAAACAACCGTTGCATATGCTTATACTGTAACCTATTTCAACACAATTTGTGTAGGGAATCGTCATGATTCTTGATTCTCAACATCAACATAGGGCCTAAATAAACACCTTATCCCTTATAGTTTTTTTATACTATAGCTAATATTTGTTATGATAGTAAGCTGTTTTAGGTTAACTCACTAACTAATTCGTTCAAGAGTAACCTAACCCTGTAGCTGGCCACTTTCATTCTTACTAATTTAATGGAAGCACCATTAAACTTAAAATTATGAAACAAAACTTGTTTGATAAAAGTGCTAATGCACTGGTTAGATTGAGTCGTCGTTGGGGTCGTCAAAGTTGGCTCATTTTTCTTGTTTTCTTTGGCATCTATTTAGCATTAATTCCCTTTACTCTTCCTTTTTCTGCACAGTCTCGTAATCAACCAGCAGAAATCAGAGGAGTCTGGTTAACCAATATTGATAGTGAAGTTTTATTTGATTCTAAAACTCTAACCGAAGGCATCAATACGCTTGCTCAACTCAACTTTAATACCTTATATCCTACGGTTTGGAATTGGGGTTATACCTTATATCCTTCTGCAATTGCTCAATCAGTCGTCGGTAAAAAGTTAGACCCGACAGAAGGTTTGCAAGGTCGAGATATTCTTAAAGAAATTGTTGACCAAGGTCATGATCAAGGAATGTCTGTAATTCCTTGGTTTGAATTTGGATTTATGGCACCGGCTGACTCGGAATTAGCGAAACGTCATCAAGACTGGTTAACTAAACGACAAGATAATAGTACCGTTTGGTTAGAAGGAAATATTCATGAAAGAGTCTGGTTAAGTCCTTTTAATCCTGAAGTTCAAAAATTTTTAACTGATTTATTGGTTGAAATTGTTACTAATTACAACATTGATGGCATTCAAGTCGATGATCATTTCGGTATTCCCTTTGACTTTGGTTACGATGATTTTACCATTCAACTCTATCAACAAGAACATAACGGAAAAATGCCTCCAAAAACCCCTAGTTATCTAAAAATGGGACGTAATAATTGTATAGCAAATAATGCGGCTTGGACAGAATGGACAGAATGGAGAGCAACAAAAATTACTGAATATATGGGAGAAGTTTTTGCAGCAGTTAAAGCCGTTAAACCTAACATTATTGTTTCTGTTTCTCCTAATCCTCAAACCTTCTCAAAAAATTGCTTTCTCTTAGATTGGCAAAGTTGGGAAAGAAAGGGATTGATAGAAGAATTGGTCTTACAAGTCTATCGCTCTAAGATGGTGGATTTTCAACGAGAAATTAATCAACCTGAAGTCAAACAAGCTAAAGCACATATTCCTTTTGCTGTCGGGGTTTTGTCGGGTTTAAAAGGTCGACCTGTTCCTATGCAACGCATCAATGACCAAGTAAGAGAAACCCGTAATCAAAGGTTTGCTGGTGTTTCTTTCTTTTTCTATGAAAGTCTCTGGAACTTTGGACCGAAATCACCTAAAGAACGTCAATTTAGATTTAAGCAAATGTTTCCAACCACTGTTAGTCGTCCTTTGATGAATCCCCAGTAAACTCTTAATACTGAACTTACCCATAGAAAAATCGCTGAAAGCCTTACCCAGAGGTAGTTATAGCAATTTTTTAACGACCCGTTACTGGGTACAATTCACTCTGAAGCTTAACTGGAGCGTGTTTTGAGCGATCGCAGCCATAGAGCAACCCCTTACATGGACACAGAACCTAAGTACTACTTGCTTTATTCCCTTTAAAATAAGGCTTTCAGCGATTTTAAGATCAAACGTACGGGGGAAGTTCAGTTATACTCGAATTGAAACCCCCAACGGGAGGAAAAACAATCCTATCTTACGGGAGCTTTATGACTGGATGAAACAAGACAAGTTTAATGGTACTCCCATTAAGTTACTGAGAAGGAAAGTAATTCTAATTGTTCAACTTAACGAGATGGATAATTTTCTTCACTACTTCTTCAATAGTTAATCCATCAGTATTGAGTTCGACCGCATCGCTGGCCTGACGCAGAGGGGCTAAGGTTCGATGACTATCAAGATAGTCTCTTTGTTCAATATCCTGTTCCAGCTGTTGAAGATTAATATTGTCCTCTCCTTGAGCCTGAAAATCCACCAACCGTCGTCTTGCTCGTTCTTGGACTGAGGCTGTCAAGAAAATTTTAACATCGGCATCGGGAAAAACGTTAGTGCCAATATCCCGCCCTTCAGCTACAATACCGCCTAATTTCCCTAATTCCTGTTGATAAGCGACTAATTTCTGGCGAACGGCACCATAAGCAGAAATGGGAGAGACTAAAGCCGTCACTTGGGGGGTACGAATGGCTTGAGTCACATTTTCCCCGTTAATGATGATTTGAGGGGGTTGCTCATCACGGGAGGGAAGGAATTCTAAGGTCGCTTGGGAGACTAATTCTGCGATCGCACTTTTGTCTTCTACAGGTATTCCTGAGTCTAATACTAACCAGGCGATGCCCCGATACATAGCCCCTGTGTCCAAATAGGTTAACTTTAAGGCTTTAGCCACTTCACGGGTAACGGTAGATTTCCCGGCACCGGCAGGTCCATCGATGGCAATAATGGGTTTTCGTATTCTTAAGCTAATATTATCAATCAGTCGGGTTGACCCTACATAAGCAGCGATGGCTAATAACCCTGCTACTTCAATAGTATCTAAGGGTTGCAAGGTTTGAGCATGGACACATTCAATATATTGAACGGTTATGGCAGAATGAGGGGCTAATTGGTCTTTGACACAATTAATTAAGACTTGAGTTTGCCTTTCTCCAACGAGAAAAGCTTGTTTTGCTGCTTGTAACCCTTGATATAAAGCGATCGCTTCTTTTTTTTGCGCCTCTGTTAGATATTGATTGCGAGAGCTATAAGCTAGTCCTGAGGGTTCCCGAATAATGGGACAGCCTTTAATAACAACCGATAAGTGTAAATCTTTAACTAGCTGACGAATAATGGCCAGTTGTTGGGCATCTTTTTCCCCAAAATAAGCCATATGGGGGCTGACAATGTTAAACAGTTTCGTGACAATGGTGGCTACCCCTTGAAAATGACCTGGTCGAAATGGGCCACATAGGTAGGAGAGCATCTGGGGAGGAGGAAAGACTTGAGTGGTTTTTTTAGAAGTGCTATTAATATCCATTTCTTCTGGGGTTGGGGCAAATATAGCAGCCACTCCCAGATTTTCGCACAGTTGAGCGTCTGTTTCTAGTTGACGAGGATACTTCGCTAAATCTTCCTCTGGGCCAAATTGGAGGGGGTTAACAAAAATGCTCACCACCACCACATCAACCTCAGACATAGCACGACCTATTAGACTGATATGACCTTTATGTAAGGCTCCCATGGTGGGGACTAACCCGATAGTTTGGTTGTCCCCCACAGAAGCTAAGTAGGTGCGTAACCCGGCCACCGTTTTAAACAGACGCATTTTGAAGTCTCCATGCTTTGAAAAACATGGATTCTAGCTGTTAAGCTACGACGGGATAAATCCACGTCTTCGCTCGTTAACTTATTAGATTTTCGTCTAACTTAATGCCCTTCAACAGACATCTACATCCCTCGATT
>JASJDD010000296.1 GCA_030065735.1 Crocosphaera sp.
GGAACTAGCGAGACTGCCAATGGAGGGAGTGTAAGACGGCTAGGGGGCAAGATTTCTTGTCTCTTAGACGCAACTCCCAGTGAGATTGGAAGCCCCAACTATAATCTTTGATTTAGTTGGGGTAGTTCACATGTCCCGAATGTGGACATAGCCTCAAACGTGACTTTAACGGTGCTTTGGGTATCATGCTCAAAGCTTTGTCGGATACGACCTTCACTATCAACAAAGATGGTGATGCCATTGTTGCACAATACGGGAATATACCGTGTTCTGTCGCATAAATGTATCAGTGTCAACCTATCTTGTTATACCAATTCTCCAATGTAAGACTACAGATCAAGAGCCTTCCTCCCCCCACACCTCCCACACCTCCCACACCTCCCACACCTCCCACACTTCCTCATCTGTAGCCAACTTTAAGGAAAATGGTATTATCTGAGTCACCTCCGTTGTTTAAAGCATTGCTATCCCTACGATACCCCATCAGCTATATTATCCTCTATCTTGGGTTTATTATCGCCTTAGCTGAGGGATTAAACCGTTTACGGGGAACCGATGCGGAATTTACCCGAAAAATTGTCCATATTGGCTCAGGAAACGTCGTTTTAATTGCCTGGTGGTTACAATTGCCATCCTGGGTGTTAATAGGGGCTTCCTTTATTGCCAGTATCATTGCCATAATTTCCTATTTTTTGCCGATTCTACCCAGTATTAACAGTGTAGGACGCAAAAGCTTAGGAACCTTTTTTTATGCCCTAAGTATTGGGGTTTTAGCACAATGTTTTTGGGCTAGAGGATATCCTCAATATCTAGTCATTGGTATTTTAGTCATGGCTTGGGGAGATGGAATGGCTGCTATTATTGGGCAAAAGTTTGGACAGCATTCCTATGAAGTATTAGGGGTTAAGAAAAGTTGGGAAGGCTCATTGACCATGATGGGAGTTAGTTTTTTTGTGACCAGTGTTATCCTTTTAGGGATAGGTTTACCCATCTTGAGAGTAGCTATAGTTTCTTTAATGGTTGCTATCGCTGCTATGGGGTTAGAAGCCTTTTCTAAGTTAGGAATTGATAATTTAACAGTTCCTCTCGGCAGTGCGATTCTCGCCTTTTACTTGATTCATGGATTATTGTAGTTATCAAGAAAAACTATGAGCTTTTCAATTTCTGTCAAACAAAATCAGTATATTACTTATATTCTCTCTGATGAAAGTGCTTTGTCTCGTCTCGAAGTTGTTCCCGAAAGGGGCGGAATTATTACCCGTTGGTCCATTGAAGGACAGGAGATTTTCTACTTAGATGAGGAAAGATTTACCAATCCTGAATTAACGGTTAGAGGAGGAATTCCCATTCTCTTTCCCATTTGTGGCAATTTACCTGATAACGTTTATGTTTATGAACATCAAACCTATCATTTAAAACAACATGGGTTTGCGAGAAATTTGCCTTGGGAAGTGGTTGAACAATCCACAGAGTCTTGTTGTAAAATTACTTTAAGTTTAAGCAGTAACGAAGAAACTCTAAAAATGTATCCCTTTGAGTTTGAATTGAAGTTTATGTATGAACTAGAGGGAAAAACTTTAAAAATTTATCAAGAATATATCAATAAATCTGAGAAAATGATGCCGTTTTCTTTTGGTTTTCATCCCTATTTTCTAGTTCAAGAAAAAGAGAAATTATCCATAGATATTCCAGCCTCTAGCTACCAAGTCAAAGACAGCAAAGAAATCGCTCCTTATGATGGTAAGTTTGATTTTAGTGAAGAGGAAATCGATGTCGCCCTCAAAGCTTTAAAACGGTCTTCTGCAAGTATGACAGACCCATCTAGGCGGCTCAAAATCAGCCTCAAATGGTCAGAACAGTATTCTACTATCGTCTTCTGGACCCTCAAAGGCAAAGAATATGTCTGTTTAGAACCCTGGAGTGCGCCCCGTAACGCCATTAGTACCGGAGAAAACCTCATTGAACTCGAACCCGGCGCAACCTGTGAGGCCATGGTTGAGATAGATGTGACCTCGCTTTGAAAGAAGTCAGAAGTTCCTCACTACGTTCCGGCGCTATCGCACAGAAGTGTAATTTATAGATGAGGACTTCTGCCGACATTTTGTTAAAATTAGTCCTTGCTTTTGCAAAAAAGCTATGCTATATTAGTAAATCGTGTGCCGAACACACAACGGGTCGCTAGCTCAGCGGTAGAGCACTCGGCTTTTAACCGATTGGTCTTGGGTTCGAATCCCAGGCGACCCATTTTTTTAACGAAGTCAGAAGTTCCTTACTACGCTCCGACGCTATCGCACAGAAGTTGTTGAAAGCAGGAGAGGATTTATGCCTCCCTCCAAAAACTTTCGCGGCTCGACTGAGTTTCGCCGAACGTCTTTAAAAAGCCAGGTTTTAGACCCTATTATCTCGATAAATTTATGTCCAATTTACTTAAGAATCAAGAAATTTTCAGCAACAATTGATCAACACTGGCATTATGATCCATAAAAGAAAATAAATGTTTATACTGTATTTTTCCCGTTTTATCTAACACAAACTGTGCTGGAAGCGGTGCGCCTAAAGCTTGTCCAGTATGATACATCCGAAACACTCGACAATCAGGATTACTCAATAAAGGCATTTTTAACCCTAAATCTTGAACCACGATTTGACTTTGTTGAGCATCAGTGCTGGTAATCATTAAAACCTCAACCCCACGTTCAATGAATCGTTCATAATATTTGTTGAGACTAACAATATGAGGATAACAAAAAGGACAATATTGCTTTTCAGTAAAGATACGAGTGAAAGCTAAAATAACCGATTGTTGCTCAAAATAATCCCCTAATCTAACCCTTCGATTGTTAGTAATATCTGGTAGAATAAAATCGGGAGCTTGGCTTCCTAATAAAATTTGATTCGTGGCAGGAATGGGTAAAAAGTTATTAAAAAAACGTTGATTGATTAAACCTGTAAAATCTGTAGATGTTAACATAATTTCATTGTTGTAAACTTGTACAGGAAACTCTAAAGCTCAATTAAGTTACTTCCATCAAATTTTTCTATTGCTCAAGAAAATCAAGATCAACTGAGTAATTTTTGTTGGAAATCTTCGGCTTTTTGAGGATCAGGAATTTTTGTAGCTAATGCCTTGACAAAATCCTTTGGAGAAATGTTAGGGTTTTTCTTAATTGTTTTTTGACAGATTAAAGAAGCCATTGGTCCGATTAATTCAGCTAATTCTACTTGACACTGTTCAACGAAACTTGGGTCAATTTCTTCTTGAGGTTGACTAAACGCAAAAGAATCAGGTTTAGGCGGTAAGGGTAAAGGCGCACTAGGGGGCGCAACACGAGTTGGCATATCTTCACTGTTTTCATTCACGGCATTAAGGGAAAAAGTATCCAGAAAACTATCTGAGCCATACAAGTTATGATAAATACTCCCCAACTGGTTGAGAATCACTTTGGCTGATGAAGGACGTTGATTAGGCAAACGAGCCATCATCTGATCGACCACATCAGCAAACTCAAGGGATAATTCTGGTACCCTCTCTCGCCAGTTTAACTGATCAACATGGGAATCATACAACTCACTGGGATGTTTTCCCGTTAATAGATAGACAAGGGTCCGTCCCAAAGCAAAAAAATCGGACTGAGGAACCGCCTGACCATTCAACTGCTCAATAGGGCTATAGCCCGCCGAAAACAGCCCTGTAACCTCTCCACTTGATTGTTTTGATAAATAAGTGTCTGTCACCTCCCTAGCGGTCCCAAAATCGATTAAAACCAATTGTCCCGTAGAACGCAACATAATATTGGAAGGCTTAATGTCACGATGAAAAAAATTATGATAATGAATCTCCTCTAAAATTCGCAACAACTGCATTAACCACTGAATAGCGATTTTTTGAGAAATACACTTACCTCGCTGAGTAATATACTGATGTAAATTTAGCCCCTCTATTTTTTCCATGACTAAACAGTACAGGGGCGTGTTGCTATTTTTTACATCAAAGGTGAAGTGAGCATCTGGTTCAACTTTGGGAATACCTGGATGATTGAGACGACTTAAAACATTGACTTCTCGCTCAAACAGTTCAACATACTTAGGATGATTATGGAGAAGGACTTTGAGAACCTTGTGGGAAGACTTGTCTCCATCGAGGTTTTGGGGATCACTATCTTGCACCTCATAGGTTTTACCAAAACCGCCACCTCCTAATTCTTTAATTACACGATAGCGTCCATCAAGCAGTAACTCCGAGCCACAGCTTTGGCAAAATAAGGATGTGTCCTGGTTTTCAGGATTAGAACATTGAGGGTTAATGCAAAGGCTCATCTAGACTTGCCATAGGTCGACCTTTCTCTAGTTTAGACTCTCAGATTCAGTTATACAGTGACGTTATCCCGACATCAAATCAAATATTATGATGCAGGCTTCACTACCTCACGATCGTGAATTCCTGGTTATTTCCATCTCTGGAGTTACACCCACTATCTAGACATGAAACAACAAGTTATTCCACTTGATTATAGACACTTTTCTTGTCTGTATCAACGCAGTATTGCCCCGACACTGACAAGCACGTTACAGTGCGGGGCTTTCCGTCGGGTTAAGCTCAATTTGTCTCAGGATTCAGCTAAGAAAAATCTTGGACACTGCTCAGGGTAGTTAAATCAAAAAATAAATGATAGTATAAGAGATTGCAGCATTTATTCAATTATTTCTATGAGTTTAACCGCTAGCGAAAAGCAAGCTCTGATCAGCGAATACCAAGTACACGAAACTGACACCGGCTCAGCAGATTTACAAGTCGCTATCCTCACCAAGCGCATTACCCAATTGACCGATCACCTCAAGCAGAATCCTAAAGATCATGCTTCGCGTAGAGGACTTCTAAAAATGATTGGCCGTCGTCGACGCTTGTTAGCTTATATTAACGGGAAAGACTCCAGTCGTTATCAAACCCTCATTAAACGTCTTGGGATTCGTCGTTAAAAAGGGCAGGAGGAAGTCAACCTAAATGTCGGCAGGAATCCCCGTAGGACTGAGTACGTGGGAGGAATGGCGACCAATAAATAAACGCCGAAGGCATCCATATTTTAGAAACCTATGCTACAATAGTATCACCTCTTGAGAAAAGCAATGGTTAAAACCCAACCTCTAACAGTAGCTTGCAAGCTT
>JASJDD010000025.1 GCA_030065735.1 Crocosphaera sp.
ACTCTTTTTCCGTTGCTTGTTTCTGCTAAAATAATACCATTACAAATCACTTTGAGATGTTTATCGGTGTCTTGTAAAATAGCAGGACGAGGATAATCCCAAACAGATTCTTGACCCGGTTGTGGAGGAATAGGAGTTGGTCTCATAAATTAGTTGATACTCAATAAGTGATTCTGATTAATACTATATCACCCCTTTGGTTATGATTTGTTATGATCAAACAAGATTTAGCTAAAAACTACAGTTCAATGCCAACTTATGAACAAGCGATCGCATCAGTCTGTGTCTGTCAATCTTTATCTGATATGTTGCAGCCGATTCACTTGTTTAGATAGGATATAGTTCATAGTTAATAGTTGATAAAGAAATTGGTATCAGTTCAATGGTAAACACTTGAGCAAATATTTCAATAACTTTTTCTTGTATTTCTTCTAAAGTAATCTCAGGAATAAATTGCTGTAAACTTCCCACAGATTTATCTTGAATACCACAAGGAATAATGTTTTGAAAACCTTGTAAATCAGAGCAAACATTAATAGAAAAACCGTGCATCGTAATCCAACGTTTCACTTTAATACCAATGGCTGCTACTTTGTAATTATGAACCCAAACCCCTGTTAATCCTGGTATTCTTTTTCCTGGTAGTTGATAATGGTTTAAAACTTGAATAATCACCTCTTCAAGTTGTCTTAAATACCAGTGTAAATCCTGTTGATAATAACGTAAATTAAGAATAGGATAACCCACTAATTGACCCGGACAATGATAGGTAACTTCTCCCCCTCTTTCTGTGCGATAAAGGGGAATAGGATTCTGTTGGGGGTCAAATTTGATAAACTTAGGATCAGAACCTGTTCCTAAGGTATAAACGGGAGGATGTTCTAATAATAATAAGGTATCGTCTAAGCTAGGATCGTCTAACCGTTGCTTAACTAGCGATCGCTGCATTTCCCAGGCTACTTCGTAAGGAATTATACTTAAATTTCCCAGTAGACACCGTCTCGGTTCAGATAAAGTTGAAGTTGACATGACCATTAACAAAGTTTTGAAACAAAATATTTAAGAAATGTGAAGAGATGCAAAGGAAAATAAAAAGAAGACAAAGACCTATGTTTAGAACAATACAAAGTGCTAGGCTAAAAGTATACAGAGTTTGTCTTGGAGAAAGGCATTGAAAGAAACGCCACCAAAAACGATTTGTTTCCACCAATTCTTCCCCTAGCCAACTAAGGAAGCGTTGAAGGTGAAGATTGGGGACTAGGATCATGAAGAGATGATCAATAAGTAGGGAGAGAAATCAGAATATTTAAGCTAGTGTTAAGCTCTCGCCCTTCTATCATTAGAATATCTTAATCTGGGGTAAATTAAGGAATCAATCAACCCCCACTAAGATAGTTGAAAAGAGGTCAAGGAATTTATGAATCAACCAAGATATCCTACTCCATTGTTATTGAATTAATCCGATGATAGGGATTAGTATATCTCACCGAAAAGGATAGGAATTATCCTCAGTTTTCTCTTTTAATTCTACAACAATGAAACAAGAAATGGAGTATTGAGTATGAAGCTTTTAATTCAAGGCAATAATATTGATGTAACCGAATCGATCAATGATTACGTCAAAGAAAAACTGGAAAAAGCAGTGAAACATTATCAAACTTTTACCACAAAAGTTGATGTTCACTTATCTGTAGCTAAGAATGCTCGTATTACTAATAAGCATAAAGCAGAGGTAACAGTTTATGCCAACGGAACAGTAATTAGGGCGCAAGAGGGTAGTGAAAATCTCTATGCAAGTATTGACTTAGTTTCCGATAAAATTGCCCGTCAGCTTCGTAAATATAAAGAGAAAATCAATGATCATAAACCTCAATCGTCTGTGAAAATGCCGGAAGTCTTGCCAGAAAAAGAAATTGAGGGGGATTTGATCGGCGATCGCAAGGCTGAATTACCCCCAGAAGTGATCAGAATGAAATATTTTGCTATGCCACCGATGTCTATTGAAGAGGCAAAACATCAACTAGAATTAGTGGATCATGATTTCTATATGTTTCGCAATGAAGACACGAATGAAATCAATGTCATCTATATGAGAAATCATGGTGGTTTTGGTGTCATACAACCCCGTGAACCCAATGAGAATGATAAGACAAGTGCTTAATTACTTAGAGAATCGCAAGATGATCTAGAGCAAATATTTTGGGGGAATAAATCATTTTATTCCCCTTTTTTTCTTAGTGTAAGATTTTTTTTCTTTACTTACCACCAATTGGGAAGGAAAGTTCTACTCACTTACAATGTAACCACAATGCTGGTTACAGCCAATCAGCATAACTACTGAAAGAGAATTAAGCGATCGCCTCTGTGTAATTATTGCACTACAAAAATAACACAAACAATAATAATCGTGTTACAATACTACAAGACAAGGCAGGAAGTTCCTTGTTTACCCCTTGCCTAATCAGGCCGAAAAATGAGGATTATCGTTGGTTAAAATGCTGAAAAGTATTTGCGGGTTCGATACCCGCTCCCGCTGTATCTTCTAACTCTTAACTACAAAAATTTACACAAGTCCCTTGACATTATTTTGTAGCATGTAATATAAAAGTAATATAGAACTATCCAGCATTCGGCGAAGTAGCTCAATGGATAGAGCGTTACGTCCTTGTTCATCCCTTGCCCTTTGGGCCGAAGAATGAGGGTTATCGACTACTACTCGAAAGGTTGCGGGTTCGAGTCCCGCCTTCGCGTGCGACCTGTTTCTCAATGAAGCCCGAAACCTAGATATAATCAAGGTTACAGCGAATTGAGAATTTAGATTAAAGTTCATCCGAACCATGAAATCTAAATAACTTTCTTATTTGTAGGTGACAGTCACCTTACTCAGAATCAATGAGATGTATATCTCAAAGGGTAACGATATATCCCTCATATTAAGAATAGTAACCTTAATATGAAGCAGGGATAAATGGGAGTAACTTCTAAACACAAAGAAGAATCCTCTCTAATCAACTGAATATGATTAAGAAATGAACCTTTGAATTAAAACCTCTTTAGGGATAGGTAGCGAAAAGTGTTTGATACGCTGCATTCAAATAGATAAAAGACCAAGGTGCATCCAGCGACGGGATGATACACATCGATTCTCATAAAGGTCTAGGGGTAGAGAAGGAATCTAAGTTCAGATAGAACCTGATAAGAAGGAACAGGGAAACCCTATGTATCCTCTCACCATATTGGTCGATAAGGTGAGTAGCAACAAACTTGAGCGCAAGGTACATAGGAGTAGGAAAGAGTAAAAAGCTAATGCTTATTTGTAATAAATAAGATATGCTGACGTACTCTGACGTTAATTAGATGAAAAACTAACGATTAGTGGTAAAAATGGAAAAAACGAGTTTAGAGACTACGGTATCATGGAACACAATCAACTGGGCTAAAATTCAGAGGAAAGTGTTTAAGCTACAAAAGAAGATTTTTCAAGCAGTACGCTCAGGTAACAAAGCAAAAGCTCATAAGCTCCAAAAGTTACTATCAAAATCTTACTACGCTAAACTATTAGCGGTAAGAAAGGTAACTCAGGATAATCAAGGTAAGAAAACAGCAGGAGTTGATGGAAAGATAATAATCTACCAGAAACAACGGTTAGAACTTGCCAATAATCTGAGTATAAAAGGATACAAAGCTAAACCACTTAGAAGGGTATGGATTCCCAAACCTGGAAGAGATGAAAAACGCCCATTAGGTATTCCTACCATCCAAGATAGAGCTATGCAAGCGTTAATCAAACTTGCACTTGAACCTTACTGGGAAGCACAATTCGAGCCTAACAGCTTCGGATTCAGACCAGGAAGATCAGCGCATGACGCTATAGAATCAATCTTCAATTACACAAGTAAAAAGGAGAAATATGTTCTAGATGCTGATATAGCTAAGTGTTTTGATAAGATTGACCATCAATATCTATTGAATAAACTGGAATGTCCTCACTTCAGAATCATAATCAAACAATGGTTAAAAGCTGGAGTATTGGATAATGGAGTTTTCAACGAAACTGATACTGGCACTCCACAAGGAGGAGTTATATCACCTTTACTTGCCAACATTGCATTACATGGAATGGAAACCTATCTCAAAGAATGGTTATGGGAAAAGATAGAATATCGAATTCCAAGAACAAGAAAAGGAAAAGATGGAAACACTGTAAAAGCTGGTTTCCACGCAAAGAAACATACAATTGAAGGAATCGGTATCATTAGATATGCAGATGACTTTGTTGTAATCCATGACAACTTGGATGTAATCATCAAAGCCAAGGAAGCAATCAGTAATTGGTTATCTCCAATTGGTCTAGAAATCAAACCATCCAAAACCAGAATATGTCACACTCTCAATGACATAGAAATAGATGGAGAAAAACAAAAAGCTGGCTTCAATTTCTTAGGATTTAACGTTAAACAGTATCCTATTGGAAAACATCATTCCAGTAAGGATACCTGGGGAAGATTAATAAACCTCAAATTAATTATCTCACCCAGTAAAGAAAAAATCAATGAACACAAAGAGAAACTAAAACAGCTTTTGAAAGCTATGACTAATTCTCCACAAGTGGGATTGATCAGCAACTTGAATCCAATAATAAGAGGATGGGCTAACTATTATGCCACTGCTTGTAGTGCAAAAACCTATCAAGATTTAGATAACTACCTCTGGGAAATCTTAAAAAGATGGGTATATAGAAGGCACAAAAAGAAATACAAAAAAGCGTTTAGAAAGTATTTCAGGAAAGGATCAGTAGGAAGATGGACATTCCAAACCAATAACGGATTGGAATTAAGATACCACAAACAAACTACGATTAAAAGACATACCAAAATAAAAGGTGAAGCAACCCCCTACGACGGTAACTGGATTTATTGGAGTAAAAGAAGAGGGAACTACTTAGAAACACCAACAAGAGTTGCAAAACTCTTAAAGAAACAAAAAGGTAAGTGTAATCTCTGTGAGCAATACTTTACACCTGATGACCTTGTAGAAATCGATCATATTATCCCCAAATCAAAAGGTGGAAAGGATATATATAAAAATCTACAAGCTCTGCATCGCCACTGTCATGATGTTAAAAGCAGAAATGACGGTTCCTATGATGTACTAACTGTACCAGTAACAACTGGCTAGTTAATGGGAGCCGTGTGAGGTGAAAGTCTCACGCACGGTTCTGAAGAGAGTTGTGTCAGGCGACTGGCACTTCGACTCTAACCATGTCTTTTTTTGCCTAAACAGGCCGAGGAGATGACCGATGAATTATCAATTTTTTGCCCGTAAACAGAAAGGAACTCCCCAAACTCAACCCATTCGGGGACGAGAAGGAGAAATGATCCAAGGGCGATCCGGTGGTTGGATGTTTGATGCAGGGTTGTGGAAACTATTACGACGTTGTCTCCTCATTGGAACGGCACAAAGTACCTATTATGCCGAAAAACGTGAACTAACGGACGATTTTATTGACGTTTTAAAGCAGGGTGTAGCAACCGATCCCAGTCGGGTTGCCTCGGAAATACTTTACGCCAGCGATGGCCGGGCGATCAATAATAGTGCGCCATTGTTAGGGTTAGTCTTACTTTCTATGGGTAAGACTCCTGAAGTAAAACAAGCTTTTCGGGAGATTTTCCCTAAAGTTGTCCGTACTGGTAGCCATTTCTATGAATGGTTAAGTTATACCAAGTCTTTGCGGGGGTTTGGCAAGATCATCCAAGAAGTGGGGACGCAATGGTTATCACGGGAAGATGTGAAAGGGTTAGCCTATCAACTGTTAAAGTACCAACAACGGTATGGTTTTTCTAACCGAGATGCGTTGCGTTTGTTTCATGTCAAACCCCCCACACAAGAGCATCAACAGCTATTTAACTGGGTGGTGAAGGGATGGGATGATTATTTGCCCGATGAAATACCGTCTGAAGCGTTAACGCAGATATGGTGGTACGAATGGTTAAAACATCACCCCGATCAAACCCATAAAGCGATCGCTAAAGGTCGTTTAACCCACGAAATGGCTGCTCCTGTGGGAAAAATGGACAAAAAAGCCTGGCAACTGCTGTTTAATGAGATGCCTATCGGTGCCATGTTACGTAACTTAGGATCGTTGACAGATTTGGGGGTATTACGGGCTGATGAAAGCAAAAATCTGGATCGCTTGGAAAAGGTTCTTAATGATGTTAACCGTCTTAGAAAGGGGCGTATTCATCCCATCGATGTCCTCAAAGCCCTGAAAACCTACCAATCTGGGGGAAAAGTGGGGCGTAGTAAGAAAACCTGGAAACCAGTTCCTCGTATTGTAGAAATATTAGACAAAGCCGTGGAACTCTCCTTTGATATCGCCCAACCTACCAGAAAGGTGTTTCTTCACGCGGTGGATATTTCGGGATCGATGTCTTATGGTGTGGTAGACTCGGTTGGGTTAAGTTGTTGTGAAATTGCCACAGCGATGGCGTTGGTGACGGCTAAAGCAGAGAAAAACTACATGATTCGGGGATTTTCTACAAAATTTATCGATTTGGGAATCTCTCGTCAGGATAGTTTTCAGTCTGCGTTGAAAAAAGCTAGTAACCAAAACTTCGGGGGAACCGATGCCAGTGTTGCTTATAATTGGGCCATCAAAAACAAATTTAAGGCCGATGTTATCTGTTTTTGGACTGATAGCGAAAGTTGGGCAGGGTCTAAGCATCCTTCTCAAGCTTTAGCAGAATATCGTCAAAAAGTCAACCCCAAAGTTAAGGCGGTTTATGTTACTTTAGCCCCTTATCGGATCACTTTAGTTGATCCCAAAGACCCTTTATCCTGGGATTTAGGGGGGTTTGATCCAGGGACTCCCCGTTTAATCCAAATGTTAGCAACAGACCAACTTTGAAAGAAGTCAGAAGTTCCTCACTACGTTCCGGCGCTATCGCACAGAAGTCAGAAGTCAGAAGTTCCTCACTACGTTAATTTTAGTATTAGCTAGGGTAAAATTTTACTTTTGAATGATTGCCAGAAAATTTATTTTTTAAAGTCCCAACAATTCCTAACATCATTAACCCTAAAATAAAGCTAGGTTCAGGGGTTGTCACAGAATAGATAGAAGTGTTACCACTTTCTTCATTCGTTAACACTAATAAAGGTTTATTATTAGGACTATCTTGAGGGGAGATAAATAATAATCCTTCGGGACTTAAATCTCCTAAAGCTGTGTCATTTTGATAGGCAATAAATTGGGGACTTAACGGATTAGTAATATCATAAACCATAAATCCGCCAATGCGCTCTAACCCGATAAACCCATAGGTACGATTGCCAATCACTCCCACTGTTACCCCTTCGGGTTCGGGTCCTTTATTATCACTGCGACTATCAAAACTATCAGGGGTTACATCTCGGTTAGCATTAAAAATATCAGGGAATAAAGCAGCAGTAATTTGCTCCAAATCATCCCCACTATCAAATACTAATTCTCCGTTACTATTCCAAATAGAAAAAGAACGGGTTCCGAAAGCATAAAGTTCATCAAAATCACCATCCTCATCCGGATCTCCAAGGGTATTAGTAACATTAAGACGGCCTATATTTTCATCTTCTTGTAATTCAGCCGCATTAGGAAAAGCTTCTGGATCAAGGATTAAATCTTTAACCCTTGATTCTTCGTTAAAAATAATCCCTTCCTCATCATCAGGAGGTGGTAAAACATCGTCATCTGTAGGACGAACACGAGCATCTCCTTCGTTAGCAGTGATATAATAAACTTCGTCTTCCACCTCAAAAGAGGCAATCGCATCAGGTTGATACATCCCCAAAATTGGCCAATTTTGGATGTTGATCCTATCATCCCTATCACTCGCATCTAAACCATTGTTGGGTAAACTATGGTCTTTAAAACCGAGAGGAAGAACATGATTAACCACTGCATTAGCAATATCAACAACAGCAAAGGCGTTATTTTCCTGCAAAGTAACAACAGCAGTTTCTCCATCAGGGGAAATGGCGATGTATTCGGGTTCAAAATCTTGAGAAGCTGAAGCATCTATCCCTGAAGCATTGACCCCAAAAATTCTCACACCATTAGCTCTTAAAGTGGCTTCCTGTCCATTAAATGCGGTAAAACTAGCGGTACTAACGTTGCTTTGGTTTAAACCAGCAATACCACCTGAAAGATCAATAATGCTAATGGAACCTTCTGGATCAACCGTATACGCTTCATTGGGTTCCCCTTCATTAGCCACTAAGACTTTTGAACCATCTGGGGTAAAGGTTAACATATCGGGTAATGCCCCAACAGTAACACTATTGAGAGGATTTCCAGTAACATCAAAGAAGGCAACTGTACCTGGATCTGTTATGGTATTAGCTTCAATTGCAGTAGCTACAATGCCATTTTTTACGGCAACACTATTGACTCCGCCACCAAAAGAAGTTAAGTTGATGGAATTAACTAAGAAGGGGTTTTTCGGATTAGTAATACTGATGATGTCTATCTGATTATTAGCAGTATTGGTGACAAATAACTGTTGAGTGATGGGGTCATAGCTTGCGATTTCAGCACCAGCTTCTAGTCCAGTTTCAAAACTTCCGAGACGGGTGATATTTAAAGCATTAGCTGAGGGAACACAAACCCCTAAAAATAAAGTAGCAGGAATTACAGTAAAAGCAAACTGTTTGATGGATTGAGAGGCTATAGAAACAAGCATATTCTAGATAATAGATTGTAAAACTACATTGTGAGTATTAAATCATATTAACCTTGAGTTTTTGAAGAAAATTTCTCTAATACCTCATTCATCATCCTATCTTAATCAAACCATAACTATTATATGACCAAGATTCATGTTGGTTAAGTAAATCCTAAGCTAAGTTAACTAATAATTTAGATGTTTACCGTATTAGTTACGAGGACGAGTTTGTAACCACATTAGAATCCCTGTTACTCCTAACATTAACAAACCAAAACCATTGAAAAAGGGGTAAATCATTTCTAAGTTAATGCGTCCAAATTTTCCCCGATGTAATTCTAGTAACCAGATAAAATTATCAGCATTTCCTGTTACCACTGCGATTTGGAATAGGGTTCCTGTAATAACAGTTAAAAGTAAAGGAAAAATTATCAAAGGTGCAAATTTATAATGCAGTTGACGTAAATAAATTGTATTTATTCGGTTCATAATGATTCTTGTTGATGTATTTTTTGTTTAATTATTTTTAAGATAATAGGATTGGCAAGCAGCAATAAAAAGATTATTTCTGATGTTTTGGAAATAAAATTATATTGGTTTGTTTTTGGCAAAGTAACATCAATAATTTGAGTTTCTGTTTGTTGAGATGCTTGAGTTTCAGGAGTTGGAGAAGATTGTATATTTTCTTCAGTGATGTTGCTCTTTTCAGGTTCTATTTTTGTGCTTTTGGGTTCAGGTTTCCCATGATCATGACCACTATGAGCTAAAATAAGTTTAATAGGTGAAACTAATATCATTAAACCAATAATGGTAAGAGTAATGGTTATTTTTTTGCTGGTTAATCGATTCATAAGCATTAAAAGTTTTCCTTTGCACTATTTTATCATAAAATTTTTATTTCAATGTAGTAATGAAGGGAACTATTGAAGTGAAAAAGGAGATACTGCGTCAGGAATAACTGTTGCAAATGAACAACAATATTTAATGGTAATAGGAGATTTCATAAACCTAGATAAAACTAGACAAACTTCGTTTTTTGAGTTTAACCTTTTAGGGGTTTAACACTGTTATACCAATTCTGCAATGTAAGACTACAGATCAAGATTATTCCTCCCCCCACACCTCCCACACCTCCCACACTTCCTCATCTGTAGCCAACTTTAAGGAAAATGGTATTAAACCCCTACGGGATGTTTAGTTTCATGACACAATTCTCAACAGTTATTATCCTGTAATTAACTAAATTAGCTGAAACAATCTAATCTAATACTTCATTAATCTCTTTCGGTTACATTCCAAGCAGCCTTATTGTGATAGAAGAAATCGAAATAAATAGGAAGTTTCCAAAGAATATATTTAGGAATAGAAAATAACATCATGACAGGTATAATATGACGACCATATCTGTACCAACTTCCTGCAATTGCTATGAACAAAAGAAATCCCTCTCCTAAAAGTAGCCAAAATGAATAATTTATCCAACCCATGACGAGGCCAATTAAGGACAGACTTATAGAACTAAACCATAAGATAACAAGAATTGATAGAGGAGGAATAGCTAACTCTAAAGCTAGTGTCAATAATTCTAAACGCTTTTGTTTGATAGAAGCAATTAGTACACGAGGAACTTGATAAAAAATTTGATATAAATGACCATGTTCCCAACGAGAACGCTGACTTTTTCCATCATCATTTTGCATCAATCTTCCAATTACTTTTGCTTCAGGACAATAGGAAGGTGAATAATCAAGCATAGCCAAATCCACTGATAACTGCATATCATCCACGGTTTGACCATTAGCGGTTGAAACTTGCGAAATAATTGACCAAGGAAAAGCCATTCCTGAACCATTTAATAAACAAGGACTATTTAGTTGTTTCAGTCCATAGGAACGAACAAGATTTTTAACAACAATAGCAAAGGCAGAAATTCGATCTTTAACGGAACAATCGGCATTTGTTTCCATCAAATAAGTACCTTGTATTGGCCTTTGTTGAATATAAGATGATACAACAAGAGAATCAAGAGATTTAGGTTCAAGGATACAATCACTATCTAAAATAACAACAATTTCAGGAGGATTAGCTGCTAAATATTTAAGTCCATAATCAATAGCATATCCCTTTCCTCGTTGTTGATTATTATATCTTTCTATGACAGTTAATCCCTTTTCTTTAACTATATGTGCAGTATTATCTATACAGTTATCTGCTATAACAATAACCTCGTCATTAGAAGTCAATTGAGGAAGTAAACTATTAAGACATTGAGTAATTACTTTAGCTTCATTATGAGCAGGAATTAAAATGGTTGCAGAGGGTCTAATTGATTGCTCAAGATAACGGTTAGATTGAGAAGGAAACAACGTTGCTAAAAATTCAAGCAGTAAAAACCCAATCGGAATGAATAAAATGAAGGCAAATAACATTAAAGAGTATTCTAAAAAAAACATAAAATTATACTAGATTCAGTTAAGTGAGCTTGACAAAAGCATACAAATGGATTATACATCACTTTTGATTTTATAACCTAAATTTTAGAAATAAATTTTTTTCGTTGTTTATCGCTATAAATTCAAGATAATCAAAGAAATTTGTTAATGATTACTATATTTGTTCATAAATCACTTTTTATGGTATGGTCATGAGTTTAAAAAAAGTTAACAATAAGATAAAATCCGAGGTTTATGAGAAGATAGAAAATAGAAATTCTTAATCTGTTGTTAAACTTGCAAATTAGCCCTATTGAAATGTTATTTCATCAAATATAGCGTTTCTCGGACTCATGAGGTACACCTAATATTTAACTCCCGACTCGGAGACTCGGAGACTCCTAAAACTAGAAAAGTTTGTACCTCACAAGTATGGTAACTGCTATAGTACGTTATTATTTTGACTCCAAAACCTAAAATGTCACCTAATTTTTCTTATCCAACCACCCCCCAACAAGACGTTACTGATGTTTATCATGGTATAAAAATAAAAGATCCCTATCGTTGGTTAGAAAACCCTGACTCAGAGGAAACCCAAGCATGGATTATAGCACAAAATAAACTGACTTTTGACTATTTATCCACCATTTCAGCAAGAGAAAAAATAAAAGAAAGATTAACCAAACTGTGGGATTATGAAAAGTATGGTATTCCTTTTAAAAAATCAGAAAGATACTTTTATTTTAAAAATAATGGCTTACAAAATCAAAGTGTTTTATATACCCTTAAAAATCTTGAAGATGAACCCATTATCTTGTTAGATCCTAACACATTATCTGAAGATGGAACCGTCGCTTTATCTGGTTTATCCATCTCAGAAAATGGCCAATATTTAGCCTACGGTTTATCCACATCAGGATCAGATTGGGTAGAATGGAAAGTAAGAGAAATAGAAACAGGAAAAGACTTATCAGATCATCTCAAATGGACTAAGTTTACAGGGACATCTTGGACAAAAGATCATCAAGGTTTCTTCTATAGTCGTTATGATGAACCCGAGGAAAAAACAAAACTAGAAGACAAAAACTATTATCAAAAACTTTACTATCATCTCTTAGGAAATTCCCAAAATGACGATATTTTAATCTATCAACGTTCTGATGAAAAAGAATGGGGTTTTAGTGGAAAAGTAACCGAAGACGGACAATATTTAGTGATCAGTGTTTGGAAAGGAACCGATTCTAAAAATCTCGTTTTTTATAAAGATTTAACCCAAGAAAATTCCCAAGTTATTGAACTTATCAATGAATTTGAAGCAGACTATAGCTTCATTAATAATGAGGGTTCAATGTTTTATTTTCGGACTGATTTAAACGCCCCAAAAGGCAAAGTTATTGCTATTAACATTAATAACTCCAATAAAGAAAACTGGCAAGAAATCATCTCGGAAAGTGAAGAAACTTTAGGAGGGGTTGGTATTTTAAATAATCAATTTGTTTGTGATTATCTTCAAGATGCAAAATCTGCCATCAAAATTTATGATTTACAAGGTAATTTTATCCGAAACGTAAGCTTACCTGGAATTGGTTCAGCAGGGGGCTTTAACGGTAAAAAAGAAGACACAGAAACCTTTTATTCTTTTACCAGTTTCACCACTCCTACTACGATCTATCGCTATGACATGATAACAGGAAAAAGTAGCATTTTTCGTCAACCGACTGTAGACTTTAACCCTGATGATTATCAAATAAAACAAGTGTTTTATGAGAGTAAAGACGGAACCAAAGTTCCTATGTTCATTACCCATAAAAAAGGCTTAAACCTCAATAGAAATCACCCTACTTATCTTTACGGTTATGGTGGTTTTAATGTTTCTTTAACTCCCAGTTTCTCCATTAGTAATCTCGTTTGGATGGAAATAGGAGGGGTTTATGCTGTTGCTAACCTAAGAGGAGGTAGAGAATATGGTGAAACATGGCACCAAGCCGGGATGAAAGATAAGAAACAAAATGTCTTTGATGACTTCATTACTGCTGCTGAATGGTTAATTAAAAATAACTATACTTCCTCCCAAAAATTAGCCATTGGAGGCGGGAGTAACGGCGGTTTATTAGTGGGTGCTTGTATGACACAGAAACCAAATTTATTTGCTGCTGCATTGCCCGCAGTGGGAGTTTTGGATATGCTACGTTTTCATCAATTTACAATCGGTTGGGCTTGGTGTCCAGAGTATGGAAGTTCCGAAAACGAAGAAGAATTTAAAACACTTTTAGCTTATTCTCCTTTACATAATTTAACACCAAATATGGCTTATCCTGCTACGATGATTACCACAGCCGATCACGATGATCGTGTGGTTCCAGCACATAGTTTTAAGTTTGCAGCAGCCTTACAAAATGCTCATAATGGAGAGAAACCCGTCTTAATTCGTATTGAAACAAAAGCCGGTCACGGTGCAGGAAAACCTACCACAAAAGTAATAGAAGAAATTGCTGATAAGTGGGCTTTTTTAGTTGATAATTTAGACATCAATATGGTATAATAGGGTTGAGAATACTGGAATTCTTCCTATGAGTAACCCCTTAGAAAAACCTAACCCTAAAAAGCCAACCCCTGCTAACTGTTTAATGGGAGCAACAATTTCAGGAGCGTTAGGTTATGCACTTTATAGTCTAACCGCTTCAATTATCCAAACCTTTGCTAATAAACCCTTGACTTCTTCTAATACTTTAGTGTTAAGAATTGGCTCTTTAGTTAGAACTTTGGTGATGGGTGTAGCTTCGTTAGGTACGTTTGTTTTTTTCTTTGTTGCGTTTGGCTTAATTTTACTAGCTATTCAATTATTATTTCAGAAAGAAGAAACAACTAAAAGCTAAATAGCTTTCATGGGTTGTGCCAATTATTCTTAGCTTGTTGAAATACATATTGAGATACAACTTTAATTTCATCTTTTGTGAGTCTTTCCTCATAAGCTGACATATTATTCTTTCCATAAGTCACTAGATTAACAATTGATTCTACTGTATCAACCTGATTTCTTTTCAAAGCCTTTAATTTTAAATTTTTGCCCCGTCGAATAATATTTTTACCGTTAGGATGACATCCAGCACAGTGAATGGTAAAAATTTTGGACCCGTCAATAACTTCTTCTGCAAGTGCTGAAGTTGGAAAAATTATCAACAGCAATACAAAAAATAGTGTAAGTAAAATCGAGTAAGTTTTCAATCTCATTGACTCTAATTTCAACAGTAAAATCTTTTGTAAACCCTATTCTTATTATTATACCAAATCTATTGAATAGATTGACCCCTTCAACCATCACATTACTCGAAACAAAAAATAGAGGAATAAATTTGCTCATTGAGATAAGATAGTTGATAATTGATCAATAGATAATCAACTTTACCTCATCATAATGGATACAAAAGCTTTTAAACGTTCTCTACAAAAGTCTGACAACTATCACCGCAAAGGGTTTGGCCATGAAACTGAAGTCATGGGAACCATGAATACAGAGTATCAAAGTTCTCTTATTCAACAAATTCGTGAAAATAATTATCAATGGCAAGAAGGAAATGTTAAGATTAAATTGGCAGAGGCTTTTGGCTTTTGTTGGGGAGTTGAAAGGGCTGTTGCGATGGCTTACGAAACTCGTCAACATTTCCCTCAAGAAAAGATTTGGATAACCAATGAAATTATCCATAACCCCTCAGTTAATCAACGTTTATTAGAGATGAATGTTGGTTTTATTAAAGTGGTTAATGAGAGTAAAGATTTTTCAGTGGTAGAAGCAGGGGATGTGGTTATTTTACCTGCTTTTGGCGCGAGTGTAACAGAAATGCAGTTATTAAACAATAAAGGTTGCACGATTGTTGATACAACTTGTCCATGGGTTTCTAAAGTTTGGAACTCGGTAGAAAAACATAAGAAGAAAGATTATACATCTATTATTCATGGTAAATATCGTCATGAAGAAACCGTTGCCACCAGTTCCTTTGCGGGGACTTATTTAGTGGTTTTAAACCTCAAAGAAGCCCAATATGTGTGTGATTATATCATGAATGGGGGCAAAAAAGAGGAGTTTTTAGATAGGTTTAAAAATGCTCATTCAGAAGGATTTGATCCCGATCAAGATTTAATCCGTTTGGGTATTGCTAATCAAACAACCATGTTAAAAAGCGAAACCGAACAAATTGGTAAACTGTTTGAAACAACGCTACTTAAAAAGTATGGGCCAACTGAATTAAATGAGCATTTCATGAGTTTTAATACTATCTGTGATGCGACACAAGAACGTCAAGATGCGATGTTAAATTTAGTAGAAGAAGATGTTGATTTAATGGTGGTTATTGGTGGTTTTAATTCTTCTAATACCACTCATTTACAAGAAATTTCCATTGAAAAAGGAATCCCTTCCTATCATATTGATAGCGAAAAACGTATTTTACCAGGAAATAAGATTGAACATAAACCCTTAGAAAAAGAGATAGAAACTAAGGAGAATTGGTTACCTGACAGTAAAATTGTGGTTGGTGTAACCTCTGGTGCATCAACTCCTGATAAGGTAGTAGAAGCAGTTATTGAGCGCATTTTTGAGGAAAAAAATGCTGGTGTTTTAGTGTAAGTTATTCTGTAGGGTGGGCAATTTCGACAAGTTAAAGTTTAACTGATAAACTATTATAAAAATTGCCCACCTCAACTTTATTTATCCCTTAATTTATTCTAATGGGAAATTTTGAACTAATGGAGGTTAATATGTCAGTACAAATAGAAAAAAGATACTATACATCCGAAGAATATTTAAGCTTAGAAGAAACAGCAGAATACAAAAATGAATACCGAGATGGAGAAATTATTTCCATGACTGGTGCTACCACTAATCATAACATCATAGCTGGTAATTTTTATAAACAATTTCCTACCAAAATCAATAATGAAGATTACTGGATTTTTATGAGTGATGTTCGTTTGTGGATGTCTATGTATCGTATCTATACTTATCCTGATGTAATGATAATTAAAGATAAACCTATTTATGAAGGTAAGGGAACAAATACAGTAACGAATGCTTCAATTATTGTTGAGGTTTTGTCTAAATCGACAAGAGATTATGATCGAACTGATAAGTTTAGGTTTTATCGTTCTCTTCCCACACTTCAGGAATATATATTAATAGAACAATCGGTTTATTATATTGAACAATTTTATAAACAACCTAATGGAGAATGGATTTTTAAAACCTATGAATCTGATGCTGATACTCTCAATTTTTATTCAGTTTATTTCTCAATTCCATTAACTTACATTTATCAAAGAGTTGATTTTGATTTAAAAGAGGAATAAGAATATACAATGTCTTACATTTCTCCATAAATGTATTCATTTGCGATAGTTTCAAAATCAATTGTCCATAACTTAATATAATCATCCATAAAGTCTAATTTTTTACCAGAACAGTCTAAACGAAACCCAGGAATCCAAAAATAACTTTGTATTTTTAAGTCACTATATTGATCTTTATTATTTTCTAACTGTTTTTGGATTAAATATTCATATCTTTCTCCATATAAAAATAATTCAATGTAGAAACTTATAAGATTGACTATAATCTAATATTTCTGATTTACTGGTTCGATAAACTAAACTGAGTATTTTGGGTTCATTATACTTTGCTAAAATTGTATCAATACTGGTTAGTTTAGAATAAAATATGTTTTCTTCTGCTTCATTTTCTATAATATCTGAACCTGACTTATTATTAATGATTCCATCTCTATCTGATTTAGTGAGTTTAGAGTTTTCATCTAGATATCCTTTTTCTAGACAAATAGTTTTAAATTTATAAAAGATACGATAAAACAAGAAAAATAGTTTTCTTTTCTCATCAAAATTTTCTATTTCTTCTAGTTTATCCTCGAAACCTTTGGGTAAATAAAAATAAAGTTGATTATCCTTTTTTTCTATCCCCACAAAGGAATATTTATTATCGACAGTTAATTTTAGTTGATTGAAATTAATCATTTTTAGATTCTATAATTAATTCTATCAATGTCCTAATCATAATACCTAGTGTTATATTACAGTTTTCCAGACTGTGTTACGTTATAATTGTTTGAGTTAATATAAGTCTAGCAAAAATACACCCTAAAACCGCAATCAAAAGGATAATACCAGTCTCTAAATCATCAAACAAATAGATTAGTTTATAAAAACAACATAAGATTATAATTAATCTCAGGATAAAACTACCTATCATTAAACGATAAGGATGACTGGTATTAGGAAGCTTTTTCAACGTTAACCAAAGTCCCCCAAAGTATCCTAAACCAATAGCAAAACCTACAACAAATATCAATATCATTGTCCCTAAAGATGAGAACACATTAACAGGTAAGAGATTATCAGAAATAGACATGATTAACTCCATTAACTTTTGTCCACCAGATAATATAACATTCTGTTAAAGATTGTAGGGGTCAACGGCCGTTGACCCCTACTGTAATAATCATTTATTTAAAAAATAGGACTATAATAAAACTGTCAAGATACAATATAGGCATCATACCTAACTAATTTGTATAATATCACACAGTGGTTAGTCTCATGCAAATGGATCAATAAATTGTACTTGTCGAGGTAATTGATGAATTATCTCTAGAAAAAAATTATAGAATAGAGAGGAAAATAATCACCAATGATCTTAACACCTGATGAAATTGTTTTTTGGCAGTGGGGAATTATTTCGATTAATGCTACTCTCGTTTTTACCTGGTTAATCATGATTTTATTAGTTATTTTTTCTTGGTTAGTCACCCGTAATCTTTCTAGTTCCCATCGTTTGTCAAAACAACAGAATATTTTAGAAGTTATTGTGATGGGAATTAATAAACAAATTGAAGAAATTAGTCAACAAAAACCAGAACCTTATTTACCTTTTGTGGGTACATTATTTATTTTTATTGCTGTTTCTAACTTACTCACTATTATTCCAGGATATCAACCCCCAACAGGTTCACTATCAACAACAGCAGCTTTAGCAATTTGTGTATTTTTTGCTATTCCCTTCTATGGGATTTCTCAGCAAGGATTTTTCAATTACTTTAAAAAATATTATCTTTCCCCTACTCCCATGATGTTACCTTTTAATATTATTGGTCGCTTTTCCAATACGTTATCCTTAGCTGTACGTTTATTTGGTAATGTCATGAGTGGTACAATGATAGCAGGAATCCTATTATCCGTTGCCCCTTTATTTTTTCCTATCATTATGCAAGCAATGGGTTTATTAACAGGATTGATTCAAGCTTATATTTTTGCTATCTTAGCAATGGTATTCATCGCAGCAGCTACCCAACAACAAGAAACAAAAGGAGAAGAAAAAAATGGATAATATTGGATTAATTGGAACTGCTTCTATTGTGGTATCAGGACTTACTATTGCTATTGGTTCCATTGGACCAGCATTAGGGGAAGGAAGGGCGGTAGCACAAGCTTTATCAGCCTTAGCACAACAACCGGATGAAGCTAACACGATTATTCGTACTTTATTTGTTGGTATGGCTTTGGTTGAATCAACGGCAATTTATTGTTTTGTTGTCACTTTAATTCTCATATTTGCTAATCCTTTTTGGAACTATGTTATTACAAATTAATGAAGTTAAAATTTTTTTAAAATGACTAATTAATCAAAATAATTGTTTTTATAATTCTTCATAAAAATGGATAAAAAAAACGTACATCATGGAAGAAAAAATGTCTAAATTTGAAGAACTTTGTCAGGTTTATGCTTTAGCCAAACAAAAGACTCAGATAAATCACGAAGCTTGTCAGAAGTTTGTTGAGAAGTTCATTGCTGCCATGAGTGATTATTTTCAAGCCCCTATAAAAATGCAAAAAGAAAGTTTTGATGAATGTGGACTAATGCACTTTGAAACAGTTTTAATCCTCTATGAAAACCCTAATGATCAAGAAAATTCGTTTTCAGAAATGATCGTAATTTCCTGGTCATTAGAGAACATTTTAGATAACTATATCTTAACCCTTTATCCTTGGATGAACGAGTATAAACTTTTCGAGAACGAGTTCAACAAATTTGAGGAAATTTATCAATTTGTTTTTGAAGTAATCAAAGAAACCTATCAAAGTCCCATAACTTGGTCTCAGAAAGAAAAAAACACCGTAAGACATCTAGGCTGGTTAGACTAAGGAGAGCCATAGTTATGAGCAAAATTCTGCGTTTTTTGGCTATCTTTGCCCTCATAATTTTAATTATTGGAGTCGTCAACCACTATGGAGTCAGACAGTTACGAACACAAGTAGAAGCGTTAGGAACATGGGTTCCTTTGGGCATTTTTCTTTTACGCTTCACCAGCGTTGTTATTCCAGCTTTGCCAGGAACAGCCTATTCTGTCTTATCTGGGGGACTATTAGGCTTTACTCAGGGTCTTTTGGTTATCTGTCTAGCTGACTTACTCTCCTGTTCCCTGAGTTTCTCCCTATCAAGACGTTATGGTCGTAATTTAGTACAGCGACTGGTGGGACCGAAATTTATTAACAAAATTGATAGCTTTAGTCAGCGTCATTTAGAGCATAACTTTTTCCTTTTGACTGGTTTCTTAATGACAGGCTTTTTTGATTTTGTTTGTTATGGTGTGGGACTGACCAAAGCTCCTTGGCGTAAGTTTGTCCCTGCTTTGGTTATCAGTATTGCTATTTCTAACCCACCCATTGTTGCTTTAGGAGCGGGACTGTTAGAAGGGGGAAAATTATTATTAGGTTTGGCTTTAATTGGTGTTTTTGCTCTAGCTATTATTACCAGTTTAGTGCAGCGTAGTTCATCAAACATAAAACAATAATCTGAGGAAAATTATGTTAATTGACCCCTTTACAACGTTTGCCCAAATTCTGAACTTTGTTATCCTTATTTTCTTGCTAAAAAAGTTTTTATACAAACCAATTCTTAATTCAATGGAACAGCGAGAAAA
This sequence comes from Crocosphaera sp., assembly GCA_030065735.1. Classification (GTDB taxonomy): domain Bacteria; phylum Cyanobacteriota; class Cyanobacteriia; order Cyanobacteriales; family Microcystaceae; genus Crocosphaera. Next base: position 20,116 of record JASJDD010000025.1, read on the forward strand.
AAATATTATGAATCGCTTAGAAGAAGCAGAAGAAACAAGAGAAGCAGCCCAGAAAGAAGCCGAATATTATCGTCAAAAACAACAAGAATGGGAAGAACATAAACAAGAAAGAATTGAACAAATAAAAGGAGAAAGTGAACAACAAAAACAGGACTTAATGATGAGAGCAAAAATAGAGATCGAAACGCTGCGTCAGCAATGGTATGAACAATTACAACGGGAAAAACAAAACTTTTTAGACACATTGAGACAAAAAGCAAATCAACAAATTATGAAATTAGCTAGACAAGCATTACAAAACTTAGCTGATGCTGATTTGCAACAACAAATGATTAATAAATTCATTCAGGGTTTACCCCAACTTGCCTACCATCAACTTATGAAAGATAATAGCTTAAAAAATGAAAAACACGAATCCTTTATTATTCGCTCAACCTTTCCCATTTCAGAATCCCAACAACAAAAATTGGCCCAGGCATTAAAACAACAATTTAATCAGGATATTAAAATTAGTTTTGAAATTAATGATGACTCTATTTGCGGTATTGAACTATTAAATCATGGTTATAAAATTCCCTGGAACTTAGACTATTATCTCGACGAACTCGAAAGTAAAATGTCTCAATCTTTAGAAGGAGAAAATAATGTCACAAGATAATCAATATTTGCAAGGAATATTAGACCATTTTTTTGATATTTCTGACCAAGTTTTAAGCGATCATAAACCCCAATTAACCCCCCAAGAAATCGGAACCATTACTTATTTAGGAAGTGGGATCGCCCGTGTCAGAGGACTGCCCAACGTCAAATCAGAAGAAGTAGTAACATTAGGGCAAAATAACTTAGGAATGGTCTTTAACCTTGATCCTCAAGAAGTTGGCGTTATTCTTTTAGATGCTGATGAAGACTTGACCGCAGGATGTGAAGTTTATCCCACCGGACGAGTGATGGATGTTCCCGTTGGAGAAGGGTTATTAGGACGAGTGGTTGACGGTATGGGACGACCCTTAGATAATCAAGGGGCGATCGCTTCTACAAAGCGTTTTCCTATCGAACGAGAGGCCCCTGCTATTATGGATCGGTCTCCCGTTACTGTTCCCCTACAAACCGGCATCAAAGTGATTGACGCATTGATCCCCATCGGACGAGGCCAACGGGAATTAATTTTAGGCGATCGCCAAACCGGAAAAACAGCGATCGCCCTCGATACTATTTTGAACCAAAAAGAAACAGGGGTGATCTCCATTTATTGCGCCATTGGACAACGGAGTTCTGCCGTTGCTAAACTGATCAACGAGTTACGCACCTATGGGGTCATGGATAACTGTATTGTAGTGGTGGCCCCAGGAGAAAGTCCGCCAGGGTTGCAATACATCACCCCTTATGCTGCAACGTCTATGGGGGAATATTTCATGGAACAAGGGCGCGATGTTCTCATTATCTACGACGATCTCATCCAACACGCCCGCGCTTATCGAGAGTTATCCTTATTGTTGCGTCGTCCCCCAGGTAGAGAAGCGTTCCCTGGAGACATCTTTTATATCCATTCCCGTCTGCTAGAACGGTCTACCCGTCTTCGTGAGGACTTAGGAGGGGGATCTTTGACAGCTTTACCTATCGTGGAAACCGAGGCACAAAACATCTCTGCATACATCCCCACTAACTTAGTATCCATCACCGATGGACAAATCTATTTAACCCCTGATCTCTTTCAAAAAGGCATTTTACCCGCAGTGGATGTGGGTCGTTCCGTGTCCCGTGTCGGGGGAAAAACCCAGTTAAAAGCCTATCGTTCCGTTGCTGGGGACTTGAGACTATCTTATTCCCAGTTTGAAGAATTAGAAAGCTTTTCTCGCTTTGCTACACGGTTAGATGCTGCCACCCGTCAAACCTTAGAACGGGGTCGTCGTGTCAGGGAAGTTCTTAAACAACCCCAATATCAACCTATTCCCGTTGCTGAACAAATCGCTGTGTTATTAGCCGTCAGTCAAGGGGTTTTTGATGAGTTACCTTTGGATAAAATAGCTGAAGGGCAAACTATTATTAGACAAAATGTAGTGAAAAAATTACCCAAATTATGTGAAAAAATTGAACAGGGAGAAGGATTAACTGAAAGCGATCTAAATGCTTTATTAAAGATTTTAAGAGCAGAAATATTCTAATCAAGGTTTCTCTTGGATTCAGCAAACTTTAACTATGGAATTTTTGACGCAAACTACCTTGATTTTTTTGAGATTTTTCGTAGTGTTGTAACCATTCATGACCTTTGTCTAATAACTCTTCAGGAGTTAATACTTTTAATTTAATGTTACTGAGATCCCAAATTTTGATAGTTTTGTCATTACTAGCAGAAGCAATGAATTGACCATTAGGACTAAACATGGCACTGTTAACCCAATCGCTATGACCTTCTAACGTCCTCAGTAAAGTTCCATCTATACTCCAGATTTTGAGAGTTTTATCGGCACTAGCTGAAATTAAGAACTGACCATCAGGACTAAATCCTACATCATAGACCTTAGAGTTATGTTTTGCTAGGGTATTTAAACATTTCCCATTGCTCAGATTCCAGAGTTTGATGGTATTATCATTACTTGCAGAGGCCAACATTTTGCTATCAGGATTAAAAGCAACGCCATTAATCCAGTCTTGATGACCTTCTGGATGATCATTTTGCTCATAACTTCCAATGGTTCGGATTAATTTGCCATTTAAGTCCCAATGTTTAATTGTATTATCTGCGCTAGCAGAAGCAAGGGTTTGACCATCAGGACTAAACGCTACCCCCCATACTTTATCTGTATGTTGGTTATTCATCTGTTCGCCACAAGTAACGACTAATTTTCCCGTATCACCATTCCACAGTTTAACACTACGATCACCACTACCAGAGGCTATATAATTGCCATTAGGACTGAAACGAACAGTATGAACAGTACCTGTGTGTTCTTCAAGGATTTGAGGAGACTCTTGATTAAGATTCCACAACTTTATCCTATTATCTCCACCACCTGAAACCAGCTTTTGACCATCAGGACTAAAACTAACTTCCCAAACCCAATTTGGTTGGTTCTTTTGATCGGTATCAAGAATACACTTGGTTTCTTTCCAAATGTTGTCAGTTTCACGACTCCATAAACGAATAGTGCCATCCCAACCCCCAGAAGCAAGGGTGTTACCATCACGACTGAAACAAATACTATGAATCTTCCCTCCATGTCCTTTGAGGTTTTGGGGCAAAATAAAGTCTAGTTTCCTCAGTTTAATGGTATTGTCATCACTTGCAGACGCAAGAATTTTGCCATTGGGACTAAATTCCACATATCTTACCCAGTCTCGGTGTCCTCTAAAGGTTTTCAGCAAGTCCCCTTCAAGACTCCAAAGTTTGACCGTATTATCATTGCCTCCTGATGCTAATACCTGATCATCTTCTCTGAAGGATACACTATTCACTTGTTCTTTATGATTGAGATTCAGGTATGGTTTAACTTTATTCTCCTTGATCTCCCAAAGTTGGATAGTTCCATCTTCACTTGCTGAAGCTAAATATTCTCCTGAATGGCTAAATCTGACGCTTTTAATTGGCCTTTGTTGTTCTGCTAGAGTTTCTTTACACTTCTTTGTATTAATGTCCCAAAGTTTAATGGTATTGTCTTTCTCTCCTGATCCTGAAGCTAAGGTTTGATTATCAGGACTGAAATCGATGGTGTAAACTTTATCGTCATGGCCTTTAAGGTTTGCAAAATGTTTAATAGTTAAATCTTGATACTTTTCACTCCAGTTTAGCTGCCAAAGCTTGATCAGGCGATCGCCTCCTGCTGATGCCAGCATTTTACCGTCAGAACTGAAACAAACATCCCAAACCCAATCATCATGACTAAGGGTATCCTTTTTCCATTCCTCACAAGTGAATTCTTGTTTCGTAGAATTCCAAGAAATAAGCCAAACTTTAATGGTTTGATCCGCACTGGCTGAGGCTAACAGCTTACCATCTGGACTAATTTTAACGCTATTTACAGCATCCTGATGTCCTTTAACATTTTTTACGAACTCGTCATTTTCCACATCCCAGATTTCAATGGTTTTATCCCAACTTGCAGAAGCCAGAAATCTTCCATCAGGGGTAAAACTACCCTTACGACTAAAATTTACGCTATAAACATCACTCTGATGTTCCTCAAAGTGGTTATATTCTTCTAAACCATAGATAATATCTTTGATGGTTTTTTCTGTTTCTTGTTGGACTTCTAAGGGTAAATTTTTAAGGGTTTTTAACTTTTCGCTTGACTCAAGACTTGCTTGTAAAGCTTTGAGTTGATCATGTTCTGCAAAAGATTTTTGAGCCGTTAGGTTAAGTTGCTTAATCTCTTTAATAGCAAGTTCTTGTAAAACATCGCTTCTTTTTCTATCTAAATTAGACGCTAATTGATGGTATTTTTGACGAAATCTTTTCTGAATAATTTGGGTTAAATGATCAGGAGCTAATTGATAAGTAAAACACCTATGATCACTGAAAAATGATGGCTTTTGAACCAATCCCGATTCTGTTGAAATAGCCAAAACTACATCTAGTTGTTGTTCAGTTGATTCTAATTCTGATAATTCTAATTTATCTTTTAACTCGTCATAGGTTTGTTTAGGACGAATATTATTGGAATCAGTTAGACAATAAAGAACGACTTCAGCAATCACTTGATTTTCTATTCCACAGTCTTTAGTGATTTCTTCCAAATATTGATCAAGTAATATTTTTTTCGGTTTTTTTTCGTTAACCCCTTGTGTTAGTTTTTCATAGTCTTGTAAAGTTGTAATTTTATTATTTTCTAACTGCGTTCCTACCATTTGTAGTTCAATGGGGATAACTTTTCCTTCTGGAGTCGCCAAATCATTAACCAGTCTGTCAAGAAGTGACTCCTCTAAGAGATAAGTATTTTGCGTTAATTCCAGAATATCTGCCTTAGCTTCATCTAACTCCAAATAACCGATATAGTAAAGATTATTTTTGTCCAAAATATTGTTGTTAATGATGTCGAAATTAGCTAAACGACTCAAATTTAGTAAATAATAGAGGTAATCTTCTCTCACAGACAAAATAATTTTGACAAAAGGAATGGTAAGAGATTCTTGAATAAAGTTAGCAAATTCCTGACTATAATTAGCAAGTTTTGGACGATTAATGGGGTTTTGTAAACTAAAGCATAGTTCTTCTAAATTATCAAAAATTAAAACCGTAAGAATATTATCATTATTATTTTTACGTAGTTGCTCAAGAATTTTCTTGATTTTATTAATTGATGAGTCACTTGCCACAACTTGAAAATCATCAATTTCTTTTTTAAGATAGTTTCCTATGTCATCAAACCAATTAGGATACTGTGAGATTAAAATAGGCAAAACTGGCCGAGGATAAATGTTTTTTATTTGTTTTAAAACAGGAATTAATTTCGCTCGAAAGAGGGAACTTTTACCGACTCCCGATCCTCCATAAACTACAATCAGTTTATGTTGGGTACTAGTAATACAAGTAATTAACTGGTTCATTTTGTTTGATCTGTCACTTTGCCCAATTACACTCGTCTCAACAGTTTCTGGTTTAAGGGGAAGTAAAAAAGGATTATTTATAATATGCTTTGTTGGTAAAGGAATTAGACCAATAAAAGCACGAAAACCAAATTGTTGTTCAATTTTTCTTTGTTTTTGTTTAACTGAAAAAGCAGTCTTATGTTCTCCTTTTTGATAGTAAATTTTCTGTAATTCTTCCAAAATACTGATATAAAGTTCTGGATCATAGTCAGGTTTTGTTTCTTTTTTTGCTTTTTCTAAGTGTTGGATAGCTTCTGAACTCTCTTGTAATTGATATTCTGCTTTAGCTAAAGGTAATAAATACCAACCCTGATGATAATGTTGTGTCCATTCTAACCAACCTTGAGGAAAATCATCTGGAGGATTTTGTAAAATTTCTGTTACACTATTATAAGCCTCTTCAGCTAATGATTTAGCTTGCTTCCAGTTCTTATTTTGATAAAACGCAACTTCAGCTAAAAAACCATTAATGCGTGCTAGTCTCAAATCATTATGATACTTTTTATGAAGTTGTTTTGCTCGTTGACCTATTGTTTTTAATTGCTCCCAATCATGAACTCTTTTCAGTGCTTCTGCTTCAGCATTGATGAATCTCGCTTCTAACGCTTGATCACCGGTTTCTCTAAAGAGTTTGACACATTCTTGCCAATAATTTTTTACTTTTATGAAAGCTTTATCTCGCTCAATTCGATAAGACATTCCATATCCCCACCACCATAATCCTAAACAGTAAAGAACACAAGCTTGATATTTAAAATTATCAGTTTTTCTGTATAATTCTAAACTTTCTTCGTACTGTTTTCGACAAAATTTATTGACTGATATGTCTTCATCACAATACCGTAAAGACATTATATTACTACCTGATAAGTTATTAAGACTATAACCTAGTAAAAACTCTAGATTAGCTTTCAACTCATCATTTAAGGTAACTCCACACTTTTCTAAGTCTTGTTTAGCGAAGTTTAATTCAGAAAATGTTAGCCAATCATTATTTTGATTAGACAACTCATTATTTTGATTAGACAACATTGTTTCTTGAAGTATTTTGACCCCAAATATTCCTGCTCCAAATTTTATAACCATGCGGAATATTTGTTCCGCATGGGAATTAATTAAATGAGTAACTTCATCAGTTGATATGTCAATTTCGATAGGAACTGACACTGGACTAGCAAAATCTGGGGATAATCTTACCAGTTTTGATAACATATCATCTGTTAACCACAAAACCAGAGGACATGAAAATTCATGAGATATTTTTTCTCGGTCTTGTTTAGTGGATCTCAGTACCTGATCAACATCACTAACCGACTCCATACCAAACACCATTAAAGCTGATGGTTGGTCATCTTTCAATTCTTCTTTTATCCCTTGATAAAGGGTTTTCGTCTCTTTATCCAAAACAATTGGGTGAATAGCCAAAGAAGAATCAATAGTCTTTAATTGCTGTAGGATAGTTGTCCATAAACTCAGATAATTGAACTTGACAAGAATTGTGGAATATTCTTGAGCTTGAACAGCTAATTTAATAGCTCTAATTAATTTATCTAAACCATCAATACTAGGATAATTACTCTTTTCTTGAGGCAGATTAGTAATTAAATTGCTATTCATAATAAATTCTCCCTAAAATCTTCTATTGATATGATCAGATTGAAGCTGACTATGTATCAATTTCTAAGCTTCTAACAAAGGATTAACATCAAACCATTGACTTTGTTGATCCTCATATTCAAAGACAAACAAACTAGATAACAGAGTTGTATATTTATCTTCACCTCTAACTAATTTACTGTTTTTAACCTCCTCCAATAATTTCCACTCATTAGAAGTAATTGCTCGTTTTAACATATCTCTTTGTCTCCGAATAACATCATTGAGACATTGAATAGAAATCGGGGTATCTTCTTGTTGTAAACAGCTAAAAAGAAGGACTAATAAATTACGAATATGACCACCACTTATTAAGCATAGTTTTTTTAAAGTTTCAGGTTTATCAAATATTTCCGTAATACAATCAAGACGTTTTTGTTGTTCTATATCTGGAAAAGCTCTTGCTAATACCATCTGTTGTAATAAATCGATTCCCTGTTCAAATGGTTTTCCATCACGGGTTCGGACTTGCACCATTGGTAAAACTTTTACATTTTTCCCAAAACGACTTTCCAATGCTTGTAATTGATTAGCAAATGTTAAGATTAAAGGAATTGAATAAATAACGTGACATTTAAGTCTCCTTAACTGTTCACCTCTGTCTACAAATAAATATTCTGGTTGAATTTTATTATTGGGTTTGAGCGTGTTATCTATTCTATCTAAGTTATCAATAATTACGACCAGCCCGTTTTTTCCTTGAGTTCTTAATTGAGCAATCGCCGGCTCAATAATATCCTGATTGATTGACTCTATCAGATTAGGGGTTCTTGGCTCTAAAATGGCTCTTAATTTATCACGTTCATTAAAACTTCCTTTCAGTTGAGTAGTAATTGTGACAAGTCCTATAGAAAAGTCAATACCAGTTAAATTTAATCTTGGTACACTTTGCTGAATTTGTCCAAATAATTGTTGAAAAAAACTAGGTTGAAAGGTAATATCTAGTTCTTTTAAGCTCTCAACAACATGACGGGCAATACTTAACAAAATATCACTAATATCCACATCTCCAATATCAATATCCTCAGTAGCTTCAAAATAAACTACATGAAATTCTTTTTTTTCTAAGAGAGTTTTAAGACGTAATAATTCGGTCGTTTTTCCATTACCAATATGACCAGTAAATAATTGAAAAGTAGGCTCATTAGGCGACAAACGATTGATAGTTCTTGCCATATTTTCAATTCTCTTAGCACCCCGAACGGAAGAGAAATCAATATAGTATTCTCGGTCTTCAGGATTTTGGAGATTTAGAGTTTTTATGGGGTTACAAGCTCTATAAAATCTTAGCAGATCCAATGAACAATTATTTAGGGCAACCATAATAAATTTTTCTCCCTACAAATCCCATCTCTCTAGTCAGTTATTCACGCCTGACTAGATAACGATGGATTGCATTTATTAACAAGGTTTCTATCAAGACCTCTACTATTTAGGGTAAGTCAACTTTAATCAGAATGGCCTCATTGATTACAAAAATAAACAAATTTTATTTATTGGAAAAAATCTTTAAAAAAAGGATATTTTGTTGATTTTAGACGATATTTAGCTATCAATTATCAATTTTCTGAGAATAAAATAAAATTTCAATATATTTAGCCTTGCTTCCAAAGCAACACAAGGCGGTTAATTGAATTAATGGGGCAACTTTTTTCTCTGCTAATTGAACTACAATGGTGGGTTCCGACGCATTGTTATATTCCTGTGATAATGTGAATTATAGCCGTCTAACCCACCCTACACCTAACTCTATCTAAACCTATAATTATTATTAGGCGACGTGCAGTTACATTAAGATGACGAATTCTGATGACATTAAAATTTTAATTAGAGAACAATTACCGAGTATTCTGGCCGAAGATGCGAGTATTCGGGATTTCATTTTGCGAACCGTCTCAGAGTATTATTCCCCAAAACAAGAGACAGATCAGAAGTTTGAGGAATTTAAAGAACGAGTTGATCGCATTTTAGCAGAATTACAGCAAGATAGGGAAGAACAAGCTCAGAAATGGGCTGAAAATAACCATCGTTTAGATGAATTTATCCATGAACAGGCCCAGAAATGGGAGGAGAATAACCGTCAATGGGAGGAAAATAACCGTCAATGGCAGCAACAAAACCAAAAATGGTGGGAACAAAATCGAAAAAATCAAGAAACTCTAGAGGAAATTAAACAAATGAATCGTAAATATAATAGCACGATTGGGGCTTTAGGTTCTCGGTGGGGACTCTTTTCGGAAGCGAGTTTCCGTAATGCTTTAGCAGGTATTTTAGAAAAATCTTTCGGGGTTGAAGTTGTTAATATTAATGATTATGATGCTGATGGTATGGTTTTTGGACGACCAGATCAAGTAGAAGTCGATGTCATCATTAAAAATGGGTTAGTGATTGTTTGTGAAATTAAATCTTCTATGAGTAAAGGCGATATGTATATTTTTAGCCGTAAAGCAGAATTTTATCAACAAAAATATCAGCGAAACGTAAACCGAAAAATTGTTATTTCACCAATGGTTGACCCCAAAGCTTTACCCGTTGCAGAAACTTTAGGCATTGAAGTTTATAGTTATGTTGATAGTGTATCGTTAGAAAATTAATCACCCCTAATTACAACTAAAGATTTCAAGCTCAAAAAATTCTAATTTTAGTGGTCACTGATGACTGATGAGTGTTAACTATTTCTCACTTCTTTCCACAGATTAATATATTGTTGTTCAACTTGCTTTGATAAAGGTTCTAAAAATTCACATTTATCAAAAATAGCTGACTCAATAAATAATAAAGGATTATTAATGATATCGGGAGCAAGTTCTTTTTTGTCTATGGTATTAATCACAGGAGAAGCAGCATCAGCAAACAAAGAAATGAGATTTACTGCTTGAGGTTGCCAACAAAAATTAAGCCATTGCTTAGCAGTTTGGGATAATTCCGTTTGTCCTTCTTTTGCTTTTGGTTTCACCCAAACATCTGACCAAATAGCAGTCCCAGAAGAAGGAACCACCGCTTTAATATTACGGTTTCTAGCTATCAAAGGAATAATCTCATTAGACCATCCCACACTCACCCAAACATCCCCAACTAATAGAGATTGTAAATAATGTTGAGAACTGTAATATTTGACTTGTTTATTTAGGGCTAAAAGTTCTGTTTTTAACTGAGGAACTTGGTTTAAATTTTTAGTATTGTAAGATTGTCCTAACTTTTTCAACGTCAACCCGATTACTTCTCTGGGTTGGTCTACCAGTGAAATGCGATCGCTCAATCGTTCATCCCATAAATCCGACCAGTCTTGGGGTTGCCAGTCCAGTTTATCAGACCGATAGGCCATTAAGGTGGTTCCCCAACGATAAGGCGCACCCCAGATTAACCCATTTTCTTGTAAATTTCCTTGTTTATCCCGTTTGACTAATCTTTGCCAACGAAAGGGTAAGGTTTCCCACTGTTTAATCTCGGTCATATTTAGGGGTTCAATTAACTCTTTTTCGATGGCCTCAGTTAACCAAACATCCCCTAAGGTAACAAAATCACTGAGAGAAGGAGGAGGAGGATTAATAACAGGAATCTTCGGTAAATTTTGCAATAAACCCTTTTTTTTCTCGTCTTTATTTTGCCAAGTTTCTAGCAGAGAAAAGAGTTCCTTTAATTGTCCTTGAGGTTTAAAATCAAGAGAGGCTTCTGAAGAGACTTGTTGACGAAAAGCCTTGAGGACTTGAGGGGGAATAGAACCTTGTAACAATAATATCCGTAAATCAGGCTTAGAACTAGCACAGCTTGATAACAGATTCCCTAATGCCAAAATGCTTGTAGTGGTGATGAAAGAACGACGGGTAAGCATAAAATTTACGGTATCAAGGGTTACGGTTCATGAAGTCAGAAGTTCCTCACTACTACCATGCGCTATCGCACAGAAGTTAAAATTAATGGGAGATTGTAACTCGCCATTAATTGTAAACCGCTAGAATAAATCTGTAGCGGGGGTCACGGAACCCAATTTCTACGACGGCTTTTTTAGATGGTGCTTGAGTCCCCGAACAAACTCCCTAATCAGTTCGCTTTGCTGCCGTCCTTCTTGTTCACAATACCTGTCCAAAATTTCTTTTTCTTGTTCGGTTAGCCTTAAACTAATTTGAATCTTTCTGTTCATTTTATATATCTTAGTCCTATACTAATAGTGATGTCAACGATTTAGCTTATTAGGAATCCCTTGACAACCGCCTGGAATAGTTTGACGACTTTTTTCTCCACTCCAAGCGCATAAATAATAATGTTGTTCTGGGGTCAAATTTTTCACTTGGGCTAAGTTACAATTTTCAATAACAACCCCTGTATAAGCACCGGTACTGTAATCAGGACGATGATTTCTTGAGCGAGGACTAGCCGTTTCGGCTGAACCGTAGAATAAACGAGTGCTTTTGAGGTCGGCCCCTTGGAGATTGGCATCGTAGAGGACGGTACGAGATAAGTTGGCTTTAACTAGATCACAACCACTTAAGTTAGCCCGAACCAGATTAGCTTCACTTAAATCTGTCCAGCGTAAATCTTGATTAGATAAATTAGCACCGGCTAACATCACCCCTAAACTAATGACTCGTACACCATAAGCTCGATCTTCAGCATAACCGCCAATCCCGTCTAACATGGGTCTTCCGAGACGACTATCCCGCATTAATGGGGTTAATAGTCGTGATTGAGAGAGAAAGCGTAAAATTTTGGCTTTTCCTATCCCATCAACACTACTGAGAATGGCGGCGGTTCTTCCTTCAGCAATGGAACGTTCTTGGGGCCAATCTTCTAACATTCCTTCTCCGTCTAAGACTAAATCGGAAATGC
>JASJDD010000297.1 GCA_030065735.1 Crocosphaera sp.
GTAACGGGCGTAACTTATCGAGATAATAGGGTCTAAAACCTGGCTTTTTAAAGCGAAAAGTTTTTGGAGGGAGGCATAAATCCTCTCCTGCTTTCAACAACTTCTGTGCGATAGCGCCGGAACGCAGCGAGGAACTTCTGACTTCGTTAAACAATAGGGGGTATCAATCAGACCTCAAATTATGGTAAATAAAAACAATGAAAATGCTCATTCATCGTAATCCTTAAAAGTTAATGAAATTAAAACAAAGTTTTTGGTCTGATGTCCGATCAGCACTGGAACATTGGTGTAAAAAAACAATGGTCACTACTATCATAGTGGCCCTGTCTATCAGTTTATGTGGGGCGACTTGGAATCAATTAGGCACTGATTCGGTCTTAATTAGTGTTCTCGCTCAAGGAAACGCCATTACTGACCCCGAAGCCATTTTAAGGTATGCCTTACCCATCGACAACGAACCCATCCGCAAAGTTCAAGAGGCGATCGAAGATATTGCCAATCATCTTAGAGGAAAACGCTGGCCGCCCATTGTCAAAGATGTCAAAACCGCTTCCTTTGTTCTCACCCTACGCAGCGAGAAAATTCTTGACGGGGTTCCTAGCGATCGCCAACCCCAAGCAGTAACGATCCTAGAGGATATCAAAACAGGAATCAGCGAACTGCAAGAAGCAGTGGAAAACAAGGATAAAGAAGAGGTTTGGATTAAAAGACGGGCTGTTCTCGATAATATTGGCGAGATTGAAACTTTAATGGTGGAAGGCTTTCCCTTTAAAGTCCCCGAAGAATATGCTGAGTTACCCCAATTGAAAGGACGGGCTACTGTTAAAATAGAAACCACTAAAGGGGATCTGACCATTGTGGTTGATGGCTACAATGCCCCTGTAAATGGAGGAAATTTCGTGGATCTGGTGCAACGGGGTTTCTACGATGGTTTATCCTTTATTGAGATAGAAGATAGTTTGGCCATCCAAACTGGCGATCCACCAGGGGAAGAAGAAGGTTTTGTTGACTCGGAAACAGGAGAATATCGCGCCATTCCTTTAGAAGTGCTAGTGAGAGGGGATGAAAAACCCATTTATGGGGAAACTCTAGAAGAAGTGGGCATTTATTTACCTGATTTAGTCCTTCCCTTTAATGCTTACGGGGCTGTTGCTTTAGCCCGTCCTAGTTTAGATCCCAACGGGGGATCATCACAATTTTTCTTTTTTAAATTTGACAGCGAATTAACCCCTCCTGGCTTTAATTTAATGGATGGTCGTTATTCTGTTTTTGGCTATCTGGTTGACGGGAAAGAAGTATTAGCAGAACTAACAAAAAAAGATAAAATCATTTCAGCACAAGTCATGGATGGGTTAGATAATTTAGCTTAACCGCCAGAAGCCCCACGCTGTATTTTCCCGAAAAACACCCACAAATCAGCGTGGGAGGTGTGGCAATGCAGTATTGCCCCCTATCCCGCTTCAACAACAGAAAATCTCGTTACCCAAGCAGTATTGCCGAGTTTCCTACCTTTCAATGCAAATAATGCAAAAATTTCATAAAATTTCCAGAGAAGGGTGTGAGAGAGAAATTTTTAGGTAAGATTAGAGTATGGGTAATCGTTCATAAAAATATAGTTCAACAACTTATCGATAACTTAAAAATGATTTTTATTTATCATTGCCCACTATTTGATAATTATCCTGATTGATTGACTTCGATCAAATAAGTTTTTCCATTCCCTAACCAAAAATCTATATATCTAGCAATCAACACTAAACTCCTGATTGTCAGTAGACTAATTGTATTATGGTAAATAAATTATCTTTCAACTTCATGAAAATCGGTTTAGGATTCCTAGTCGGTCTGAACTGTATTCATAGTCTAACCCAAGAAAGCCAAGCAGCCACCTTTCGCCTATTTCCAGAGACAACGGATGCCTTAAGTATACAGGAAGCAACAATCCTAGATTTCCTGGACTCTGATCTTCTCAGTCAATTAATTCCTCCCCAAGAAGAGATAAGCATCCTCAATGATCCTGTTAGTTCAGAGAAAATTACGCAAGCAGTCTCAGAACCAGGGAATATCTCCTTGGAGTCCATTGTTTCTTCTCTGAGTGAAATTAGTTTAGATAGAGACAGAGAAGATATGACCATCAAAGAGGTTCCCATTTTACCGCAAGTAGATGCTGGGGATGTTTATAGAGACATTTATGATTTTGGGACAACCGCAGCCGAGGAACTGAGTGATCCCATCAGTGTCGGTGTCTTACCCCCTATAGCGGCCATTCCTACCCCAAGAGGTGGGGTAAGAACCACAGGAAATCGAGTAGCCGGTATTCCTAGTCCTACCCTAGAACAGCCCTCTTTACCCCGTTTTGGTGGACCGGTTGCGGTCATCGGAGGACCTTCTCAAAATTTTGTCACCCCGATACGTCAAGTAGGTTTACCCTCAGCCACCCGAGTTCAGGCTAGGGCTTGGGGAGATAGCCAAGTGGGTGTCTTTTTTGCCTCCCTACCTCAACAAGAAATAGTGGATGTCGATACCTTTGTAAGAACGGTGTATCGAACCAATCTCTCTGATATGATTAAACAAATAGACAAAAGCTTAGATTTGACTATTGATGCTGAATTTAATTCCATGCCGGCTGAGGTTTTTCCCAGAAATCCTATGCCGTCTGGAGAATTTAATAGAAGTCTTTAACGATTATCTGCTCAAAAACGAATGTTTTGGACTAATGCCCTCTCAACTCAACCTTCTTTAGAAGCTGCTGTGACAGAAGTGACTCAAACCATTGAGAACACTTTGTCAACTGCTGCTGATGTGGGCATTTTCTTTATTTCTTCGGCTTATGCCAGTGATTATCCTCGGTTAATTCCCTTAATCTTAGAAAGACTATCCTTACCCATTCTCATCGGCTGTGGTGGTGCCGGAATTGTTGGCAAAAGTAATGGAAAACAAGTGTCTGAGATAGAAAACAATCCTGCTTTGAGTTTAATGGTCGGTTGTTTACCCAATGTCAAGATCAACCCTTTTTTTCTCAGTCCCGAAAGTTTACCTGATTTAGACAGTCCCCCTGGGATTTGGCAGGAATTAATGGGGGTTGCCCCCCAAGATCAACCCCATTTTATTGTCTTGTGTGATCCGTTTTCCACTGCCATTAACGACTTACTTGCTGGTTTAGATTTTGCCTATCCTCAATCGGTCAAAGTAGGAGGATTGAGCAGTAGTAGTTTAATGGGGGTCCCAGGAACTGTTTTCTATCATCAAAGCGGTAATTCCCAATCAGGGTTTTATCATCAGGGAACGGTGGGACTGGCGTTAAGCGGGGACATTACCATTGATACCATTGTCGCCCAAGGATGTCGTCCTATTGGTAAACCTTATCAAGTGGTAAAAGGAGAACGGAATATTATTTTAGAATTGTCTCAAGAGGGGGAAACCCGATCCCCCCTAGATTGGTTGCGACAGTTGATGGAAAATTTAGACGACTCAGATCGTCAACTTGCCCAACATTCTTTATTTGTGGGAGTGGTTAGAGATGAATTTAAACAAGAATTACAACCAGGGGATTTTTTAATCCGCAATTTATTGGGAGTTGATCCCAAATTAGGGGCGATCGCTATCGGCGATCGGGTACGGCCTGGCCAACGACTACAATTTCATCTACGGGATGCACAAACCTCGGCTGATGATTTAGAAACCCTGCTCAAACAGTCTAACCTATCGACTCCCGTTCAAGGAGCATTCATGTTTTCTTGTTTAGGAAGAGGACAAACCCTATATCAAGTGCCAAATTTTGACTCTCAGTTATTTGCCAATTATTTTCCTGGGGTTCCGGTGGGGGGATTTTTTTGTAATGGGGAAATTGGTCCTGTAGGAAAAGAAACTTTTGTACATGGTTATACTTCTGTAATTGCCTTACTACGACCACTGAGTCGTTAAATTTATCGGTCACTATTCACTGTTCAACCTAATCCTAATTCTCGTTTGAGGAGGTTAATAGACTTTTCCCCGATGTAATATTCAGAACAAATGACATCTGGGGGACGAATTAAGTCATCTCTGACGGTAAGAATCGCTTGTTTAACCAACCCATAGCTAGCCGGATCACTCATAATGGTTTGTGCCGATCGCGCTAAGGTTAAAAGTTGACGGCGATCGCTCGCTTGTGCGGTAATTAATAATAAATCATCACCCCGTAAACTGTGGATGAGAATTTCTGCAACCCGAATAATTCCTGGACTTAAACTAACAATCCCTAAACGAGTATCTTTAGGTAATTCTTTGATTATGGCCAATTCTTGGCCATAATCATAAATATCGATGGGCAAAACCCGAGTCGCGTATGAAGAAGCAATCGACTCTGCTTCGGGAAGAAAATAACGGCTAGTGACCACAGTGACTGACTTTTTTTGAGATAAGACTTGAGCCAACGCTTCCATGGCCACTAATTCGACAGGAATGGCTAAAGCTTTTTCTAACTCTTGTAAAATCAGTTGTCCGGCTCCCATATCTCGGGTGGGGACTGTCACTAATACCTGTGCGCTACACCGTAACCGCCAATCAATCACTGCTAAAAATAATTCTTTCGCTTGGGAGAGGGTTAACCCTTGTCTGAGGAGTTCATCTAAACTTTTATAAACCAGTTGACTTTCTTGGGGATATTGGGTGAACAAAGGACATTCAGGAAGAGAGATGTCGTCGTTATTTTGTGCTTTAACGTAGATTCCCGAACCAGCAATGGACTCAACTAAGCTGGCTTCTTCAAGTTGTTGATAAACCTTACTGATGGTGTTGCGATGCAGTCCCGTCATAGTAGCCAGTTGACGGGTACTGGGTAGACGATGACCAGGAGGATATTGACTAGAGGCTATCGCAAAGCGAATCTGATCAAACAGTTGTTTAGAGGCGGGAATATCACTATCGGATTGTATTTTGAACTGAAGCATAGCTACCACGCCGAGCAAGTCCTATCAGATTTATGGACATTATTTTATCCCGAATCGTTCCTGGGAATTTAACAAAAATGTCAAAAGAAGTCCCCACCTAAAAATACTATCAGGAACATTCACATTTTAGGTGGGGATGAATTTTGACCAGTATATCAACGTGCGACAGCACAACCTTGTTCGGCCATCTCTTCTA
>JASJDD010000298.1 GCA_030065735.1 Crocosphaera sp.
TCTTTTAAAAAAGAACGAATAGCAGCTTGAGAATTAACATCTAACCCTAATGTGGGTTCATCTAAAAATAAAACTTGAGGATGATGTAATAAAGCAGCTAATAATTCTGCTTTCATCCTTTGTCCTAGAGATAGTTTACGAACTGGTTGACTTAATTGTTCTTCAATAGATAACATTTCTGCTAACTCTTGAAGTCTTTTGGAAAAAATTTTATCGGGAATTTCATAAACAGCAGCATTTATTTTCAAAGAATCTAAAGCTGGTAAATCCCATAATAATTGCTGTTTTTGTCCCATAACTAAACTCATCTTTTTTAAAAAAATAGGATGACGCTTAAAAGGAATATGACCCACTATTTTAATTTCACCTGTTGAGGGATGAATTAATCCAGTTAACATTTTTAATGTGGTGGTTTTTCCTGCACCATTTGCTCCTAAAAAGCCAACCATTTCTCCAGAATCAATGAGGAAAGATACATCTTTAACTGCTACTATATCTCGATAAGTACGCTTAAAAAAGTGATTGATTGTGCCTTTAATTCCAGGCTTTTTTAAAGAAATTTTATAAATTTTGCTCAGATTTTTGACATCAATGACAGACATAATAATTTATTGATTTTGTTTTTTAGGCTCGATTTAAAGTGTAGAATAATAATTCGTAGAATACCAATTCATAATCCAAATAGTTGATATTTTTTTCTTCCACCGTTAAAATTTTCTTAGTATAAGTATCAGGAGTTTTAGAAATAACCACAGGAGTGTCTTGTAATTGTTTTGAAGAAAAACGATAAACTCCCAGAATTTCATCCACAGGAAATACCCAACGATTAGATTGTATTTCAATGACAATCATTCTCTTATAAACAACTGGAACAATAGAAGATGAATAGGTTAAGTTTTCGTTTTTTTCATTCAAATCTATATGAGGTAATGATAAAAGATTTCTTAGTAAAATACACATTAAAATCTCACCACGAATATTAACAATTCCAGCAAAAACATGATTACTACGGTGAGGTAAAGTATGAATAGGATGAATATGGGTAATTTCTTTAATAACCCATGCTGGTAACGCTAACCATTCTTGAGAAACTCTAAAAATAATTAAGGCAATAACTTCATCACTAGCCGAGTCTTTTTTGACTAAACTAGATGCTTTTTCTTCAGCTTTAGTAAGTGTTTGTTGCCAATTTTGAGCCAGTATATCTGTCCATTCTTCAACATAACCTTCTGGGGCATTTCTTTGTAATAAAGTTCGACCAGAACCGCGATAAACAGGACAATTTCGACAATGAATAACTGTTTTTAACTCAGGACAAGAACTATTCCCTGATACTCCAATATCATTCCAACAATAAGCAATAGATTCTTCCATAATTTACTCTCATCAATGATCAATTATTAATGGTAATTACCCTAAATATATCCATTATTTGTAAACCAAGTAATAGCATCTTTTAGGGCATTTTCAACGGGAGAAGATGGCAAACCTAATTCATGAATAGCTTTAGATGGATCATAATACATCGGCTGTTTAGACATTTTCACTCCATCCATAGGAATTGATGGTTTTTTGCCCAAAGGAGATAATAACGTTTCTTCTACCCAGGCCACAGTTAAGGGTAGCCAAAGGGGTAAGGTTTGTTGAGGAGCTTTTAGTCCTGTTAATAAGGATAACTCCTCTAATAAGGCTTTTAAACTTAGGTTTTTATTGCCTAAAATATAACGTTCCCCCATCTTCCCTTTTTCTAATGCTAACAGATGACCTTGTGCTACGTCTCGCACATCAATAATATTTAACCCAGTATTAACATAAGCTGGCATTTGACGGCGTAAAAAACGCAAAATAATCTCCCCTGTGGGAGTGGGTTTAATATCTAATGGCCCGATGGGGGTACTGGGGTTAACAATAACAATATCCTGTCCATTTATAATCGCTTTTTTCGCTTCTTGTTCCGCCCAATATTTCGATTTTTTGTAATGTCCCACTAATTCATTAACAGGACTTTGATGGGTTTCGTTAACAATTTCTCCTGGTTTTCCCACGCCAATAGCAGCAACGGAACTGGTATAAACAATACGTTCAACATTGGCTTGTTTAGCTGCGTTTAAAATTGAGCGAGTTCCTAACACATTACTTTCATATAATTTATCTTTATCTGCTTGATATAGAGAGTAATGGGCTGCGACATGAAATAGAACATGACAGCCTCTTATTTTTTCAGCTAAATTGGTATCATTGAGATCCCCTTTAACCATTTCAATATCTAAGTTTTTCAGGTTCTCTAAATTACTTTGGGGACGAACTAAAGCACGAACTTCATAGCCTTCTTTTAATAAGCGTCTAACTAAGTTTGCGCCAATAAATCCGGTTCCTCCTGTTATAAATGCTTTCAGGGTCATAATTGATTGTTGTTATAGTGAACGAAATTGGAAGCCCCAACTAAGTACCTGGACAAAAATAAACGTTACTCGTTTAAGTTAAGCAGAGGAGGCTCCGAGGCAGGAGGCTCCGAGGCAGGAGACTCCGAGGCAGGAGTAAGGTGTACCTTATGAGTCCAAGAAACCCTATATATCCGACTACTTCTGACTTCATGAAATTCCTGGCAATTAGTTGGGGAAATACTGCTTGGTTAATAAAAGTTGTTTGTTCAAATAAGGGTGGGAAGAGAGAGAATTAAGAATGGTAGAAGTATTTTCATTCTAAATTCTAAATTCTAAATTCTAAATTCTAAATTTGCCTCCATCTCCCCACACTAACTTAATAACTTGGGTTATAGTTGATCACTAAATCCAAACGAGATAAAGCACTCGTCGCTGATTCACGTACATAGGAATCCACCGATTGATCGTTAGCAAAGGTTGTCAGGACTTCGCTACACTTGGGATCTCCAATGGAAGCGAGTGCGTTGACAATTGCCACCTGCACTGCTATATTACTGGTTGTCTTCAACGAGTCCACCAAAATTTCGTAGGCAGCCGGTCCCATTTGACCCAAGGCCATTACCGATGCAATATGAACCACCGGATTGGGGTCGTTGATAGCAGCCTTCAATCCCTGTAAACCGGCTTCAGGAAAAGGTAAATCGGGATAATTAACAGCAATCTGTGCTAGGGCTTTGGCTGCGCTTCCTCGTACCGTTACATTTTCACTATGCAGTAAGGACTCCACCACTGAGGGAACAGCATCGAATCCAATCACTCCTAATGCTTTGACAGCTGCACGACGATAAGTCGTATCTTCCTCATCCAAAATACTCATCAGACGAGGAATCGTATTTTCATCGCGGGATTCGGCAATTTCAAACATGGCCTGCTCCCGCAGATGGGGGTTGGGGTGTTTTAGTCTATCAAATAGAGAATCTGTCGTCATAGGATTACAAATTAAAGAAGTGGAAAAAATTGACCCTAATTCCCCCCGCAACTTCATAGTGGGGATTATTGCTTCGCTCGAAGTCAGAAGTAGGAAGTCAGAAGTCAGAAGTTGTTTTTTCTTATAATTTTCAGTAAAGACTTTCTACTTCTAGAGGTCGAAATTGGGTTCTGTGACCCCCGCTACAAATTTATTTTAGCGGTTTAAAATTAATGGCGAGTTACAATCTCCCATTAATTTTAACTTCTGTGCGATAGCGCCGGAACGGAGTGAGGAACTTCTGACTTCATGAATTGAAGTTTTGGGCTTTAGCTTGAATCAACCAGTCGGGGTCGTTGAGTGCAATCTCATGACCACCCCCAGCGCTAAGTTTTTCAAGTGCCATCAACGCAGCGTATTTTAAAACCCAGTCTTTTTCAGAGAGGCTGGCTTCTAGAACAGGAATAGCCTTTGTTTCTCCCAGTTCTCCCAAGGCAATCGCTGCAGCGGCCCGTGACTTCTGAAATTGAGGTTGACGATTATGCAAGGCCTCCAGTAGTAAATCATAGGCCGGAGCATATTTCAACCAGCCCAATAGTTTGATCACATGAAAATGAGCGCCATAATCACCCTTGGCTTCTTCGCTATAAGTGTTTAATAGGGCAGAGGGGGCGGTGTCCGCATAATGGTCAAGAATAGTTTTACTGGCTAGATAACATTTTCCAAAGTCAGTTTCATATAATGCTCGTACTAAAACCGTTAAATCTGGCGTTGCCTCATAGGTATGCACTAAATCTAAATCATTGGGATGATCTCGCAACGTCTGTTCTAAATGGGGTTGAATCGTTTCAAAAGTAATTTCCCCAGTGGGAATACCGGCTTGTGCCAGCATCCGAATACCTCGTAAGCGAAACACCAATGAGACAGGACATCGGGCAATATTAGGAATTGCATCGTAGTAACGAGAATCGATTAAATCTTGAATAGACAACCGCCTCGCTAAGACATTGGGATGCCCCAACATGGCTACCACTTTCCCCATTTGAGCATAATCCTTGGTAAAACGGCAAACTGAGGTGATTGCAGCACTAGCAATGAGGGGGTCAGCGTTATCTACAAATCGGCGAATTCGCTCTAGGGCTGGTTGATAATTTAATTTAGTTAGGGTGTGGATAATAACGCGGTGAGTTTGCCCAGGTTTTTGAAGCAACTGAGCAATATCTTCAAGAAGATTAGCATCAGTGGTTCCAATTTCTCCCACTGCCCAAACAGCATTTTCTACTGTATAGCAGTCGTCATCGTTTAAACAGATGTGAATCACTTCCAAAGCTTGTTTGGCTTCGAGTCTCCCTAGGGTTTCTATCGACTTTCGACGTACGATACGGTTATCAAGGGTAGGGTCGTTATTTTCTACTGCTCGTATTAAAGCATTGATAGCTCGTTCTGTGGGAAAGTTAATCAAATGAGACGCAGCGATGTAGCGAGAGTCATTTTCTTTGATCTGGTCTTGAGGTGTATCTAAAAGAGCGATTGCCTGGTCTTCCGTGAGATTGAAGAAGTTAAAAAATCGTTTATCCATAAACTTTATGGCAAGATGTAGCTAACTTAGAATTATACCTTGATTGTAAACTACCCACGCACGTCGCTAGGCTATGTGCGGGGCTTTTAGTAGCCCTAAATTGACTGGAGTTGCCAATAAATTTGAACCTCCAGGCGTGTTTACAGAACGCCCCACTAAAGCTA
>JASJDD010000026.1 GCA_030065735.1 Crocosphaera sp.
CTTTCTTTTAAGGGCATATCTTGTCTATTTCCACACACACAACAAGTTTTTGAACTGGGAAACCACCTATCTACTATGGTTAGTAAAAAACCAAGGTGAAAAATGTTAGTTTTAAACAATATTGATTCGTTATGATAAACATAACCATTGAGCTAACCTTTCAAATATCATCCAATCTTTAAACCATATTGTTAAATTTATATGTATTATTGGAGCCAAAAAAACAATCTAATAACGTCTTTGATTGCCTGGATTTTGACAATTTTAGTAATTTTCACTTTCTTTGTTTGTCTGAGTCCAATCTTAGGTCAAGAAAAGCCAACAGCCCCTATTATGTTAGAAGGAAGAACCCTATTTTATGTCAGTGAATCAGGACAATATACCGCCCAACAAAGGGCTGAAGAAGCAAATAATCATTTAGAAAAAATATTAGAAGAGAGTGACTCTGCCATTACAGTTGCAATTGATTCAAACCAAGAAGTTCCTGTAATTACCATTAATGAGCGTTATTTTCTTTCGGTTACTTATAATGATGCTCCTATGGGAAAAAGTTTACAAGGACAAGCGTTAACTTGGAAAAATACCCTAGAAATTGCCATTAGTAAAGCAGAATATGAAAGAACCCCACAATATTATATTAAAGCCATTATTATTGCGATCGCCGTCATTTTTCTCGCCTCTATTTTATCGTGGAAATTAGGAGTTATTTGGCAGCGTTGGCTGGAACCTTTGAAGACAACACCAACCGATCCGAATCCCCCCACTTCTACTGTTTCTCATCAGCCATTAACAGCCCATCCAAGTGAATCTTCTTTTAAGTTCCAGTTAGTAGGATTGTTAGTATTATTAACAATAATTCGGGGAATTATTTGGATTGTTGCTATTGGTTATATTACTCATTTATTCCCTCAAACTCGGCAATGGAGTGACTTGATTATTGAGATTTTAAAAATTAGTTTAATTACTGATGTTTTCCCTTTAGGCAATCAAAAATATTCGGTACTTGACTTTTTTATTTTAGTCGGTTTATTAGCCGGTTTAGTGACCTTAACTCGAATGGTCAGCCGTGTGTTAAAATCTAAACTGTTAAGTGCTACTGGACTCAATCGTGCAGTTCAAGACACCACCGCTTTAATTGTTAACTATACCTTAATTTTCTTGGGAACGATTGTTGTTCTCCAAGTTTGGGGATTAGACTTAAGTTCTTTAACGGTTTTTGCTAGTGTTTTAGGGGTAGGGATTGGTTTAGGACTTCAAGGAATTGCCAAAGAATTTGTTAGTGGATTAGTGTTAATTTTTGAACGTCCTATACAAGTTGGAGATTTTGTTGAAGTGAATAGATTGATGGGAACGGTAGAAAGAATTAGTGTCAGAAGCACAGAAATAAGAACATTGGATCAAATTTCTGTTATTTTACCTAATTCTCGTTTTTTAGACTCAGAAGTAATTAATTGGAGTCATTCTAGTCCTATTTCTCGCTTAAAAATTCCTATTGGTGTTGCCTATGGTTCTAATTTAGAAGCAGTTAGAAAAATCTTAATCGATACGGCTAAAAATCATAAAGATATTTTATCTGTGCCATCTCCTCAAGTCTTTTTTTCCGAGTTTGCTGATAGTTCTCTTAACTTTAATTTATTGGTTTGGATTAGTAAACCCTATAAACAATTTCAAATTAAAAGTGATCTTTACTTCAACATTGATAGTAAATTTAGAGAAGAAGGCATCGAAATTCCTTTTCCTCAAAGCGATGTACATTTTCGTTCTAGTGATGTACCTGCACAAACCCTTTCCCCCGAACTCATTAATTCTTTAACGAATTTATCGAATAGTTTAGCACTATGGTTAAAACAAAATTCTCATGCTCAAACGATGTCAGATCAAAACAAAGAAATAAAATCAAACAAAATAACAAAAAAAGAACCTTAAAACTCTTATGAAAACCATACTAGGAATTGAAACCAGTTGTGATGAAACGGCTGTTGCTATTGTTAATCATCAGAGGATTTATAGTAGTGTTGTTGCTTCTCAAATTGACTTACATCAACGTTATGGTGGCGTGGTTCCAGAAGAAGCATCTCGTCAACATCTTTTAACTATTAACCCTTGTATTGAAGAAGCCTTACAAACAGCAAAATTAACCTGGAATGATATCGATGGCATCGCTGCAACCGTTGCACCAGGATTAATTGGAGCTTTAATGGTAGGAGAAACAGCAGCTAAAACCTTGGCAATGATTCATCAAAAACCCTTCTTAGGAATCCATCATTTAGAAGGTCATATTTATGCAACTTATCTCAGTGAACCCCATTGGAAACCCCCCTTTTTATGTTTATTAGTATCAGGGGGTCATACCAGTCTGATTCATGTTAAAGATTGTGGTATTTATGAACAATTAGGAAACACCCGTGATGATGCAGCCGGAGAAGCGTTTGATAAAGTGGCAAGATTATTGAATTTAGGCTATCCAGGAGGTCCCATTATTGATAAATTAGCCACTCAAGGAAATCCCAAAAGATTTAGTTTACCAGAGGGAAAAGTCTCCTTACCACAAGGGGGTTATCATCCCTATGACTTTAGTTTTAGCGGCTTAAAAACGGCGGTTTTAAGATTAGTAGAAAAGCTCAAACAAGAAAATTCTGAACCCTTACCCATTGCCGATTTAGCTGCCAGTTTTCAAGAAACAGTTGCCCGTTCCTTAACAAAAAAAACCATTGCTTGCGCCTTAGATCATAACCTCACTCATATTGCTGTTGGAGGTGGTGTCGCTGCTAATAGTGGCCTGAGAAATCACCTTCAACAAGCAGGGAAAGAACACAATTTAACCGTTCATTTTCCCCCTCTACAACTCTGTACTGATAACGCTGCTATGATTGCCTCTGCTGCTTGTGATCACCTTAACAGAGGTCATATTTCTTCCTGGAATTTAGGGGTACAATCCCGTTTAGCCATTACTGATGTGATGACGCTCTATTTACAGACGGGGAGACCAATACTGCTCGGTTAACAAAATTGATCTGTTGAGACAAGAGGGGGAAGTTCAAGAAGTCAGAAGTTCCTCACTCCGTTCCGGCGCTATCGCACAGAACTCAGAAGTCAGAAGCGATAAAAGGGTGCATCTTTGTTTCATTCTCCCCTGTTGCTGAGCTTGTCGAAGTACACCAGCTTAGGGCTACTAAAAACTCCGCACAAAGCGTAGCGGCTTGTGAGAGTAGTTTATTATAATCAAGTAGAATTTTAAAGTTCACTGTTATTACAATGAAAATTAATCCAACCTTAAAACTAAGTTTACTACTATTATTAATCATGTCAGGAGCCGGAACCGCTAGTGCTTATTTGGCTTACCAAGCGGGAACCGAAGCCCTTCAAGGGGTGAGTCAACCAGAAAACAACCCCACCAAGAAACTAGGAGAGGGATCTCAAAAATCCACTGAACCCACTGAATTTAAACCCATTGACGAAAAAACTATCTTAATTAAAGTTTACGATTATACCCATAAGAAAAACAAAGCAGCAGCCTCAGGAAAAGACCAAGACCAAAACAAGAGCAAAACCGAGGACAAAACCAGTCAATCAACGGAACATAACCCCCAAGAGATTAAACCCTCTCAAACCGTTGCTAATTTACCCTTACACGTGAAAGATCAAGGGGTCAAGTTACAGGTGAATGAAGCAACCAATGAAGGAACAACCTTATCATTAAAAGTCAATTTACAAAATGAAGGCACAACCCCGGTCAAATTCCTTTATAGTTTTTTAGAGGTTAAAGATAATCAAGGACGTGCCTTAAGTGCCATCACAGAAGGACTTCCTGAAGAACTTCCCCCCAACAGTGAGAATTTTGTGGGTAAGGTCAAAATTCCCAGTGCGTTAGTGGATGATAGTCAAACCCTATCCTTAAATCTAACGGATTATCCCGATCAAAAACTACAACTGAATATCGCCCAAATTCCCGTTATTCGATAATCTTGGTGATTATTAAACCATCAATTTGACCCATCAATATGACCACCCAAGCTATCTTAATACGGGCTTTATCAATTCTCTTGTTGATAGCCATTAACGCCTTTTTTGTCACCGCAGAATTTGCTATGGTTTCAGTCAGGCGATCGCGGGTCACTCAATTGGTCAAAGCAGGGGATATTCAGGCACAAACGGTACAATCGTTACAGCGTAGTCTTGATCGCCTTCTCTCTACTACCCAATTAGGCATTACCCTTTCTAGTTTAGCCTTGGGTTGGATTGGAGAAAGTACCATGGCTAAACTGGTGATGGAAATATTGTCAAAATTACCTTTACCTCCCCTCCTCGCTAACAGTTTATCTCACAGCATCGCTATTCCCATCGCCTTTCTCTCTTTGGCCTATTTACAAATTGTTTTAGGAGAATTATGCCCTAAATCAGTGGCTTTGATTTATTCAGAACAACTCGCCCGTTTTTTGGGTCCATCTATTGGTGTCATTGCTCAAGTTTTTAACCCTTTTATCTGGATTTTAAATCAGTCGACCCGTTATTTATTGCACAGTGTTGGCATTAAACACAATACCAACGGGGGTTATAGTCAAGTGACCCCGGAAGAATTACAATTAATTATTGCCACGGAAGGCGAATCCACTGGGTTAGAAGCCCAAGAACGGGCGTTACTCAAAAACGTTTTTGAATTTAGCGCAGTGACGACGGTAGAAGTCATGGTTCCCCGTACTCAGTTAGTGGCGATCGCTGAAACGGCCACGTTTGAGGAATTGTTAAAGGAAGTGACAGAAACGGGTCATTCTCGTTATCCGGTTAAAGGAGACTCCCTCGATGATATTCTAGGCATTATTGATTTTAAAGATTTGGCACAACCTTTGAGCCAAGGGGATTTGACCCCAACCTCGTCTGTTGAGTCTTGGATCAAACCGGTTAAATTTGTCTCCGAATCGATGGCCTTGGATGAACTATTAGCATTGATGCAGCGATCGCAATTAAAAATGGTCATGGTGGTGGATGAATTTGGGGGAACATCGGGACTGATTACCATACAAGATGTGATTGAAGAAATTTTAGGGAATGATTTAGAAGGGATCACGGAAGAAGAAGATACCTTAAAAATGATTGATGAAGATAATTTTTTGATAGAAGCACAACTGAATCTGGAAGAGTTAAATAATGTTTTAGGGTTAGATTTACCTTTAACGGATGAATATCAAACGTTGGGAGGATTTTTATTGTATCAGTGGCAAAAAATACCCACCGAAGGAGAAACCCTCCATTATGAAAATCTATCGTTTACCATTGTGGATTCTGAAGGACCCCGTTTACGACAAATTCATCTCAGTCGACAACCTCCTACCGTTACTGAACCGTTAGAAGAACCGATTGAACCTTTACAAAACTCTAACCAGACGGATGTTGAAACTGATCCCAATTGAGTCAACGGTAATCTTTTGATCTCAAAAAACATCGCCTTGTAAAATTTGAAATACAGTATAGTTAAACTCAGTAAAAGTAGGAGATTTTAAACTATCTGATGAACTAAATATCGTCTCATCATAAAATCCCTCGGATAAAGAAAGAATCGTTACTTTTTCTTGAAGGGGATCAACAATCCAATATTCCGGAATATCCAGTACACTATATTCAGAACGTTTAGCACGGTAATCAATATTTTTGGTTGATTCACTGACCACTTCTACAACTAAAATTGGTGAGGGTTCGTTGAGTCGAATAACTGCTTCACGGTTTTGTAGTTGTTGCCATTGAGAGGTTAATAAAACCACCACATCAGGAATGCGAACCGTGTCCCATCGAGTTCCACGGGGTGATTGAATCCCAATTACCATTTGTTTTGAAACCCAGGGTTGACCAAGACGCTTAATTTCCTGACGAAAACAATAATTGAGAAAGTCGGCAATTTCACCATGTTGTCCCATTCCCAAACTCATTGCCACTAATTCTCCGTTCACCAGTTCATAAGTTGTATCCGTCTTGTCATCATATTTGAGGTATTCTTGGAGGGTTAAATGGTTTTTAGTTAGGGTCATTTCAGTTATCAGTTATCAGTACACAGTTTACATAAATTAGGAAAAGAGATACTGTTTCAACGCCTGACTCATAACTTCTCCAGGGACAGGTTGCTGTAACCAAATTTCTAAGGCCGCAGCCCCTTGATAGACTAACATATCTAAACCATCAATAATGTTTAAGCCGTGCTGTTGTGCATCTTTGAGAAATTGAGTGGGACTGGGATTATAAATTAAGTCGTAGGCGATCGCAGTTGAAGGAAATTTTTTCCATAAATGACTGTCAACGGGAGAATTTTCAGTATGAGGAAACATTCCCACAGGTGTAGTATTCACAATTAACTGGCTTTGGGATACCAACCCCGATAATTCATCCCAGGAATGGACGGTTATGGAGGCTGTAAGCTCACTATTATGCCAACTTTGCTTAAATTTATCTAACTTGTCTTGATCACGTCCCACAACGCAAATTTCAGGGCATCCTAATTCAGCTAATCCTACCACCACAGCCCTTGCTGCGCCTCCATTTCCCAGGATAATGGGTTTAATGGTGTTCCAGGGGCGATTTAGGGGTTTCAGAGGGGCTAAAAAGCCGATAACATCGGTGTTTGTGCCTTTCCACCCTGTTTCTGTGCGCCAAACGGTGTTCACGGCTCCCACTAATTGGGCGGTTGTGGTAATCTCGGATAGGAGAGGGATGATAGCCTGTTTATGAGGGATGGTTGCATTAAATCCCATCACTCCGATGGTTGCAAACCCATTTAAAGCGATCGCTAAGTTTTCGGGTTTCACTGGGAAAGGAATATAAATATAATCGACTCCTAAATGTTCAATGGCTGCATTTTGCATGACAGGGGATAAAGAATGTTCGATGGGATGACCAATGATTCCTAATAGTTTTGTTTTTCCGGTAATGATTGTCATTATGTTTGAGATTACTCTGAATAGGGAATGACGGTTAAAATTATATGATTATTATCATGATCAAAACTGAGTTCATCAACCACATACGTATTGGTTTGAGACACAGTAATAATTCCCCTTAATTTCCCTTTACTGATATTAGATAAAATGACTTCAGCTTTTCCATTTTGAGCATTGGTTATTTTAAAATGGGTGAAAGGTTCTTGCCAAGTTTGTGTTGTATTTGGGTTAGAATCATTATCTCCTCCTCTTATTGTAAGAGATTCTCCATTATGAATAAATATAACTTTTCCCGTAAATTCGACTTTTTGAATATCAGAAAGGTCAACTTTTTTTGCTTGATTACTTCTTTCTAGAGTAATCAGAGACTGTTGTTGATCAAACTCTGTGATTTTTCCTGAAATTTTTTTATTTCCGTTTAATATTATTGTGGCATCAGAGGGTAACGCTACCGGGACAGCACTATTTTGTGCTTTAGTAGACTTAATCTCATGGGAAGGTAAAGAAAATCCACTGGTTGGTACGAAATAAAGTCCTAAACCAACAGTTAGAGAAGCAAGGGTAATGATTTTAATTGACAGTTTTCTCATGATTTAATGGGATAATATTACCAATATGATCAAGGAGTGGGTTATTTATGTCCGATAGTCAACCTCCAGAAAATAACACACAGATTTTAGGAACCTTTGCTAGTATTTTGGGGTTGCTAGCAATCTTCCTTTATTTTACAGGATGGATCTATCGTTGGGCCTATTTTGGCTATTTTAAATTAGAATTAACACGGTTATTTTTTCCCGTGCGATCATTTTTTTTTGTTCCTATTCAAGTGTTTGTGGGTAATGGTTGGGCATTTACTAAGACTATTTTAGCATTATTTTTAGTGGCAACTGCTATTAAAATGACGCTTTGGTTTGTGGAACCCCTAACAGTGGATTTTATGTTACCGTTATCTCAACCTTTAAACAGTACATCTCGTCGTAGAAAATGGCAGAAGGTACAGCGTCGTTTGAGGATATCTGCGAAGCATTTTCATCAATTTCCCCCATCTAAGTTTGTGCGAGGGTTAGTTTCTCTTATTCCTGTTTCCTTACGAAAAGATTTAATTATTGTTATTTGGTTATTAATCGTTTTATTTTGGTTAGCAAGGAGTCAAGGATGGGATGATGCGCGTCGAGACGCGGTTAATGAGACTTCTACTTTACCTGTATTTACCTACATTTTTCCTCAAGAAGAATTAGTCTTAGGACGAGATTTAGATGATGTTTTTAATGACCCTAGTTTAAAGGATTCTCGTTTTATTGGCGACTTTACTTTATTTGATTATCTTCGAGGATTGGAAGACAATGATCCCACTTTAAAAGAACCGAGAGTTTGGCGATTATTACTAGAAAATAATAATATAATTTATTGTTTTTTTGGCTTAGATAAGAATGCTGATAAACAACAAGTTCCTCCTGTTTTAGCAATAAAAACTGATAAAAAAGGACAAGTGATGATTTTGTCTCCATCTATTCCTAAGTTAAATTAATATTGTATAATACTATATAAGAGTAGTTTCAAATAAGAGTTTTAATGATGACTGAACCTGGTAGTGTTACTTATTCCATCCCTGAAATTCTAAAAGGTATTGAAGAAAAATTTAATAAAATTGAAGACAAGTTTGACAAAATTGATGGAAAGCTAGAAGCTATCCAAAAAGACGTTAAAGATTTAAAGATAGAGGTTACAGAAGTTAAAACAGAATTCAGAAACCTCAAAGAAAATGTCAGAGATATCAAAACAGTGCAAAACACTTTAGTTAATGAAGTTGCTGATTTAAAAGGGGTTAAATCTTTAGTTATTCCCATTATTGTTGCTGTCATAACTGCTTTCTTAACATTGTTAACTCGTTTTATCCCTAACATAATAATGTAGGTTGGGTTGAGGAACGAAACCCAACACTAGGAAACATCTCATTTGTGTACAAAAATATGTTTTATTGTTAATATGATGCTGAATCTAATCATAGGAAAAATTATAATTATCAAGATTTTGTTGGGTTTTACTACTGGTTCAACCCAACCTACAACCTACAAACTATTAATTATTGCCGATTAAAATAAAAGGTGACCAAAAGAAAGGATGACTTTTTTCTCCTGTTTCAATATGACTTAATTTAGCTTGTCTCATGGCCTCATTTTTACTCATTCCTTGTTGAATATTTGTATAAAAATTAGTCATAATATTCGCACTGATATCATCTTCTGCATTCCATAAACTGGCCATAACTGTTTTTGCGCCGGCACGTTCCAAAACAAAAGCTAATCCTGATAATTCTCGTCCATTAGCGTTAGCTTCCTTAGCCGTTTGACAAGCACTTAAGGCTAAAATTTCTGTGTCTTTTAACCCTAGTAAAGCTGCATCTGCAATGTTGTATTGTTCGTTATTTGCAAATAAAATAGTATTGGCTTCCATCCCTAATTTTGGGCAACCTTCAGGGTCAAAACAGCCATGGGTTCCTAAATGTAAAATCCGAAAACGTGAGGCATTTTCTTTAAACGTTTTTAGGGTAGCATTGGTTCCTAAATAAGCTTCACTTCCTGGGAAATTTTCTGTCAGATGTTGCGCTTCTTTTTCGGTTCCTAATAAACTTTCATTGGTAGGTTTTGGGTTAGCTAAAGCTAAAGCGGTCATACTCTTTTCCCCCCTTTCTAAAGGACGGTTAGAAGAAATTTTACTGGTACTAATACGAGTTAAATAATGAATCGGATATTTTTCTAATAAAAATTCTCCTGTTTCTGGATCAGAAAGGGTTTCAAAGGGAATATAACGGAGTTTTCCTGTGGCAATGATGGCTAAATTTTTAGGAGAAATGGTTTTAATTTCAGATTCTATGGGACGAATTAAAAGCTCATAAATCTGTTCACCAGTAACAAACACATCAGCATTTTTATAATCTGATAGTTGCTCACGATATTGAGTAATTAATTGATTAAAATTTTCAATATCAATATCTTTTGTGATTACTTTTAATTCTTCAGAAGTGAGAATAAATAGGGCAATTTTATCCGATAAGATTACTGGTTGTATGATCGCTGTATTTGGCTCAATATTTTCTCTTAAAATAGCAATATCTGTGGGTTTAGTTTCAAACAATTCTGCTACTTCTGGATATTGATCGGCAATAGCTTCTGCTTGTAGATTTAATTCTGCTTGTAATTCATTAACTTGTTGTGCTTTTGCTGTAGAAAATTCATCTGCTAATTGTTGCCTAAGAAAGTTTAAATCTTTATTTTTTTGCTTCCAGTCATCAATCTCTTTTTGTATCTCAGGGTTAGCAACTTGGGCATTAATTAAACGGTTATAGTCTGCTAAATCAAACGTTGTGGTAAGGTTAGCCCATTCAAAGGCTTTTTCGGGTTGATTTTGTTCGATTAAAAGTTCAATAAGTGCAATAGCCCTATTTTCTTCTTGTTTTAAGAATGCTTTTCTATCTTCCCTTTTCAAACTTCGGCGCATTTCTAAAGTAATATTAACTGATTCTTCCCAATATTTAATAGCTTCAATAGGGCGATCTGTATCTCGGTAAACTGCACCAATATTACTCACGGTTGTAGCTTCACCAGAGCGATCGCCCACTTCCTCAAAGATGGGTAAAGCTTGTTGATAGTAGTCTAATGCTTGGTTGGGTTGGCCTATGTTGTCGTAAACTGCACCAATATTATTGAGAGTAGTAGCTTCACCAGAGCGATCGCCCACTTCCTCAAAGATGGGTAAAGCTTGTTGATAGTAGTCTAATGCTTGGCTGGGTTGGCCTATGTTGTCGTAAACGAAACCAATATTACTCAAGGTTATAGCTTCACCAGAGCGATCGCCCACTTCCCTCGCGATGGGTAAAGCTTGTTGAAAGTAGTCTAATGCTTGGCTGGGTTGGCCTATACTGCCGTAAATTGCACCAATATTATTGAGAGTAGTAGCTTCACCAGAGCGATCGTCTACTTCCCTCATGATGGGTAAAGCTTGTTGATAGTAGTCTAATGCTTGGCTGGGTTGGCCTATACTGCCGTAAATTGCACCAATATTATTGAGAGTAGCAGCTTCACCAGAGCGATCGCCCACTTCCCTCATGATGGGTAAAGCTTGTTGAAAGTAGTCTAATGCTTGTTGGGGTTGACCTATACTGCGGTAAACTGTACCAATATTACTCAGGGTTCTAGCTTCACCAGAGCGATTGCCCACTTCCCTCGTGATGGGTAAAGCTTGTTGAAAGTAGTCTAATGCTTGTTGGGGTTGACCTATACTGGCGTAAACTGCACCAATATTACTCAGGGTTCTAGCTTCACCAGAGCGATCGCCCACTTCCTCAAAGATGGGTAAAGCTTGTTGATAGTAGTCTAATGCTTGGGCCGGTTTCCCTATGTTGTCGTAAACTGCACCAATATTATTGAGAGTAGTAGCTTCACCAGAGCGATTGCCCACTTCCCTCGTGATGGGTAAAGCTTGTTGATAGTAGTCTAATGCTTGGCTGGGTTTGCCTATGTTGTCGTAAACTAAACCAATATTATTGAGAGTAGTAGCTTCACCAGAGCGATCGCCCACTTCCTCAAAGATGGGTAAAGCTTGTTGATAGTAGTCTAATGCTTGGTTGGGTTGGCCTATACTGCGGTAAACTTCACCAATATTATTGAGAGTATCACCTTCACCAGAGCGATCGCCCACTTCCTCAAAGATGGGTAAAGCTTGTTGATAGTAGTCTAATGCTTGGGCCGGTTTGCCTATGTTGTCGTAAACTGCACCAATATTATTGAGAGTAGTAGCTTCACCTGAGCGATTGTCCACTTCCCTCATGATGGGTAAAGCTTGTTGATAGTAGTCTAATGCTTGGCTGGGTTTCCCTATGTTGTCGTAAACTAAACCAGTATTATTGAGAGTAGTAGCTTCACCTGAGCGATCGCCTACTTCCCTGGTGATGGGTAAGGCCTGCTGAAAGTAGTCTAATGCTTGTTGGGGTTGACCTATACTGCGGTAAACTGCACCAAGATTATTGAGAATGGTCGCTTCCCCAAAACGATTTTTAATTTCTCGAAAGATAACTAATGCTTGCTCATATTCTTTTAAAGCTTGCTGACGTTGCCCAATATTATCGTAGTTAAATCCCAAACCTAACAAAGAAAACGCTTCTAACTCCCTATCTTGCTGCTGTCGCGCAATGGTCAATAATTGTTTAAGGGTTTCTATGGACTCCAAGGGTTTTCCTTGTCTTGCTTGTTGTTGCGCTTGTTGTCGCAGTTGTTCTATTTGCTCTGATACATTTTCAGTTTGTGCTGTTGAAGGTTGAAGCGTCAATATAGGGGTAATGGGAGTTAGACAAATACCCAAAGTTATGAGACTACTTAGTATTGCTTTCATCGCTTTATCAGTTGTCAGTTGTCAGTTATCAGTCATCAGTTATCAGTTAAATTAACTGCTTACTGCTCACTGAAGAAATTGTACTAGAAGCCAACAATTGTTGACTTCCAGCATATATATTTGTAGAGAAATTAGTATATTTGTAGGGAAATTAGTTAAGGTG
Organism: Crocosphaera sp.; assembly: GCA_030065735.1. Classification (GTDB taxonomy): domain Bacteria; phylum Cyanobacteriota; class Cyanobacteriia; order Cyanobacteriales; family Microcystaceae; genus Crocosphaera. The sequence continues at coordinate 12,475 of JASJDD010000026.1, forward strand.
ATTAGGACAATGTAAACCAGTACCAAAGAATAATCCAACGATCGCTATTCAACCAAGAGAAATTAGTTAATGTGATGATTACGACGACGTAAACCAGCACCAAAGAATAATCCGGCGATCGCCATTAAACCGACAGTGGTGGATGATTCAGGAACGGACTGAGGTTCTTGTCCCACTGGAGGTTCTTCAACCACAGTAATGGTGATGTTAGCAATACCATCGGGATAGAGATCCTCGTTGTTGAAATTGAGATTAGCAAAATCCGTATCAAAATCCGCTGGTCTATTGAGGAAATTACTATAAGGAGCGCTAACATTAGCGTTAACTCCACCTTCATCAACCCCTTGGCCCGCTGCAGTTTGTCCCCCAGGAATTCCGAATAACCCATTACCAGCAGATGTGTCAAAATCATTGACTTCTGTTCCTGCGTCGTTAACGGTTCCAGCGAGTCCAACATTGAAGGAAATTGAGGTTTCGTCTCCTGTAAATAAGGGGAGTAAATCCCACTGAACGGGATTACCATTAGCAACATAATAATCACTGGAGGGGAGAACCATCGATAGATAGGAGAACCATCGATTAGAATCATCAGCGACCACTTCAAACATACTCATAGCAGAGTTTCCTGGAGTGATAGGACCGCTACCAATAGAACCATCAACACGAGTTCCGACTTGAGCAGATGGGAAAACACCACTGACAGGAGTTCCTGAACTGTTATCGATATAGGTTAAATTATCCCTAAAGTCTTGGGATACGATGTCAGCAAGACCGTCTTCGGCAATTTGCTCTAACCCTCGCTCAGAAGGGAGTCCTCCGTTGTAACTATCAAAGCTACCGTCATGAAATCCGACCCAAACAGGAGTCAGTGTAACACCACCATCGGGGCCGATGTTTTCTACTTCTACTCGTAGGGTCAGTGCTTGAGCAGACGCTCCGGTAGTGACAACAGAAGCAAAGCTTAAAACCGTTAACAATGTTTTGCTATTTTTGAAGACATTAATCATGGCAGAATTCACAATTGAGTCGATGATCTTCTCATCAAGTTAGAGGGACTCTCTGAGAATTCCCTGAGAAACTTGACAAGTTTTTCTCAGCAAAATTTTATTAATTTTTAACAGAATGTTTACAGAAGTCCTCACCTATAAATTACACTTCTGTGCAGTTGCGCCGCAGCGTAGCGAGGAACTTCTGTGCGATAGCGCATGGTAGTAGTGAGGAACTTCTGTGCGATAGCGCCGGAACGCAGTGAGGAACTTCTGACTTCTGACTCCTGACTTCATTCAACTCTTTCTTCTTCTACCCGATTTTTTAAGATTTCTACGAGATTGGTTACCTCAATTTCTTGTGATTCTTTGCTTTTTCTAGTGACTACTTCAACTTTACCTGCTTTTAATGATCTTCCTGTCACCACGCGATAAGGAATGCCAATTAAATCAGCATCTTTGAACTTAACCCCTGCTCGTTCATCGCGATCATCTAGCAAGGTTTCTACTCCCATTTGGTTCAATTCGTTGTAGAGATTTTCGGCAACGTTTATTTGATTTTGATCGTTAATATTTGGCACAATAATAATCACATGATAAGGGGCGATCGCTACGGGCCAAATAATGCCATCTTGATCATAAGATTGTTCTACTGCGGCCTGCGCTAAACGGGAGACACCCACCCCATAACATCCCATAACAATCGGTTTTTCTTCTCCATTTTCATCGGTAAAAGTAGCTCCCATTGCCTGAGAATATTTAGTGCCTAATTGGAAGATATGGCCGACTTCAATTCCTCTTGCACTGGCTAAGGTTTGACTGGGATCATGAACAGCGCGATCGCCGATCATTGCTGTTCTAATATCACACACTAAGGCAGGTAATTTAAAGTCTTTGTCCCAATTTCCTGCTACTATATGATAATTCGTTTCATCGGCTCCTGTAACAAAGTTTTTTAAGTCAACGGCGGTTTGATCAACGATTCTTAAAAACTTCCCTTCTATATATTCTCCAGATGCAATATAATTATCTTCTAAATTAGGGGAAATATAACCCACAGGTAAGGGTTGATTTGTCCATTTTTTCTGGGCATTTTCATCAGGAACGTTTAACGCTAAGAGGGTAATTGCTTGATACTGTGGCGCAAGTTTAACTAACTCATTATTTAATTTAACTTCATTAACTTCTTGATCCCCTCGAATACTAACTAAAACTAAGACAGTTTTTCCATTATCATAAACCGCTTCATAAAGAACATTTTTGACAATATTGGTAGGGTCGCATTGCAAAAACTGACACAATTTTTCAATGGTATTACAATCAGGGGTTTCTTTTTTTTCGTAAGTAGTAAAGGGGGATTTTTTGACTTCAGCAGGGAGAGAAACTGCCTTTTCTACGTTAGCTGCATAGTTACCATCTTCTGTATATAAAACCTCATCTTCTCCTGCTTCTGCCAAGATCATAAATTCTTGGGACGCTGACCCTCCAATGGCTCCAGAATCAGCTTCTACAGCGCGAAAAGCTAACCCACAACGGCTAATAATATTACGATAAGCTTGATCCATTGCGTCGTAACTTTTTTGCAAACTAGCTTCATTTTCGTTGAAAGAATAAGCATCTTTCATAATAAATTCTCGTCCCCGCATTAAGCCAAAGCGCGGGCGAATTTCATCCCTAAATTTTGTTTGAATCTGATACAAATTAACCGGTAATTGTCGATAGGAACGGATCATATCTTTGGCCACGGTTGTAATTACTTCTTCGTGGGTTGGCCCTAACCCTAATTCCCTTTCCTGTCTATCAATTAAGGAAAACATGATTCCTTCTGCTTTGGTATACGTTTCCCATCGTCCCGACTCTTTCCACAACTCCGAGGGTTGCAACTGGGGTAAAAGACATTCTTGGGCCCCTGCTGCGTTCATTTCTTCTCGTACTATTTGTGAAACCTTTTGTAATACGCGCCACATCAGAGGTAAATAAGCATAGATACCGCTACCAATCCGACGAATATAACCCGCTCTCAACAACAGTTTATGACTAGGAATTTCTGCTTCGGCCGGATCTTCCCGTAGGGTGACAAAAAGCATCTGAGATAGTCGCATTCAGGGTTTCCTCGCAATTACCAAGTAGTTATTATCGCATTTTTTGCGAGTTTCTACCAAGTTGTTAAGAATTATCTCTTTATGGTTGATCATTATTCAGTAAAAATCCCTATCTTTATATAAAGATTTTATAAAGTTAATTCTTTTTTTTATAAAGATTTTATAAAGTTAATTATTCTGAAAAAAATATTCGACAAGTTCAATAAATATGCGTATAATTATGGAGAACGAAAAATAAAAAAAATCTAGCATCCGTATTTTCTCGTTCCTTGGGAGGATCCTAAATTGATTGTCAGTTTAATTTCCTTTTTAGAGAAATGACTGGTAAATTAGTGTTTTTTATCGCTTTTATTTTGAGGATTAACTCATGAACTATTCTGTAGACAGTGGGGCAACAATTCATGTTAATATCATGGAATTATTAGTCCGAGAAGAAATTGAGCAACAACTCAAATTTTATCCTAAAAAACTTAGAGATTATATCAATAAAGTTGAAGTTGCTACCTATGCTCTCAATCGTTTACCTTCCCTTTATGCCTCTACTTTTACAGGCAAAGAGTATCAAAAGCGGACAGGGCAGCAAAAATATCAATCACAAATTACCTTAGCGGTTCGTCAAGCTTTAGCTGCTGTTCAAAGAGATCCATTAAGGCAATCATTACCCCTCTTTTCGGAAAGTGATGCTCAGTATGAATTAGCAAAAATTTCTTTAAACAAACTAGAAAAACTATTTAAAAAGCAGGGAATTCTTGCTAATAATCAGAAACTTTCTTGGAACAATTTAATTAGGATAGTGTATCCTTTAATCACCAAAGTAAAATCCAAAAAAATGCCAAGACATGAAAGAGAATTTGCAGCACTCACCTATGTTTCTGATCACCTAGCGACTGAAATTTCTCAGGGACCTAGATCATCTCAATTTAAAGGATAAAAGGTAATTAAAAATTTAACCTGATTGAAACTGGTAAGGGGGAGAAAAATGAATTTTCAAAGTATATCTTCTCCTTACCAGTTAAGGAGCAAATTGATAATTCTCAAGATTTTCTTAAGTTAATTTTGTTTAAAAAACTGTTAAGATGAGAACCATAACTCATTGTAGAAATGAAGAGAATTAAATAATCCAGTGTTAGTTTTAATTTTGCGCCTCATAGATAGGATACAACCTTTGATTATTCCCCTCTGTTTAATAACAGCTTGGGTGTTTATGTTAATGTTAGCAAGTAGTGTTATAGGGATGCTCATTGATGTTATAAAAAGAGCCAAAAAAATGCACAAAATTCCTTGTAGTCACTGCCAATATTTTACCAATGATTATCGTTTAAAATGTCCTGTTAATCCGTTTCAAGCTAATACAGAAGCAGCCATTAATTGTAAAGATTATCAGATGGAAGAAAATTAAACATGAAAATTGGAATTATTGGGTTAGGATTAATTGGGGGTTCACTAGGATTTGATTTACGCCATCGTGGACATCTTATTTATGGTGTTTCTCGTAAAGAAAGTACCTGTAAAAAAGCAGTAGAAAAGGGAATAGTTGATCATGCAAGTATTAACCTTCATTCTCTATCATTGGTTGATATTATTTTTATCTGTACTCCTATCAATTTAATTTATCCCACTTTACAAAAGTTGATTACTAATTTAAAACAAGATATTATTATTACTGATGTTGGCTCCGTTAAAAGCCCTATCGTCAAGCAATGTGAGCTTTTATGGGATAATTTTGTAGGGGGTCATCCTATGGCCGGAACGGCTGAACAAGGAATCGAAGCAGCACAAAAAAACTTATTTAAAAATGCCCCTTATGTCATTACTCCCACAAAAAAAACACCAAAAAATAGTATCAAAATTTTAGAAGATTTAGCCCAATCTTTAGAATCAATTGTTTATACTTGTTCCCCAGAAACCCATGATCAAGCTGTTGCTTGGATTTCCCATTTACCCGTGATGATTAGTGCTAGTTTAATCGCAGCTTGTTCATCAGAAAAAGAGCAAACTGTTTTAAAATTAGCGCAAAAATTAGCCAGTTCTGGGTTTAGAGATACCAGTCGCGTTGGAGGAGGAAATCCCGAATTAGGAGTAATGATGGCTCAATATAATAAAACCGCTTTACTACATACTTTAGACGGTTATCGTCAGCAACTAGATGAGATTACGGAATATATTAATACCGAACAATGGGACTCCTTAGAAAAATTACTGATGATGACACAGGAGGGACGATTACCGTTTATCTGAGTGCAAAAAAATTCTTAGTTTTTCAGCAAAAATACTTAAGTGAGTATATAATCAGATAAATTTTAAATACACTGTTAAGATCAATGAAGAATACAAGACCTATCACGCTTATGCAGAAGGTTTTTATCAATATTGGCCTAATTCTGCTAGGAATTTCTGCTAATACAACCTTTTTCATCCTTATGGTAACATTCCTGTTAGGAACAGTAATTTTAGGCTTTTTAAGCAGTCAACCGGAAAGATTTACCTTAAACACCAAAAAAATAAGCAAAGAAAAAGAACGAGAAACATTACCAACGACTTCAAGTATCAATTCTAAGTAATAACCCTGTTCCCTGCGATACAATACCCATAGGGTTATGGTTGTAGAGACTAACCCTATATGTAGTGTATCAATTACTGTTGAAGATGACAGATCATCCCCTCGGTGCGGTTGTTCAAGGTTCCCTTTCACAAGGGTTAGAAGTTCGTTTACATTCTGATGTTTCCGTCGAACAAATGCGAGTGGGAAAATTTTTGGTGGTGCAAGGGGTGCGATCGCGATTTTTTTGCTTGTTGACAGATGTTTCCTTGGGAACCGCTAACCCCCGTATTTTAGCCAACCCTCCTAATTTCCAAGATACGTTTATGAGGGATGTCTTAGCCGGAAGTGCTACCTATGGCAATGTGGAACTTGCACCGATGTTAATGTTTACCCCCACAGAAGAGGAAGAAACCAGCAATTCTCACAAAGAAGATACTTCGTTAGGATCGTTTCAAGCACAAACCAATGCTGATTTAGAATTGCTTCCTGTTAAAACAATACCCACTCATTTTAGTCAAGTTTATGAAGCTTCAGAAAGGGATTTTCGGGCGGTTTTTGGGTGGGAAGATGACCCCACACGGCGCAATTTTGCCATCGGAAAACCTTTAGATATGGATGTTCCGATTTGTATTGATTTAGATCGTTTTGTTGAGCGTAGTAATGGAGTTTTTGGTAAGTCGGGAACGGGAAAATCTTTTTTAACGAGATTATTAATTTCTGGGATTATTCGCAAGCAAGCTGCGGTTAATTTAATGTTTGATATGCACTCAGAATATGGGTGGGAAGCGATGAAAGAAGGGAAAGAAGTTTCGACGGTTAAAGGGTTGCGTCAATTGTTTCCTGGACAGGTTGAAATTTATACGTTAGATCCTGAATCTACTAAAAGAAGAGGGGTTAATGATGCTCAAGAATTATACTTAAGTTACGATCAAATTGATATCGAAGACATTCGTTTAGTGGGACAAGAATTAGGTATTTCTGAGGCAAGTTTAGATAATGCCAACATTTTAGAAGCAGAATATGGTAAGTCATGGATTATGCAATTATTAAACATGACTAATGAAGATATAAAACTATTTTGTCAAGAAAAACAAGGTCATGCTGGTTCAATTATGTCTTTACAACGGAAGTTAATGCGCTTAGATAATTTAAAGTATTTACGCACCGCTTGTCCTCATAATTATATTAATCAAGTATTAGAATCCTTGGATGCAGGAAAGCACGTTGTTATTGAGTTTGGCTCTCAATCTAATATGCTTTCTTATATGTTAGCAACGAATATGATTACTCGTCGAATTCATGGTAGTTATGTCAAGAAAGCTGAGCGATTTTTACAGACAAAAAGTCCGAGCGATCGTCCCAGACAATTAGTGATTACCATTGAAGAAGCACACCGTTTTTTAGACTCTAAAATTGTCCATCAAACTATCTTTGGAACCATCGCTAGAGAGATGCGAAAATATTTTGTTACCCTCTTGATTGTGGATCAAAGACCATCAGGAATTGATAACGAAGTTATGTCACAAGTTGGCACAAGAATTACTTGTTTACTAAACGATGAAAAAGATATTGATGCGATTTTTACAGGAGTTTCTGGGGGACAAAATTTAAGATCAGTGTTAGCAAAGTTGGATTCTAAGCAACAAGCTTTAATTTTGGGTCATGCTGTCCCGATGCCAGTTGTTATCAGAACTCGTGCTTATGATCAACAATTCTATGCAGAAATCGGGGAAACGGATTGGTCACAATTACCTGATGAAGAAGTGTTTGCAGCAGCAGAAACTGCTAGGGCAGAATTAGGATTTTAACAGTATCTAGTACATACATAAAACTAAAACGTGAAATGTTAATTTTAGTTATGTAACTTTGTTAAATATAATTAATTTTTATATAATAAAAAGGTTAATAGATAACTTAAAATGTTAATTAATGAGGAAAAATAAAGATATGAATTTAGAAGATTATTTTGAGTTTATAGCTGATGATGACATTAGGATTAAAGATCATCGTATTGGGATCGAAGATGTGCTAAAATATTAAAGGTAAAATGGCAAAAGTTCCCACCCCTAAAGAAGCGATCGCAAACGGCCAAGCAACAATTTTTTGTTCCCTACCATCGATGAATAAAAGATTAGCATAAATAACAGTAACTATGCCAATACTATTAAATACGCTAATAATTAAAGGGTTAATATTGTCCCAGTTTCCTGTTGACATATTTTTAATCAATTCTATCGATGTGATCAAAAACTGCTTGAAATTTCATGATGAAAGATTAAGAAAATAGTTTAATCCAACCCCGTTTAAAAGCAAACTCTAAACAAAAACGAGCAACAATAAAACAAATAATACTTTCTATTCCTAAGATAGTTAATTGTCCTAACTGATGGAAAAGATCAGAAGACATTTCCACAGGAACTAACCCCCTTACTAAACCAAAAGCTAAGACTGCGCCATCTTTTAAATGACCATTTTCATCCGTACGAATAATATAACGATAAGTCACCGCAAAGAGAAACCCACTAATAAACGAGATCGCTACTTTAACCCCTAAACTGATAACATCCGTAATATAAATATCCCAAGTGCTGTAATTAATGGCTAACATTAGCACATAAGTCACTGTAAAGGCCATTCCCCCACAATAACCTGCTTTAACTGACTCAATGCGTTCTAAATTTGACACTCTAAATTATCCTACTATCGAAAAGCTCACCAAATAGAAGTATCATAGTTTGTGTTGTTTTGATACTCACGTCATTGTTATAGACATAAATCACTATGGATATTTTAGCTCTCGGTTGGGTTAGCGTCTTAGCTTTATTTACTTGGTCTATTGCTATGGTTGTTTGGGGACGTAACGGTTTCTAGCACTGTGGAAACATCTTCTTTTCTCAATATACTCTTTCTCACTGCCTTCGTGTTACTCATTTTAGTCAGTGGAGGGATACTTTACCTAACAACCCTAGAATGGCGCGATCGTCGTCGTCAAGACCGAGATAAAAAAAGCGGACGCTAAACCCTGGAGGGGACAATGTTTGTCCTCTCTCCTTTTATCAGTTACCACTTACCAGTTATCAGTTACCAGTCATCAGTTATCAGTTACCCGTTAAATTTATCGGTCACTGTTCACTGTTTACTGTATATTCACCCAGATAGGTGAGTGATAACCCCTAAGATGGATGAAGCAATTACCTAAGGCTAAGGAGTATTCTAGTAGGTGTAGAGGACACAAATATTGATACTCTCTACAGGAGTATGACACCATGTCTATCAAAAAAATAACCTTCGATACCGTTGTTATTCTTGCATTCTTGGTTGGGACAGGTTTGCTCTTTAACTATATCTTAGGAACTCCTTTATCCAATCCTCTCCTCGGTAATACCATCACTACAGAAGAACAGGCTTAATTCTTGTTAGGAGTTCATGATAAAAGTAAGAACTCCTTTCATTCTAACCTTGCTAGTTCACCCAAATAGATGAAGATTTCTAAGAGGGAATTATGGGAGATTAAGAACAGCAAGAATAAAAGTTTTACCTACATCGAGATTTCCTCCTCAGATGTACCAGATGACCTCCTCCACCCTATTTGTAGGGTGGTTTTTATTTTTTAAGTGATTAAAAACCTTCATTATACGTTAACTATTCAAGCGGATTTCATATTACAATAACATTGAACTATTCTCCATTCCCTAGCCTGTAGAACTATAGAATATGACCAATATCTTCAGAGAGTATCTTAAAAAAATTGGTAGCGGTGTTCATACAGGCAAAGATTTAACCCGTAGGGAGGCTGCAGATGCCATGAAACGGATGCTATTGGCCGAAGCAACCCCCGCCCAAATTGGGGCCTTTTTAATGGTTCATCGCATTAAACGGCCAACCCCTGAAGAATTAGCAGGAATGTTGGATACTTACGCTGAATTAGGACCAAAATTGGCCATTGATAACCTCGCCTTCAATTATCCTGTCACCGTCTTAGGAACCCCCTATGATGGGCGATCGCGTATTGCCCCCGTAACCATCCTTACAGCCCTTATTTTAGCCACTGTAGGGGTTCCTGTGGTCCTGCATGGTGGGGAACAAATGCCGACGAAATATGGGGTTCCTTTAATCACCCTTTGGCAAGGGTTAGGGGTTGATTTTTCACAATTTTCTCTGCAAAAAAGTCAAAGAATATTAGAAAAAACGGGCTTAACCTTCATTTATTTACCCACCCATTTTCCCGAAGCGTATCAATTAGTCCCTTATCGAGAACAAATTGGCAAACGTCCTCCTTTGGCGACGTTAGAATTAGTGTGGTCTCCTTGTTCATCCGAGCAAGTTCATCTTATTTCTGGGTTTGTTCATCCTCCCACAGAAACCCTATTTAGAGAAACCCTCAAACTAAGAAATTTTCACCATTTCACCACTGTTAAAGGGTTAGAAGGCAGTTGTGATTTACCCCAAAGTCGTCCGGCTATTATTGGCATGAATCAACCCAATCATAACCCTGAATGGGAACGCTTGCACCTTCATCCCCAGGACTATCAATTAAGCGGTAAAGATGTACCTCTGGAGTCCACAGAACAACTTTTAAACCACATCCAGCAAGTCTTACAAGGAGAAAATAACCCACTGATGTCCTTAGCCATCTATAACGGTGGGTTTTATCTTTGGCGTTGTGGGGTTTGTGCTGATTTGCCCACAGGGTTTGACCAAGCCAAAACCTTACTAACCAGTGGACAAGTTGGGCAAAAATTGCAAGATATTGCCAACTCATAGCAGTTTTCAATATGATTTCTGACTTCTGACTTCTGTGCGATAGCGCATGGTAGTAGTGAGGAACTTCTGACTTCTGACTTCTGACTTCTGACTTCGTTAACACCCCATCAACATTGATCCTAATCTTAGGCAAAATGTCCAAACGGTGTAACTTTCTGCTAATATCTTAGAGAAACGTTAAGAAACATTACAATTTTATATAAATGAAGTTATTAATCGTCGGCGCAACAGGGACACTAGGGCGACAAATAGCCCGTCGTGCCTTAGATGAAGGTCATGAAGTCCGTTGTTTAGTCAGAAATGCTAGAAAAGCTGCTTTTTTAAATGAATGGGGTGCAGAATTAAAAATAGGGGACATCTGTAAACCTGAAACCTTACCCCCTATCTTAGAAGGAATGGAAGTGGTTATCGACGCAGCAGCAGCAAGACCAACGGATAGCCTCTCTATGAAAGAAATAGACTGGGATGGTAAGATTAATTTAATTCAAGCGGTTCAAAAAGCAGGGATTGACCGTTATATCTTCTTTTCAATTCTCAACGCTGAGAACTATCCTGATGTGCCGTTAATGAACATCAAACACTGTACCGAGAAATTTTTAGAAGAATCAGGGTTAAACTATACCATCTTACGACCTAGTGGGTTTATGCAGGGGTTAATTGGTCAATACGCTGTTCCTATCCTAGATAACCAAGCGGTTTGGATCTCAGGAGAAAGCACTCCGATTGCTTATATGGACACCCAAGACGTAGCTAAATTGACCATTCGGGTTCTAGAAGTCCCCCAAACCCAAAAACAGACCTATCCGATGGTGGGGACAAAAGCATGGACAGCAGAAGAAATTATCGCATTATGTGAGAGACTCTCGGATAAACGGGTGAAAATTGCCCGTGTTCCCTTGGGAATGCTAAGATTTTTACGTCGCTTTACTCGTTTCTTTCAATGGACGTATAATATTTCTGACCGCCTAGCGTTTGCTGAAGTTTTGGCCAGTGGAAAACCTCTCAATGCCTCAATGGATGACGTTTATAAAATTCTAGGGGTTGATGCCAAAGAAACGACCACTTTAGAAGCTTATTTTCAAGAGTATTTCAGTCGTATTCTTAAAAAGCTCAAAGAAATCGATTACGAAAAGAGCAAAGCGAAGAAGAAAAAGAAAACCCCTTTTAAATCTTCTGTGTAAGTCAAAGCTGATCCAGGATAATTTGTTGTGCCAAAAGTCGGCATTATTTTTAACGATCTCAAACCCGTCGCTTGTAAAGCTGCTACAGATTTACAAACTCAGTTGACGGAAAAAGGCTGGACTGTTATTTTAGAGACTGGCCGAGGGGGACTCCTTGGCTATTCTCAACCCGAACGTCCTGTCTGTCATACTCCTATCGATCATTTAATTCCCCCTAATTTTGATCAAGACATGGCCTTTGCTGTTGTTTTGGGGGGGGATGGTACTGTTTTGTCTGCCTATCGACAGTTGGCCCCTTGTGGTATTCCCCTATTAACAGTTAATACGGGACACATGGGCTTTTTAACAGAAGTTTATCTTAACCAGTTATCAGAAGTCTTAGACAAAGTTGTGGCAGGAGACTACGAGACAGAAGACCGTACCATGTTAACGGTACAGCTATATCGTGAGGATACTTTACTCTGGGAGGCTTTATCTCTCAATGAAATGGTCATTCACCGCGAACCTTTGACCAGTATGTGTCATTTTGAGATCAAAATCGGCAGACACGCACCGGTAGATATTGCTGCTGATGGCTTGATTTTATCCACTCCTACCGGGTCCACAGCCTACTCTTTAAGCGCAGGGGGTCCAGTGGTGACTCCTGATGTCCCGGTCCTGCAATTAGCCCCTATTTGTCCCCATTCTTTGGCTTCTCGTTCTTTGGTGTTTTCGGATAAGGAAGCGGTGAGCATTTTTCCTGCAACCCCTAACCGCATGGTGTTGGTGGTGGATGGTAACGGAGGGTGTTATGTGTTACCCGAAGATAGAATTCATGTTCAAAAGTCTCGTTATTCTGCGCGGTTTATTCGTTTAGAAGAACCTGAATTTTTCCGTATTTTAAGGGAAAAATTAGGGTGGGGACTTCCTCATATTGCAAAACCAACTTCCGTTGAGTTACCTTAATTGTTTGATTCATCTTTGCCTAACCACTGCTTTTTCTAGGAGCCAATCATCTATCAATATCTGCCAATATCTTCTAAAATCTTTCAATATCTTTCTAGCTCAATAGTTACAGGTTGTTGTAGCTTTTTGAAGTAAGGGTTTTTAATCGATTGAGAAAAAATGAATCTAGTTTCTAATTGTTATCAAAATGCAAATCGCTAAATTTGAACAAATTAAACAAATTTTTGATCTCAAAGACGATGAACTTTATTATTACACGGTAGAAGCAGATGGAACTTTAACACTACAGAAAGTCAAAGAGTACGAAATTTTAGCAGAAGAAGGATTAAAAGAAGTTTGAAACACTACAATCAGTTAAGTTAATTATTCAACAACTTTTAGCATAATTTTTTCAGTTATTAGTGATAGAAATATTTTCATAAATATCAATAATTTTGATATCAATATTAATTGAGTTTAATTGAATAATATCATTGATATCTTGATATTCTTTTAATAACCATTGATTATTTTCTGTTTTAGTAAAATGTTCAATAAAATAGTTTGCTTGATCAATTAAAATATATTCTTTCAAATAAGAAATAGAGCGATAATATAAAAATTTATCTCCTCGATCATAACTGGAAGTTGAAGGAGACAAAACCTCAAAAATAAGACAAGGATTAATAATTTCATCCTGTCGATTTTCATTAAAAACAGCATCTCCTGCAATTACCATTACATCAGGATAAACCCCTCTTTTGTAATCAGGTATCCAAACCCTAAGATCACTAGATTGTACACGACAGTTTGTTTGATTTAAAGCTAACTTTAAACAAAAAATAAGATTCATAATAATTGTGTTATGATTAATTGTTCCACCAGTCATAGCAACAATAACCCCATCGTGATATTCATGTTTAAATTCGGATACTTCTTCAAGCTTACGATAATTTTCTAAAGAAATAATTTGTTTTTTTGATTTAGCTTGTGTAAGCATACAGCAATTTTCTCCTGTTAATCTAATCTTGTTGAAAGCTGGCATAATGCCAAGCTTATTTAATAATACCATAATAAATGGTAAATGATTGTTAGCAAAAATGGGGTCTACTTAGTTGACCAAGAATAATGATAAATTCTCTCAAAAACTCTCTCGATTGATTCTTGGTTTTCTTCTTTTCTCCACGTTATGAAGTAAAAAGGTTGACTGGGATCAAGAATATCGATTAAAACATCTGGGTCTAGATTACTTTCCTTTGCTGCTTGATTAATAATCTTCTCTAGTCGTTCCCATTTCTCAGCCATATCTGGAGATGATGGTGAGCATGATGCAGGATAAAAGTATCCTAATAAATGACCTTTATATTCAATAGCTATCGGTTCATTTTCTTGGCTTAATAGATGAGAGTTGATTTCATCAACTTGAACAGTTTTCATATTGTTTATGAATCGTTTATTAACTCCATTATATAGAAAAATAATACATTCTAAGGAACACCTAAAAAATAAGGAACACCTAAAAAATAAAGCAAATTTATCTAAACCAAGATTTATATAAGCTATCCAAACTAATTAACACTCGTTTGGACTTTAACTAATTACTAACAAAACTTAAAATTTTATTTATTATATATCTACGCTTGCTAAACCTGTTGTTAGAAGTCTTATTAGCGTGAGGTAAAGGACTCTGTGGAATATCTTTATCCAAAAAATGGCATAGCTTTTCAAAGTTATCACCATGTTCCCAACAAATTTCTAGAAAGTTACTATCTCGCCCTTCAAAATAATCTCGAACATTACTATTATGCTGCCTATAAAAATCTAGATACTTTTTTTCGTGTTTGTGTGGATAATTGTATCCATATGCAAGCTTTCGACAATGCTTAATTGGATCAGTTCTCATCGAGTGTTTCTTAATACTCTCTAGCCAAACTTCAGGACTGCTTCGTACCGTAAGTATAAATTTACTTCCAGGAAACATTTCATCAAGTTCTTTGTAAATCAAAGGCCATGGCCAATCTTGAAACAGGTCGTATTGACTAGCAACTCGTTGTACACCCTTTAAATTTTTCCTGAGTATCACATCTTCAAGAAGTTTTCTGCTAACACCTGTACAGCGATAACCTAGAATACGTCCACATTGCTCTAATGTAGTTGTTCCAGTTTTGTTTAGACCTATTCCAAATATTTTACTGTCAATACTTATTTTTTCAAACATACAAGTTAATCTCAGACCGTTCTCCTGAATAGAATAACATAAGAAGAGAGAAAATAAAGAATTAACCAACAATAAACTTCTATTGAACTGCCTCAAGTTCTAAACTTGAGGATTCTTCACACGATCAAGTATCGTAATTGATACTCATTCTTGATTTCATCGACAAATTGATCCACAAAATAACGAATATTATATTTAGGAATAATTCTAAACTCATGAATGTTTTTCCCTTATAAAATGATAGAAACTTGATTTTGTCAAAAAAGTGCTTGATTACCCTTCCACAAAATTAATTATTCAAAGCCGTCGGTTAAGGCTCGTCCTGAGCTTACCCAAAGGACGGGGTTTTAAGCGCAAATTTTTGATAATTCAAAAAAGTTACGATTAACCCTTGCTTTTTATTCCCAAATTCATATACAATACTTAATTGTGGCCAAAAGGTAGTTAAGAGACCTTGGCTCAAAGTGGGAAATAGTCCGCTTCAAGATACTGAAGACACCAAGCTTTAAGTCTTGGAGAATTACGGCAGCCCAACTTAACCCGTTTTCACAAGCAGGTTAAACCTATCGTTAACTGTCTATATTGATTTCGCCTAACTTGCGTTAGTGCGTATTCAGAAAAACAAAGCGAGGAAACACTATCTCGCTTGTTTAGGTGTGAATAATGCACCTAAACATTGTTGTCTAGCCCATAGAGGAAAAAACCGTGGCTGTTGGTCTTCTTGGAACCAAACTCGGTATGACCCAAATCTTCGAGGAGGAATCTGGCCTCGCCATTCCTGTCACCGTTGTGCAAGCGGGTCCATGTACCATTACACAAATTAAAACCAGCGAAACCGACGGTTATAGTGCCGTCCAACTTGGTTATTTAGAAGTTAAAGAAAAAGCCCTAACCAAACCAGAGTTAGGCCATTTAAAAAAAGTAAACGCATCCCCCTTACGTCATCTTAAGGAATATCGTGTAGATGATACCGCTTCCTATCAGTTAGGAGAAGCCGTCAAAGCCGATATTTTTAACGTTGGAGACTTAGTAGATGTTTCTGGAACCTCTATGGGACGCGGGTTTGCCGGTTATCAGAAACGCCACAACTTTAAACGAGGTTCCATGACTCATGGCTCGAAAAACCATCGTTTACCAGGGTCAACCGGCGCAGGAACCACCCCAGGAAGAGTCTATCCAGGCAAGAAAATGGCTGGTCAATACGGTGCTACGAAAGTCACCACCCGTAAATTGCAAGTGGTTCGTGTTGATGCAGAACGCAACCTTCTGCTGATCAAAGGGGCAGTACCTGGAAAACCAGGAGGCTTGTTAAATATTACGCCAGCCAAGATTGTTGGTCAATAGAGACAAAACCATCACTAAACGAGAAATAAATCAAGAAAAATGGTTGATTGTAACGTTAAAAACTGGCAAGGGGAAGAAGTTGGCCAAGCGAGCCTAGAGTTAAAAGTGGCCAAAGAAGAAACAGCATCGCACCTATTGCATCGTGCCGTTGTCCGTCACTTAGCCAATGCTCGTCAAGGCAATGCTTCGAGCAAAACCAGAGCAGAAGTCAGAGGGGGTGGACGTAAACCCTGGAGACAAAAAGGAACCGGTAGAGCCAGGGCCGGATCGATTCGTTCTCCCCTATGGCGAGGCGGTGGGGTCATTTTTGGACCAAAACCCAGAGATTTTAGTTTAAAAATGAACCGTAAAGAAAGACGGTTAGCCCTGAGAACAGCCATAGGGAGTCGAGTAGAAGACATTATTGTGGTTGAAAACTTCGCTGAGCAACTCCCCCAACCCAAAACCAAAGAATTAGCCTCTGCTTTAGCCCGTTGGGGCGTAGAACCCAGCCAAAAAGTAGCTTTGGTGCTGGTAGAAACCGATGACAACGTTTATTTATCAGCCCGAAATCTTTGTTTTGTCAAGATTTTGCGAGCCGATAGTTTGAATGTTTATGATCTGCTCAACGCCGATAAAATTGTCATCACCTCCCAAGCCCTAACCAAAATTCAGGAGGTTTACAATGACTGAATATAATCCCCGTGATCTGGCAGATTTAGTAATTAAGCCCATTATTACCGAAAAAGCCACCCTGCTGCTAGAACAGAATAAATATGTGTTTGATGTGTTGCCTAAAGCCACCAAACCCGAAATTAAAGCAGCCATCGAAAGTTTATTTGATGTCAAAGTAACTGGGGTGAATACCATTCGTCCTCCCCGTAAAAAACGCCGTGTGGGTCGATTTATCGGTCATAAACCATTATATAAACGAGCGATCGTCACCTTAGAAGAAGGGGATAGCATCGAACTCTTCCCTGACGTATAACCTTATCCGTCAGGGTAAAGTCGAAACAGACTCGCCCTAACGATTAGTCCTGTATCACTTTGGAATCAACAGAAAACTGCTCATTAACAGACCAAACCTAAACAATCATCATGGGTATTCGTACTTATCGGCCATACACTCCCGGAACGAGACAAGCCTCTGTCTCAGATTTCGCGGATATTACCAAACGTAAGCCGGAAAAATCACTAACCACCTATAAACACAATAAAAAAGGGCGCAATAACCGAGGCGTTATCACCAGTCGGCATCGGGGGGGCGGTCACAAACGATTATATCGAATTGTGGACTTTAAACGGGATAAACAGGGAATTCCTGCCAAAGTAGCAGCTATTGAATACGATCCCAACCGTAACGCTCGTATTGCTCTGTTGTTTTATCAAGACGGTGAAAAACGCTATATTTTAGCTCCTGCTGGCATCACTGTGGGAACAGAAGTGATCTCAGGAGAAGATTCTCCCTTTGAAGTGGGCAACGCTTTACCCTTATACAAAATTCCTTTGGGGACAGAAGTTCATAACGTGGAATTAGTCGCCGGGAAAGGCGGTCAAATGGTAAGGGCCGCTGGGGCCGCCGCTCAAGTGGTAGCCAAAGAAGGAGACTACGTCACCCTAAGACTTCCTTCCAAAGAAGTTCGCATGGTACGTAAAGAATGTTACGCCACCATTGGACGGGTAGGTAACATTGAAGCCCGCAATATCAAACTAGGGAAAGCCGGAAGAACACGGCATCTAGGACGTAGACCCCACGTCAGAGGCAGTGTCATGAACCCCGTGGACCACCCTCACGGCGGAGGAGAAGGACGCGCCCCCGTTGGCAGAAGCGGACCAATGACCCCTTGGGGTAAACCCGCTCTTGGGGCTAAAACCCGTAACAAGAAAAAAGCGAGTTCTCGCCTCATTGTCCGCCGTCGCCGTTAAAACAATCGAGTTAGTTGAAATTATTATGAGTCGCTCCTTAAAAAAAGGCCCTTTTATTGCAGATAGTCTCCTCACTAAAATTGAAAAACTCAATGAAAAAGGAGATAAACAGGTGATCAAAACCTGGTCACGCGCTTCTACCATCATCCCTGCCATGATCGGTCATACTATTGCCGTTCACAACGGTAAACAGCACGTCCCTATTTTTATCTCCGAACAAATGGTCGGTCATAAACTAGGAGAGTTTGCCCCCACCCGTACCTTTAGGGGACACGCTAAGAGCGATAAAAAAGCTCGACGATAATTAGTGGGATAGGGGGAATTAAGAATTAAGAAAATTTCTACATTCTGCATTCTAAATTCTGAATTTTCACACATCCCATTACCAATAACAAGTTACAGAAACTAAAAAACCACCATGGCAGTTGATACAACCATAGAAGCGAAAGCCATAGCCCGTTATATTCGGATGTCACCCTTTAAAGTAAGACGGGTACTCGACCAAATTCGAGGCCGTTCTTACCGTGAAGCCTTAATCATCCTGGAATTTATGCCCTATCGGGCTTGTGAGCCAATTTTGAAACTATTGCGCTCCGCCGTTGCCAACGCAGAACACAATCAAGGACTTGATCCAGCCACCTTAGTCGTTAGTCAAGCTTACGCAGACGGCGGACCAAGTTTAAGACGCTACCGACCCAGAGCGCAAGGACGGGCTTATCAAATTCGTAAACCCACCTGTCATATTACCATTGCCGTCGCCCCCGAAATAGAAGAGGACTAACAAAACAATATGGGACAAAAAATACATCCAATTGGCTTTCGTCTCGGTATTACCAAAGAACATAAATCCTGTTGGTACGCCGATAAAAGACGCTATCCTGAGCTATTACAAGAAGACTTACTGGTTCGGCAGTATGTTGAAAAAAATCTCAGTAATGCCGGTATTGCCGATATTCGGATTGAAAGAAAAGCCGATCAGATTGACCTGGCTATTCACACCGCTAGACCCGGTGTGGTCGTCGGTAGAGGTGGAAGCGGTATTGAGCAACTGAGAACCGGTTTACAAAAAGCCCTGGGGGAAAATCGTCAAATTCGCATCAACGTTATCGAAGTGGCACGGGTTGATGCCGATGCGGCTCTGATTGCTGAATATATTACCCAACAACTGGAACGACGGGTCTCTTTCCGTCGCGTCGTTCGCCAAGCCATTCAACGGGCGCAACGGGCCGAAGTCAAAGGCATCAAAATTCAGGTGGGTGGCCGTTTGAACGGGGCTGAAATCGCCAGAAGTGAATGGGTAAGGGAAGGCAGAGTGCCACTGCATACCCTCAGAGCGGACATTGATTATTCCTATCGAACTGCCCAAACCATTTACGGCATTTTAGGCGTTAAAGTCTGGGTGTTCAAAGGAGAGATTATTCCAGGGCAAGAACAAGAAGCCATGGCCGCACCCGCACCAACCCCCAGAAAGAAACGTCGCCCCCAACAATTTGAAGACCGTTCTAACGAAGAATAACTAAGACCGTTTAAGTTAAACATTATCATTAACACCCATGTTAAGTCCTAGAAGAACAAAATTCCGTAAACAGCAGCGAGGGCGGATGAGAGGGTTGGCACACCGAGGCAGTACCCTCAACTTCGGTGACTATGCCCTGCAAGCCACCGAACCCTGCTGGATTACCTCCCGTCAAATCGAAGCTGCCCGTCGTGCTATGACCCGTTATATCAAACGGGGTGGGAAAATTTGGATTCGGATTTTTCCCGATAAACCCGTCACCATGCGAGCAGCCGAAACTCGGATGGGGTCAGGGAAAGGTTCTCCTGAATATTGGGTGGCTGTGGTTAAACCCGGAAGAATCATGTTTGAGTTATCTGGGGTAGCTGAACCCGTGGCCCGTGAAGCCATGCGTCTAGCTGCTCAAAAACTGCCCATTAAAACCAAGTTTATTACGCGCCAAGAGGAGTATATCTAAATCATGGCACTACCCAAGATAGAAGAAGTCAGAAAACTCAACGATCAAGAACTAGCAGAGGAAATATTAGCCACCAAACGCAAACTCTTTGATCTCCGTTTTCAACAGGCCACCCGCCAGCTAGAAAAAACCCACGAGTTTAAGCATACCCGTCATCGCATGGCTCAATTATTAACCGTTGAACGGGAAAGACAACTCAACCTTAATCAATCATCCAGTACCACAGAGGAGACATAAGTTAATTATGGCTGTAAAAGAAAGAGTTGGGGTAGTGGTTAGTAACAAAATGGATAAAACCGCAGTTGTAGCGGTTGAAAACCGTTCCCCTCACCCAAAATACCGAAAAATTGTCGTCAAAACCAAGAAATTTAAGGCACATGACCCCGAAAATCAGTGTCGAGAAGGCGACCGCGTTCGCATTCGAGAAACCCGCCCCCTCAGCCAAACCAAACGCTGGGAAATCAAGGAAATTTTAACCGCTCATTAAACC
>JASJDD010000299.1 GCA_030065735.1 Crocosphaera sp.
GACTCTATAAGGTCTTTTGCCGATAAATAACGAGTTTTTAGTTCGTCGCTGCTTAAATAGGGTTCAAGATGAGCTTTTTTAGACATCTGCCTATTCTAGCTTATAAAGGGGGTAATAAGAGCGGATTTGGTATAATAGTACCACGAAGGAAGTTCTGGCAGTCCTCAAGGGGATACCAGAAGCCTACGCTCTGTCCTTAGACGAGCGTAGGTAGTTCACAGGCTATGGTAATTTTTAAGATCAACATCGCAATTGATACAATTTCTCTGAAAAAACCACGATACAATAAAAGTGAGATGGCCAAGATAAATACGCTTATTGTGCCGTCATTAGCCTAAAGTAAGATTACTGAACGCAAGGGAAAGGTTACCGTATGCCCCAATCTAATCTACATCTCATCAACTCCCATGTAGATAATCATCAGATTTCTGCCCATCACTACAGTACCCAGACTCAGCAACTTCATCAACCTGAATTATCCTTAGAAAAAGTTAACCAAACCCTAGAGAATGCTAACGCTCAACAGGTTGTAGAATGGGCTAGAGACACCTTTGGAGGGGGGTTAGTCATGAGTACCAGTTTTGGTATTCAAGCTGCGGTTATGCTGCATCTCGTCACCCAAGTGGTGCCAGATATTCCCGTTATTTGGGTGGATACAGGCTATCTTCCTGCTGAAACCTATCGTTTTGCCCAAGAATTAACTGAACGTCTCAAACTCAATTTAAAGGTTTATCAATCGACCTTAACCCCTGCTAGAATGGAAGCCCTTTACGGTAAACTCTGGAACCAACACAATCTAGAGTCTCTTAACCGTTATGATTTTATTCGTAAGGTAGAACCCATGCAACGGGCCCTAAAAGAACTTCAAGCCACTGCTTGGTTAGCCGGATTACGTCGTCAGCAAACGGAACATCGTAACTTCCTTGAGCGTGTTGAGTTACAAGGAGATCAATATAAAGTTTATCCTATTTTAGCTTGGAATTCCCGCGATATTTATCATTATTTAACGGCTCATGACTTGCCCTATCATCCTTATTTTGATAAAGGATATGTTACAGTAGGGGACTGGCATTCTAGTCGTCCTGTAATGGCTGATGATGAAAGTGAACGAGATAGTCGTTTTCATGGTGTTAAACAAGAGTGTGGCTTACATTTGCCCCTATCTCCCGAAGCAGCCGAAAGTTTAGATTCAAGTACCCTTTGAGTGAGTAGCAAAACGGAATAAAACGGAGTTAATCGTAATATCTCGTTTGTCTATTAATTACCTCATCTACTACGCTATATTGCTAGTTAATGGTTAGACTTCTATACTGGATGAGATAAGAATCAGATATCAGTATTATGAAAATTTCAGATCACCTTAAAATGGCCACATCTGCCCTCTTATCTCATAAACTCCGTAGTAGTTTAACCATGTTAGGGATTATCATTGGCAATGCTTCAGTTATTGGCATGGTTGCAGTGGGAGAAGGGGCTAGACAAGCAACTGCACAACAATTTGAAGCTTTGGGCCCTAATGTTTTATTTGTTAGCTTATCTTCCACCCGTATTAGACGCACATTATCCTCAGAAGCCAAACCTCTCTTACTCGAAGATGCAGAAGCGATTGGTCATTTAGTACCCAATTTAAAGAATATTGCTCCAGAAATTCACATCAATCACTTAATCACTTATCAAGACAAAATCCTCAACAATTCTATCACAGGAACGACTCCTGATTATCTTCCTGTGAGAAATTATGAAATAGCGAAAGGACGTTTTATCAATAATATTGATGTGCAACGTAATCAACGAGTAGTCGTTTTAGGCGCAGAAATTGCTGATAAATTATTTAATCATCAAAACCCCATTGGGAAACAAATTAGAATTAAAAATATAACTTTTGATGTTGTTGGTACGTTAGCAAAAAAGGGAGCTTTATTTGACTCTAATCAAGATAATAAAGTGGTTGTTCCCATAACGACTGCTCAACATCAATTAAGAGGCTGGAGTTCTCCCTATGGTGTCTCCCTAAATACCATTGCTTTACTAGCAAAAGATCAACAAAGCATAGATGCTGTTAAGTTTCAAGTTCAAAATTTAATGTTATTACGCCACGGAACGAGTCGGGAAAATGATATTAAGATTTTTTCGCAAAATTCTTTATTGAATATGGTAGAAGAAACCAATGCGGGATTAAAGCAAATGTTAGGAGCGATCGCTATTATTTCTTTATTAGTGGGTGGCATTGGAGTGATGAATATTATGTTAGTTTCTGTTAAAGAAAGAACGGGAGAAATTGGACTTAGAAAAGCTTTAGGAGCAACACCAAAAGATATTTTAGGACAATTTGTACTAGAAGCCATTTTATTAGCAACTTTTGGTAGTTTTATTGGGATTGGTGTTGGTTTTGGAGGGGTGATTATTGCTAATATTTTCTTTTCTTTGGCGACCAGTATTTCTATTCCATCAATTATTATCTCTGTTGGTGTTTCAGGAAGCGTTGGCTTATTTTTTGGGGTTTTTCCCGCTAAACAAGCAGCAAAACTCGATCCAATTATTGCTCTGAAAAGTTATTAATTAAGAAAATACTGTTAGAATCAAATGGCAATTTTTGGAGAATAATAATGAGCTTTTCTCACATCGCTTTAACCATTGCTGGATCGGATAGTGGAGGCGCAGCAGGCATTCAAGCTGACTTAAAAACCTTTGCCTTTCATTGTGTTCATGGAACCAGTGTAATTACCTGTATTACGGCTCAAAATACTCTAGGAGTTGATCGAGTTCAAAAAATCAATTCAGACATGGTAAAAGCTCAAATTGAAGCCATAATGAACGATATTAATGTACAAGCTGTTAAAACAGGAATGTTGTTTAATCAGGACATAATTTTAACAGTTTCTCAACAAATAAAACAATGGAAATTAAGTCAATTAGTAGTTGATCCTGTCATGGTTTCTCGCACAGGAGTTAAGTTAATTGATGATCGGGCGATCGCTAGTTTAAAAACTCACTTAATTCCCCAAGCTTTAATCCTAACACCCAACCGTTACGAAGCACAAATTTTGAGTAATTTATCCATTAATTCCTTAGAAGATATGAAACAAGCTGCCCAAATTATTTATAACTTAGGGGCTAAATTTGTATTAATAAAAGGGGGAGGAATGAAAGATGATTTACAGGGGGTTGATGTTTGGTTTAATGGCAAAACTTGGGAAATTTTAACCACAGAAACTATTAAAACAAAACATACTCATGGCACAGGTTGCACCCTATCAGCAGCGATCGCTGCTAATTTAGCTTTAGGGAAAGAGCCTTTTATCGCAGTAAAACAAGCAAAAAATTATGTTACCACTGCCTTAAAATATGGGTTAGAGATGGGTAAAGGAACTGGTCCAGTGGGTCATTTTTTCCCTTTATTAACATCTTAGATTTTTCAAAAAACTTAATATAAATTATGGTGTAAAAACGTAAACTTTAGTTGCATTTTTGGTCTTTTTGTGCTGAGTAAAGTCATAATAAAAATAATAGGGAGGGAAAGACGATGAATCAATCTAAGCTAACCCAAAAAGAACAAAAAAGACATCAAAATCAATTTTATAACCAAGTCCATAAGAAAGCATCCCGTAAAATTGAAGCCAGACAAAACAAGAAAAGTATCTGGTTTGTCTTAGGAATGTTTGGTATGGTAGGCTGGTCAGTGGTCATTCCTACCTTGATTGGTATTGCCATTGGTGTTTGGATAGATAGCCATATCCCCAGTCCCTATTCTTGGACATTAATGTTATTATGTATTGGCTTATTTATAGGCTGTTTAACGGCTTGGTATTGGATTGAGCAAGAAAGCGATCGTTAACCTTAACGAAGTCAGAATTCAGAAGTTCCTCACTCCGTTCCGGCGCTATCGCACAGAAGTTGTTTTTGTGGCGAGGATTTAAGTCTCCTCCCAAAAACTTCTCGCTTTAAAAAGCCAGGTTTTAGACCCTATTATCTCCATAACCTCAAATCTTGAACACTCCGCCAACTAAATCAAAGATTGAATATGGAGACTGAACAAAAAATTCTGTTCAAATCTTAAGTTTAGATTGAGTACCAGGTTAATCCTGAAGATAAGAGACACTATACTTATATAGAGCTAACTTTAGGAGTCACTACCCTGACACTCGTGCGACCTCATAAGCCCATAAAAATCGATTTGAATCAAGAATATCCCTGTCCGTGTCGGCGACGAGGACATCTTCTACCCATTGTTTTAACAGAAGCCTTTGGCTGTGATCGCTGTCAGCAAATTTTTGTGGTGGAAGAAAATGGTCAAACCATAGAACAGCTATCCTCCAGTTATCCTTATAAGCGAATCTGGCGTTGGACAGGCTACCGTTGGTTAATTATTCGCCCTGGGTTAAGAGACGGCTATCTCCCTATCATGACAGGCATGATGGTAGTAATATTAATTGGATGGTTTTTGTTGGCATTGCAATCCTCTTTAGGGCCAAGTATCATCATTGGTATCGCTTTGGCTGGTTTATTAGTGGTTTTGCCGGCAATTATCTTCTGGTTAGCCTATCGACGTTAAGGCAAATTCTATGACCATTAAAAGTTCTCCTAACTGGCTGTTAACATCGGTTCAACGCTCTTACAATGCTTATTTAGCGTTGGAAACCAGTGACAGCCGCGATCGCTCTTTAGGAATTAAAGCAATGGCTAAAGGGCTAAGTCGTTCTTTTGATGCTATTCTTGAAGCGAACACCCTGGACCTGGAAATGAGTCGAGAAATGGCTGTTCCCGACTTGCTGATTGAGTGGTTAAAATTAACCCCCGAACGTTTAAACAAAACGGTTGAAATTCTCGAATCATTGGCGGAACTCCCTGATCCCATCCAACAAGTATTTAACGCACCCTATCGGTTGAATATGGCAGGAACTTATTGTCAATTGATGCCGTTAGGAGTGGTTGCTTTGGTCTATGAAACCTTTCCTGAGTTGGGGGCAATCGCAGCCGGATTTTGTTTAAAAACGGGCAATAGCTTACTCCTACGGGGTTGTAATTCATCGACACACTCCAATCAGGTGATTGCAGACATCCTGCAATCTGCTTTAAAAGAGACGGAACTGCCAATAGGGTGTTTAGAGATCCTTTCGGGAGAACAAGGGGCTTCTATCCAAGATTTAGTGACACAGCATCAATATCTTAGTTTGGTACTTCCTTACGGTCGTCCCAGTTTAGTTGAACAAGTCACTCAATGGGCAACCGCCCCTGTGTTAAAGTCGGCCATGGGTAATTGTTATTTATATTGGTCCTCTACGGTAGATTTAGAGATGGTACGTTGGGTCATTCTTGACAGTCATAGCAGTCAACCTGATCCTGTGAATACCATTGAAAAAGTGTTAATTAGCCCTAACCAAAACCCTTCCATTTTAGTGAGATTATTTAATATTTTACAGGAACAAGGATTTGAATTACGAGGAGACGAGAGATTATTAGAAGAATTTAAAGATTATTTAAAGCCGGTGAAAGCATCGGAATGGAGTACGCCCTATTTAGATAAAATTATTGCTTTTAAGGAGGTTGATAATTTGTCTGAAGGGATTGCTTGGATGAATCAATATAGTAGTGGTCATGCAGATTGTTTAGTTACGGATTCTTACGCAGAAAGTCGTCAATTTGCCACAGAAATTGACAGTGCTTTAGTCTATATTAATAATTCCCCTCGTTTTGATCGTCATCCCGACCAAGGAGAGTCTTTATTTTTTGGGGTTTCTAATCAAAAAGGTCATTATCGTGGTTTAATTTCTTTAGAAACCTTTACCACTCTTAAACAAGTTGTTCAAGGCCAAGGAAAACAGTTTTCTTAACATTTCTGGTAACATTTTTCGGTTAAGCTGTTGTGCATTTAACAAAATTATTGGCAGAAGTCCCCACCTATAAATTCTAAAAGAAATATCCATATTTTAGGTGGGGATGAATGCCAATCAAAAAAATAAACGGCGCAGCCTCCTCCCAATCTTAT
>JASJDD010000300.1 GCA_030065735.1 Crocosphaera sp.
CGAAAATATAAGGTTTTGTTGTCCACAACTACTTCATAACCAATACGTGCTGCTCGTTCTTGCAAAAATTCCCAATCAGTTTGATTGTGCTGCAAAACATATTCCAATTGCACTTTCGTATCTTCTACTTTTGGGGTGAATCCCTTTGCTTTAGCAATTTGACTGACAATTTGACTATCTTTCATTTTGGTAAAAGATTTTGTTTGACAACCGCGCAACAGACGGTGACGCAAATCGTGACCTCGCACTACCAAGATGGGAGTCGTATCTTGGGAAAACTCTGGTTCAAGTCCTGTAATTTCGCCAACGATGACAGTCTTGAGATCGTTCTGATATCCCATCTGAATTTCAATTTTGTCACCTAATTCAAAAAGCTCCCGATCAATCCAAGTAAATTGCTGTTTTTCTACATCCCAAGTAAAAAATTTAAGTTCAAACATACTAGGGGCTTCTAAATCCTCAGACACCGTTGCTGATAAAAAATCTGCCTCCACCTCTGGGGAAAGAGACTTCCCTTGGAGCAAAATTTTAATGTTGGGATTAAGTAATGAAGTACCACTAGGTTTTTTGGACATTTCTTACCTCCCCTGAGTAACATTCGCTATTTTCAGAGGTGGAATGGTTAATACTGTTCCAGGTAGTAATTTGCGAGGATTAAATAAACGATTTTCGTCAGCAATTACACGCCATAAGAAAGGGTCGCCATATTCTTCACTGGCAATAATACTTAAGGTTTCTCCCCTTTTTACTATCCTCACAGGGTCATCTATAGGATTTTCAATTTTTTTCTGTTTTTTTTGCTCTTTCCACTCCTTAAAAGAACAATCTAAGGTAGCCCTTACAGGTGTTCCATCTTCGAGGAAATGGGTTAGCTTTTTAGTTACCCTTTCTAAAAAGCAATCAGCTAATAGGACACTATCTTTACCCGATATAGTCCCCCATATAAGTTTGCAGCGAGGGGGTCTTTTCTCATTTTCACCAATCCGAGGTTGAGTTAAACTAACAATCTTTTTGGTATAATTCTGAACATTTTTGGGTGGATAACTCTTGAGCGTGGTATCAAAGAACAAATTTAGGGTTAAAGTGGTATAGTCTTGTTTGGCTACAAGTTGTCCATTTGTGTCTATTTTTCCACCAGGAATAATCATGGTAATTTCATTGGGATTAAATAGAACTTCGATTTCATCATTAAAGTCATCAGATTTACTTTTTTCGGCTTTGATAGTTAATTTTTCTAGTTTCATCGAATTTTACCTCTACGTTCGCTTTCAATAATCAAACGTCGCATTATCTTTCGTTCAACCTGTTTGGTAATAGCATCTACATCGGTTTTGGGTTGAGTGTCCATTCCAGAAACAAAGGTTTGGGTTGGGGGTGAAGAACTGGCGAAAATTCTAGTGGATGAAGAAGAATCGGCATTGGATACTATTGAATTCTGGTTTGATAGATTAGTTTTCTGGTTAATACTGTTTGATAATGGAGGATTTATCTTTGGGTATAAAGGCAAAGATTGAGGTTGTAAAGTGGAATTAATTGGGGAAATGACAGGGACAATGGGAAGAGTATAATTATCAATGTTTCGATTGCTATTATTTTGATAATTTGACGTATTTCTGGCAAATGTTCTTTCTTTCTCGGTTAAATTAACTTGAGAAGTTATAGATTTAGTAGTCACGATAGGAAGATTTTTTGAGGATATTGGAGACTCTAAATTTTCCTGTTTAATATAATTTAGGTTTTCTGAATAATTATTATCTGGTTGCGTTGGTTTTGGCAGAATTAAAGTCTTAAAAGGATTAACTACAGGAAGAGATGAAGGCGAGCGAGAATAATTTTGCTGTTTTGCTTGAATAATGGGCAATGGTTGTTCGGAAATATTTGTTAATTCTTGTACTAACGGCACTTCCTCGATTATTGTTAATTCCTCAGAGATGGGTTGTGGGGTGATTACTGGAATGTCTGATGAAGAGATAGAGCTTTGGTTGATTTCTGTTATCTCATCTTGAATAAATGGGGATGGGGTATTTTGATTTAACTGCGATCGCTGATTGGAAGTTGTATCCGAGTCTCTAAATTCAGTTTGTAGCTGCATTTCCGAGGTTTCTGCTAATTCCTCAGAGATAGGTTGTGGCGTGATTACTGGAATGTCTGATGAAGAGATAAAGCTTTGATTGATTTGAGTTTCTGAGGAAAGAGAAGGGGTTGTTTCATCCGCAAAATTAGAACCTGATGAATCAGTTTTATGATCTGTTTGAGTGGGTAAGGCTTGAGAGGAATCTACTTTGCGCTGGATTAAAGGAATTGAAGACTTATTCTGAGGGACAGTCGGTTGAAATTTCTCTTCTCTACTTTCTATTCCTTGTCCTCGTGCTAAGGAAATAGGTTGTGCATAAACAATGGGAACATAATCAGATGATAGGATACTTGTCTTACCCCAACGCTGCATTTGTTGACTGAGAAGGGGTAAGCGTTGCAAAAAGCGATCGCAACGATTGATGATGCGTTGACTCATCGCCATTTTCATCATCCCTGGTTGACGTAAGGGACGAGTTAGTCTACTTACTAGCCTCTGATCGAGGGAATCTTGCCAATTTGAGGAAACATTTGCCATGATTTTATCACCCATCAAATCTACTAAGCTTAGAAATTCCTTGATGCACCAGTTCAATTTTTTCTACGGCAACGTTGTCGCTGCTGGCATTAAATTGAGGACCTTCCCACTTGACGGGATATGCATTTTTAAAAGTCCACCATATCTTCGGAATTTGCCGATCGTTAAGTAAGAGAATCGTCCCGTTTAACTGTTGAATTAACCCTTGGCTAGTTGCTTGATACCAGATATAAAACAAATCAATATTGACTAATCCTCGACTTAAAACCAAATTTGGATAGGTAGTATGTTTAGGGAATTTATGAACAAAGTTATTCAATCCTCCTTCCTCATAGGATTGCACATTAATTTCGCTACTTAACCCACTAACTTCGCTAAATCCACCGACTACAACTCCTCCAATTTCTACGGCAAAGTTATAAGCCATGAAGGGATCGTGTCCCTGGGAACTAAAGGTAGAACCTGCTACTAAAGCTGCTTTTAATCCGATAAATTGGGGATTCATAACACCTGACCTAAAGATTTAGAAATTGTTATTTTGATCGTTGAGTCGCTGATTAATTTGTGCTACCTGCCTCACCCATTGCTGACGTTCTCGGTGTTCCATTTCCATAATTTGTTCGTAAGACCAGTGAAAATGGTAAGCAAGATAAGCTACCTCCTCTTTGAGTCTTTCTGGGGGGTAGCAAACTACTCCCCCACGGGAACAGTTTCTACTTCAAACTCTCCCTGACAGTGAGGACAAGCTACTCGGAGACGGCTATGACCATTTTGGTTGATTCTTTGATAAAAATCCTGCAAATATACTAAATCTCCAGAAAATAGACCCTCAATTACTTTGGTATTAATTTGCTCTAAAGTTCCCAGTTTAACTATCGTCCTTGCTAAGAGAATAATTACCAAATAACCAGGATTTCTCTGCACCCTTGGATCTCGCATTGGGGCAATTTCATCATAAGCAGTCGCCAGCCTCATAATGCCTTCTTTGTGGCTATTCCCTTCTGGGTCGAGATATCCTTGGGGCAGGATAAAAGGAAATTCAGTTTGCTGCATAATTTTATAGAAAGAAAAGATTAACCGACGGTGATACCTTCATGAACTAGTTCCAGGGTTTCTATGGCAATTTCATCAGAAGTAGCGTTAAAATCTGGAGCATTCCAAGTTGTGGGCCAGCAATTTTCCAAATTCCAACGTATTTTTTCTGTTCCTTGGTCATCAGCCAAAATAATTGAAAGGTTACGCCTATCTGTATCTCCATTTTGTAATTTTTTGTGCCATTTCCACAGTTCTTGATTGTCAGTAATTCCCCGTTTTAAGGTGATATTGCCATAACTATTGAGACCAGGAATTTGACGCTGACTTAATGTTTTATCGGTTCCTTCTCTATAAGTTCCCGCCTTGCGGGTTGCCGTTAAACCAGTACATTCGCGAAACCCAGCATGAACAATATTATCCCATTCAACCCAGAAATTATAACCATTATAGGGGTCATGAGTATCTAAAATTGTCGGCATAAAATAACCTCCTTAATTACTAGTCATTCATGTTTTAAGTAACGCTTATGCCACTACTACTTTGAACCAGCAAGAGTTGAATAAATTCTCCTGGAATAGCGGGAGCCAAACCAACTTCTGCTACTAATCGTCCCATCTCTCGATTTTCACGGGGGTTAGTTTCTTTGTCGCATTTAACATAAAATGCCTCTTGGGCAACAGCACCTTGGAGCGCACCTTGTTGCCATAAGGATTCACAATAAACGCTCAAGTCTCTTTGTAGGCGTACCCATAAAGGGGAAGCATTAGGTTCAAACACCGTGTCAGCTAAGTTCTGATTTGCCCAGCGTCCAAAAGTCAGAAATAAGCGACGCACATTGATATATTGCCATTCAGCCAGGGAACTGAGGGTACGCACTCCCCATACTCGTATGCCTCGTCCTCTGAAGCTACGGATACAATTGATTCCTGATTCATTTTTAGGATTCAGTTGTTCTTGTCGTACTGGAGTTAGAGCCAAACTCAGATCTAGTACTCCTTCAAGGGAAATATTAGCTGGCGCACCATGTACCCCAACTGTGCGATCGCTACTTGCATATATCCCAGCAATATGACCACAGGGTGGAATCGGATCGTCTTCTTTTCGATTTTCTATGATTAGCCACGGTGCATATAAGGCTCCATTATTGCTCTTAAGCTCCTGTCTTTGGTGGTTAAGTAGATCGATCTCGGTATCCTGGTTAATTTGCAACGAATCAAGAATTGCAAAGCGATCGCCCATTCGGTCACAATGCTCTAAAACTGCCCGCTGCATTTGAATAATTTCAGCTTCTGAAGCAAGCATGATATCGGGAGCACAAACCAAATCGGCATTTTCCAGGACTTCGCTTGCTTCTAAACCTCTTTGCAGAACATCAAGGGTATTATTTGCCAAGGCAATGACATAACAAAGACTACCTCCATTTTCAAAAAATCCTTTGACCGCATCTCTCAAATATCCTTTAACCTGACTAAAATATTGGTCAAATTGAGTCAACAAAGTTAGCTTTTTTGGTTCTTTCAGATCCGCCTCTGCTTCGCCAAAGAACACCGGAACACCAGTCAGTAATTCCGGTTCTGGTGTGGGAACAATGTGGTCGGGATAGATACCTGGTATTTTTGGCTTTAAAGTTGGCATTTGTGAATTATTACCCCATTGACTATTGCCTCTTGTTTCTTGCTATTGTCCCGAACCAGCCCATTGACTGATACGGAAAATCACGAATTCGGCTGGCTTGACTGGTGCAATCCCAATCTCGATAATGACTTGACCCAAATCACGGACTTCTGGTGGGTTATTCTCGGCATCACATTTAACGTAAAAAGCATCTTGGGGAGTAGCTCCAAATAAAGCTCCACTGCGCCAAACATTTGTCAGGTAGGCATTAACATTTCGCTTAATCTTCGCCCAAAGTTCTGGGTCATTTGGTTCAAATACTGTCCACTGCGTCCCTTTATCAATAGAATCTCTTAATGATAGAAATAGACGACGGACATTAATGTACTTAAATTCTGTGTTGGCATCGCCACCAATGGTACGAGCGCCCCAGATCTTGATATTGTCATTAAGTTCGCGGATACAGTTAATACCTTGAGGATTTAACCCATCCTGCTGATTTTTACTGATTTTGTGGTCTAGTTCTAATGCACCACGAATTACTTCGTTAGCAGGAGCTTTATGTACTCCTCGTTGAGCATCGACGCGAGCATAAACTCCCGCAATATGTCCGCTGGGTGGTACTGAGAGCCAGAGTTCTTCGTTTTTGGCATTAGGATTCATAATCCTTTTGACTGGATCGGATACTTTAATCCAGGGAAAATAGTAAGCAGCATAATCAGTATTATCTGGCTTGTCATCATTGACATCACTAG
>JASJDD010000301.1 GCA_030065735.1 Crocosphaera sp.
ACTTAGCTTATGGTCAATTACAAAAAAGGGTTAGTTCTTGGTGCCACTGCTGCAGTTTTAACCACCATCGCTGTAACAGGAGCAGGACTACGACTGTCCCGTAGTTTTGCTTATCTTGAAGATAATCCCAAAAAATTAGTCGACGAAGTTTGGCAAGTTATTAATGATACTTATGTAGATGCTACCTTTAATCAGGTAGATTGGCTTGCAGTTCGTCGGGAATATATCGGAGAGTCCAAAACTTACGATACTAAAGACGAGGCCTACAAAGCGATTCGGGAGATGCTAGAAAAACTGGGTGATCCCTATACTCGTTTTATGGACCCCGAAGAGTTCAAAAATATGCAAATTGATACCTCCGGGGAATTGACCGGTGTGGGTATTCAAATTACTAAGGATGAGGAAACCAAAGAATTAACGGTTGTTGCCCCCATCGAAGATACTCCCGCTTTTGAAGCAGGAATTCTTGCTAAAGATGTCATTACGAAAATTAATGGCAAAACCACCGAAGGGATGGAAGTGGAAGATGCGGTTAAACTTATTCGCGGTAAACCAGGAAGCAAAGTTACCTTAACTATTCGTCGTACCAATCAGGAATTTAATTATCCCATCATCAGAGCGCGCATTGAACTTCATCCAGTTAAAGCTCGCATCGAAGAGACTCCCTCAGGTAAGGTGGGTTATATCCGTTTGACTCAGTTTAGCGCCCACGCTAGTGAGGAAATGCGTGATGCCATTCGTGAGGCCGAAGCTGCTAAAGTTAATGGTTATATCTTAGACTTACGCTCCAATCCAGGGGGACTTCTCTACTCCAGTGTCGAAATTGCTCGGATGTGGCTTGATCAAGGTAGGATCGTCTCAACAGTGAGTCGTAATGGAGAACTCGAAGCTCAACGGGCTACCAATCGCGCTTTGACTGATAAACCTCTCGTGATTATGGTGGATGGTGGTTCTGCCAGTGCCAGTGAAATTCTTTCAGGAGCTTTACAGGATAACGACCGGGCTACCTTAGTGGGAACTAAGACCTTTGGTAAGGGTTTAGTACAATCGGTTCGACGGTTAGGAGATGGTACATCAGGACTCGCTGTGACCATTGCTAAGTATTTAACCCCCAGTGGTCGAGATATCAATAAACAGGGGATTGAACCTGATATTGTGGTGGAATTGACTGAGGAGCAAAGAAAGGAACTTCAACAGGAACGAGACAAAATTGGAGATTTTGGTGATCCCCAATTTGACAAGGCTTACGATATCTTGAAACAGGAAATTGCCAAGTCTGGTGGCACCAATGCCCGTGGTACTCTGCGATAACCTCAATTAATCACAAAAGTCAATGATTGGAGGAAGGAAGGGAACTTTCTTCCTTTTTTTTAATTTTCAGATTGATCTTTGAAAATCCTTCTAAAATAAAAGCATTACCAATTTAACGGATATTGAGAAAATCATGACCTTAGCGCAAGACATTGAAAAAGATGTTATCTTTCCTGAAAGCGACTTATTCAGTGATGAACCACCAATGGAAAGTGAACTCCATTTGCGTCAGTTGATGCTTTTAATTCAATCCTTAGAATTATTATGGAAAGACCGCCAAGATTTCTATGCCTTTGGCAATCTAACGATCTATTACAGTCCCAATCAACGTAAATCTGAGTATTTTCGTGGTCCTGATTTTTTTGTTGTTTTGGGAGTAGAAAGAAAACCCCGTAAAAGTTGGGTTGTTTGGGAAGAAGATGGCAAATATCCCCATGTTATTATTGAAATCCTCTCTGATTCAACAGCAGATACTGATAGAGGCTTAAAAAAAGAGATTTATCAAGAAATTTTTCGCACCCCTAACTATTTTTGGTTTGATCCTAACAGTTCAGAATTTAAGGGGTTTCATTTAATTACAGGAAAATATGAAGAAATTGCTCCCAATGAACAAGGATGGTTATGGAGTGAGCAATTAGAGTTATATTTAGGGATACATCAATCTCAATTGAGGTTTTTCACCCCTCAAGGTCAATTAGTTCCGACACTAGAAGAATGGGCAGAACAAGAAAAACAACGGGCAGAACAGGAAAAACAACGGGCAGAACGATTAACACAGAAATTACAAGATTTAGGTATTGATTTATCCGAACTTGACTAATTTTTTAGGTATAATCCTTTTTTTGTATTATTATTTAAGTAGAGAAAACTAATCTCAATTGATAATATTTTCTCAATTGATTTGATGAAATAATACCAACACGAGTAGGTTGGGGTTAGTTTTATATAGTGATTATTAGAGTTCCATGAATCTTGGTCAGTGGCTGGGCTTATCTAGTTTCATCATCTCCTGTTATATTCTCTGGGAAATTAGACAGGTGTTGTTATTGGTATTTACGGCGGTTGTTTTCGCTACGGCGTTAAATCGATTGGTAAAATTCCTGAAAAAATTTAAAATCAGACGGAATTTTGCCATTATTATGATTATTATTACTATTATTTGCTTAAGTATTTTATTTGCTTGGTTAGTGGTTCCTCCTTTTTTAGATCAGTTTCAAAAATTACTAGGATTATTGCCTAATGTTTGGGAAACACTGCGTAGTAATTTAATTTTATTATCGGAGACACAAAGTCGTTTCGAGTGGTTACCACCACCCCCTTCTTTAAGTGATTTGTTAGCTCGTTTACAACCTTTACTAACCGAAATTTTTGCCAACTTTTTTACTGTTTTTTCTAATTCTTTGTTGATCCTTTTACAAGTTATTTTTGTTTTTTTCTTGACAATAACAATGGTGATCGAACCTAAAAAATATCGTCGTCTATTTTTAAAACTATTTCCTTCTTTTTATCGTAAACGAGGGGAAGAAATTTTAACACTTTCTGAAATAGCGTTAGGCAATTGGTTAACAGGAGTTACCATTAATTGTTTGTTTATTGGAACCTTAAGTGGTTTAGGTCTTTGGTTATTACAAGTCAAATTAGTGTTAGTTCATGCTTTATTAGCAGGGTTACTCAATTTTATTCCCAATGTGGGTCCTGCTACCAGTGTAATTTTTCCTTTAATGGTCGCTTTATTAGATGATCCTTGGAAAATTTGGGCGATTCTGATTTGGTATTTTATTATTCAAAATATTGAAAGTTACTGGTTAACCCCTACTGTCATGGCCAAACAAGTTTCTTTACTCCCTGCGGTAACATTAATGGCACAAATATTTTTTGCTCAAACCTTTGGTATATTAGGATTATTATTAGCTCTTCCTTTAGCTGTTGTGGCTAAAACTTGGATTGAAGAAGTTTTATTTAAAGATATTTTAGACCCTTGGAATTCTGTTATTTAAAGATGGAAAAAAGCGATGAACAAGTTTAAATTTTATGGGGCAATCATTCATTTATTTTTATTATGTTTCTCTAGTTTGCCGAGTTCTGCTCAAGAGCAAACTGTCTTAGAAAAAATTGATAAAACAGGTTTATTAGAAGTCGGTATTCGAGAAGATGCTGTTCCTTTTGGTTATCGAGATATTAACGGAGATTTAGAGGGATTATGTTTAGATTTGATCGCTGTCCTCAGAGAAAAACTTAAACAAAAGTTGAATAAACAAATCATTGCTATTAAATTATATAAATCAACCTTATTTAATCGCTTTGAATTAGTGAGCGATCGCATTGTCGATCTAGAATGCGGGCCCAATACCATTCGAGAACTTCCTGAATATCAAATACAATTTTCTTCTCCTTTTTTCTTAACAGGAACTCAATTATTAGTGAGCATCGATAAAGCAAAAAGTATTAATCCTAATGGCAGTTTAGAAAACGTTAATATTGGTGTTTTGAGAAATACCACTAATGAACAATTAATGGCTGACAAATATCCTTTAGCTAATTTAGTTCAGTTTCAAGGAGTAACGGGTAGATATCGGGGAATACAAGCATTACGAGGGGGTAAAATCGATGCCTTTGCTAGTGATGGGATTCTCTTAGTTGGGGAAGCATTAATCCAAAACTTAAGACTAGGACCAGATTATACTTTAGTCCCAAACAATCCCATCGATTGCGAAAAATATGGTCTAATTTTACCCAATAATGATCCCCAATGGTTGAGTTTTATTAATTCGGTGATCAAGACTCCACCAGTAAGAAATATTTATCTAGATTGGTTTGGGGAACTGGCCCCACAAATTCAGTCTATCCAATTGTTTTGTCAAGGAAAAAATGGTAATTCTGATTAATATCCATAGCTTATTTGTAACTTCTGTCATAAGATTAATAGGCTATTGTAAATCTTTTAGGGCTTAAGTATTGCCAGCTTTTATATAAGATTAACTCTAATATTTAAGTCTTGATAATTTTTGTAAATTATCGTCAAAAATCACCGATAAAGTATGAATTTTTAAGTACAATAGGGATGTGAGGTTTATCTCAGCATATTGAGCAAAAACAAGGAGAAAGATAATGGCTAGTTACTATACAGTCAAACGTGGTGATACTTTATCAGGGATTGCATTATCTCAATGTGGTGATGCTAGTCTTTGGAAGAAGATTTATTATGATAACATTGGAGTCATTGGAGATGATCCTGATTTTATTCTTCCTGGACAAGTTCTCTATATCAACTGTGTTGAACCTGGGATTGTTTACGTTGTCAAATCTGGAGATAATTTAACCTTAATTGCACAAAAAGTGTGTGGCAATAGTGATTGGCAAAAGATTTATAACCAAAATAAAGATGTCATTGGGGATAATCCTGACTTAATTTTCCCAGGACAAGTTTTAGTCATTCGTTGCTAATGCCCATTTCTTGGTCAATCTTAACTCAAAAGTACATTAAATTTGTTGTTTCCTAATCTTTTAAGTTCAATGGAATTCCAGATTTTCAAACCATAAGAGGAATGAGATTTTTTCCCATTCCTCTTTCTAATTTTAAGTCTGACAATTAATCTGACTGCTTCTCCTGCTCATTTTTGCCAGTTTCCTGATTACTTTCATTTTCTACAGGTTGATCCTGATCTTTTTCCTTAGTTTCAGAGTTAGAGGATTCGGTGTTGGGTTGATAGTCTTCGATGAGGGTTTCTGCATCATCATCGGCCAGGTAAGGTTCAAATTCAGCAACGTATTCTTCAAGACTTTCTGTCATTTCAGGAGTCTTTTTCTCAGTTGTTTGTTCTTGCTTCACTTCGCTAGTTTCTGCAACCGGTTCAGACTCGATTACTTCTGTTTCTTCTACCAGAGTTGAGGTCACTTCTTCCGTGTCTGAACTATCGATTTCCTCATTCTCCTCATCCCAGTTGCTTTCTTCAAGATCAACTTCAGGGGTTAACTTTTCAGCAGATTCCATCGTCGGTTGAGATTTAGATTTACCTAACCCAAATAAAGATTTCAAGGAAAACCCTTGTTTTTTGTTTTCAGGGGTTTGGGTAATCGTTGAACTCGCTTCTTCTTCAACAGTTGGCTCTATTTCTCCTGAGGATGTGATAGAAGTGTCTTCTGGGGAACTCTCTTCAGGTTCAACCTCTGAGGTAACTGGGGTTTCTATTTCCGTTTCAGCACTCAGTGTCATTTCTTCTTCAGAAATGTCTTCAGGTTCAACCTCTGAAGTAACTGAAGTTTCTTCTTCAGTGGTTTCTGTCTCAGTTTCAGCACTCACTTCCATTTTTTCTTGGCCGGTAGGTGGTTCTTTTTCTGGTGTTTCATCCACAGGAGGTGTAGGAGTGGGTGATTTTTTTGGGAAACGGTTTTGCACCCAACTAACCAAAGAAAATCCCCGAATATCGGTCTTTTCGTCAGGATGAGCGATCGCCCGTCTTAAGCGTAGGGTTTGCCAACCAAAGCACACCACTAACGTCACCGCAGCACTTTGTCCTAATAATACACCTCCGGTTATTCTCCCTGCACAAACCCAGAGGACGAGGGCGTAAAATAGTCCCACTCCACTCCAGAGAAAGTCATCTTTTCGATGTAATTCAGGGAGGAAAAAGGCGGATAAATAAAGACTTAAGCTTGCAAGGCCAACAGCGATCGCTAGGATGTATGCCAACATCTGTGGGTTACTCCTTTGGTGGTTTCTCTTTCTTACTTTAAGATT
>JASJDD010000302.1 GCA_030065735.1 Crocosphaera sp.
ATTAACAAGATACCCAATTCTATTATGAGAACCCCCCATTGTGGCGAATCTTATTTTAGAGAGTATCTAGAAACAGTTTATAATGAGGCTGATCAAAGCTTTTATTATGAGCTAAGATGACATCAGCCTCATTATAAACTGTTTCTAGATACTCTCTAAAATAAGATTCGCCACAATGGGGGGTTCTCATAATAGAATTGGGTATCTTGTTAATTAACTCAGCATGGTTAATTATATTTGAATCGGGTTCAAGAGAAATTAAACTACTTCCACACGATAGCATAGTTTGATGGTCAACGGAATAGAAAATCGCTCCAATTTCGAGAACAGTTTGATGCTCATTATCCCCATTAGTTTCCGTATCAATAATGAGGCAATTATTCACTTCTATCATTTTGATGATATCCCTCTCTACAAAAGTATTGATTATTGAGTCTCTATTTAATTCGTAAATGTTTTCCTCTCGGCATAACCTTAGCGATTAAAGTCCCTTGCTCATCCCTAACTTCATCATAATTAATAGCTTCTTCAGCTAATTTATTACGATCAATATAAATCTTAGTTTCTTTATATTCTTCAGGATAATCTTCAGTCTTAAGTTCGGGATTAATCCAGATAGGAGGACGACCCCCATTATTACAAAGACTTACTTTTGATAATTTACCTTCAAGTCGTTTACCTTTGTCTCCAAGTTGTTCGACTCTAGTTTCCATGAAAGTTTGGAGTTTACTATTAAGCCATTGTACAGTTTGCTTATTGGTGTTAGCTAAAGCTTCACAACGACGGGCTTCGTTTTCTTGGTATTCTCTCAATGATTCTCGCCATTTGATGACTTTTATGTAAGCATCAATTTTACTTTCTAGACGGGGTAGAAATTCATTAAAGATTTCTTCGGCGACTTCCCTTTCTTCGGGATTATCGCTGTCTAAATGTGCTATAATTAACTCCAGTTCTTCCTCCATTTGTGGAAGACTCTCGGTTATTTTTGTTTCCATTATAACTCCTTAGTAATTACTAAGGAATAAGCGCAAAGCGCAGAAAAAAACAATTAAAGATTATTACTCTTGGTTTAATATAGTTTCTTGACTTTCTTTTTGTTGAGCTAACCACTCCCAGTCAAGGCAAGTTCTCTGTCCCACGAGGTTATGTTCTCGGAGTAATTTCTGTGCCTCTGCCCAGATTCTTTCTTCGCAGGGATTGGCTAGTTCTACACCTAACTTGGCCAGGTAATATTTCATCAAATTCGTATGTTGATAAGTGTAGTCACTAAAGGCTATTTTTAGTCCATTTAATAGTCGTTGTTTGTTCATTTCCTTCTTCATTATTTTCTCTAAGTGTCAATTTCACTTAAATACTGAATAAACTCTATTAATTGTTCATCGTTTAACAATTGACGGCTCCGCTTTCCATAGGTTTTAATGATATATTCTTGGCCCATTATTGGAGTCCAACTAATCCGTTTCATTTCTAAATTAATCTGTTGAATTATCTCACCATAATCAAGTACCTCTTTTTTTATTAACCCATGAGTAGCTCGATTAATGACAATTTTCCTGAAGTGCATCCCTTGGTCATAAGCTTTATTTAGTCTGAACAAGGATAACTCATCATCTTGACAGATACTAATCAGTTTTCTGTAACCTTCTTGAATCGCCTTGAAGTCAGATAACGGGTCTATTTTGAGAACTTGCCACCAACTTCTAATCGCTGCTGATGGCGGAGGACTATAACTAGATTTAGCCTTGCTTTCTTGAAGGAAATTAGGATTATTAAATTCTAAGGCTAGGTGAAATTTTACCCAGTTGGGTTTAGCATCAGGACACATTTCATAGAGATATCTCGTAAATTCTTCTTGAGCTTTATGGGAGTTATCCCCTTTGAAAACTGCTCCATATAACCAATCATTACAAAGAAGTTTTCCCGGATATTTATTGTCCCATAATTCCCATAAATTATCAGGAGGCAACCCTTTCGTAAATCGGGTTTTTCTCTGACTTCTAATGTATCTTATTTGGTCCATTTCCTCCCTATTTAACAGTTCTCCAAAAACCGCCTCTACAAATGAGTTATCCTCTTTTTCTCCCGTTGAGAACACAAACCCACATTCAGGACACACTTGAGAGAATATGTTTATATAAGCTTCACATTGAGGACATTGCTTCGTTGATTCTTTCTCTTTGGGAGGTCGAGGGCAAAGGGTTATTTTCCGTTTGGTATCTATCCTCCCTAATCGCTTAAAATTCTCTCCAAAGTCTAATAAAAAGCAGTCTTTCTTGTCAAGATACAGTCTTAACCCTCGACCACACATTTGTATGAGTAACGATAGACTTTTTGTTGGTCGTGCTAGAATCACTGCCTCTATTGACGGTTCATCAAAGCCTTCTGTCAAGGTTCCCACACTGCTTATTATTTGGGTATCTCCTCTTTTTAACCTGTCGAAAATTTCTTGTCTGATTTCTGTTGGTGTTTCTGCCTGTATATGCTCGGTTATGATTCCTTCATTATTAAATAATTCAGTTAATAATAAGGATTGTTCTACACTGGCAGCAAAACAGATTGCTTTTCGGTCAGGACAAATTTCTAAGAACTTATAAACAACAGCTTTATTGTATTCTAATTGTTTACACACCCCAACAACTTGAGATTTTTTGTAATCTCCATCGTGTCCTGTTTCTAACTTAGAAAAATCCGCTAAGCCATTATAACCAAAATGTCGGGCTGCAACTAAATAACCTCGTCTAATCAGTTGTCCAATATGTGGAGCTTGTACAATCGCTTGGATATGATTCCCAAAATATTCCGACGCTTTTAATCGAAACGGGGTCGCCGTTAAATGCAGAAAATGAACTTTTGAGGACTGAATAATCGGGGACTGAGTATAATAATTAACCAGTTTTTGTGCCGTTTTCCAAAATGATGTCGTATGGGTTTCATCAAACACCACTAAATCTATGTTCTCCGGATAATCTCGACGGGCTAAGGTTTGAATACTGGCAACAATTACCCTATCTGCATCGTTAGCATGAGGGAATCCTGCTTTTATGTACCCAACTGATTCCACTCCATAACTATGAAGGGTTCTCACTGTTTGGTTAACTAACGGTTCTCTGTGAATAATGAAGAGAACTCGTTTCCCTCTACTCACGGCATCTCGAATAATGTGAGTGGCTGTTAAGGTTTTTCCTGACCCCGTGGGACTTACTAACATCACTGATTTGATGCCAGCTTTGTAATGATGGTAAATTTGATTAATAACATCTTTTTGGTAATCCCTCAACAACAGCTTTGATTGCTGGTTGATGGATTTTTTTTCGGTCAATAAAGATAACTGTGTCATCCTTAATGCTGATATTTATTGATTTTTTATATTTCGATTGTACCTGATAAGGGGACATCTTTAGAAAATTAAGTCTGATTCTTTCTCAATTCCCACAAAACCTCTGTAATTTGTTAATATATAAGTGAGCCTAAAGTTACTCTACCTTCAACATAGAAGAAGTGGCAACACCCATGATTTGAAGTAAGGCCAAACGATTCCAAGCTTATAAGGTTCTATGACAAGGAAACACGGAATAACTATTAGAGCAGTTTAACTAAGTTAGGTTAGGAGGAAACCTTGAAAAATTACAGATTTCTTAGTTTGACGGGGAGAGTTAGTGAGGAGCAACCCCGTCAAACTTAATTTAAAGGTCAAAAAAATCACTATTATGGTCAAAATAATTAAAAGAAAAACCGCCTCAAAAACCTCAAAAAATAATGAGTTCCCGTCTCAGGAAAATGAGTTACCGTCTCAGGAAGATTTGTTCATTCGACAACAGAATACTTGGAAAACTTACTCGACTGTCTATGATGAAATCCGAGAAGATTGTCGCCTCGATTCTCTCTATGATTTAGGCAATGTCCATTCTCAGCATCCCGACGGTGATTATCTCTGCTCAGTCGAGGATGTCAGTGAAGATTACCTTGACTTTTTGCTAGGATATGAATGAATGGTTAGAGATTAATCTATTTTATGAAAGTCATTGCTGATATTTGCGTTATTCCGATGGGGGTTGGGGTTTCTGTGTCTGAGTATGTGGCTGTGTGCAAAACTATTTTTACAGAAGCGAATCTCAATCCACAACGGAGATGGATATGGAACGTGCGATTCGATGAGTCAGAAAGTTGATATCAAAAGATACAGCGTATGACTCGCTCAAGCCCACAAGGGCATCTGAGTAACTATCCGAGAGATGAGGGTGAAAGTCCCTCCCGTTAAGGTTAAACGTGACTCAAAACCTGGCCACAGTGACCCAACTCGGAATTTGGGAGGCTGAAGCTGGCATCAGGACGCAATCAGACACCGACTGCTGGTGACACTGGCGTTAAAGGAGTCCTCATGATGAAATAGAACCTAAAAAAAAGTGACTCAATC
The DNA here is from genome assembly GCA_030065735.1 of Crocosphaera sp. Taxonomy (GTDB): domain Bacteria; phylum Cyanobacteriota; class Cyanobacteriia; order Cyanobacteriales; family Microcystaceae; genus Crocosphaera. Next base: position 4,415 of record JASJDD010000302.1, read on the forward strand.
CAGGGCAGGAAAAGCAGAAAGAATAGAATCCCCTGACCCCATCGGAGTAATGTAACCCGTCAGCTATGTTCCAGTGACTGACATAAACCTTGGGTTTCCGATAGTCAAAATGGTTCCATCTAAAAGGACAATCAATCATCGGATGGAACGAATAAAAACGAGTCTAGAGTCCCAGGAATTAGTCGAAACCTGGGTAAACAAGACGAGATGCCTAAATCTCTAGATTCGGGTAGGACAGCAAGTAATTTTGCTGAGGCAAATAGAAAATGATTAACGGAGCAAATCATGGTTAGACACAAAATCAAAGATTTTAGTGAACTCTGGAAAAATATTCCTTGGAAACAACTAAGGAAAGAACTTTTCCGATTGCAAAGAAGATTGTTTAAAGCCATTCAAGCAGAAGACACTAGACGAGCAAGGAACCTACAGAAGCTTATTCTGAAATCCTTTGCAGCTAGATTACTCGCAGTCAGACAAGTATCACAGCTAAATACTGGTAAGAAGACCGCAGGAGTAGATGGGTTAAAATCCCTCAACTTCAAACAACGGTTCGCCTTAGCAGAAAGGTTACTCACAGCAAACGAGTGGAAACACTCCAAGTTGAGAGAAATACCCATCCCCAAGAAGGATGGAACCACCCGAACGCTCAAGGTTCCTACTATGGCAGATAGAGCATGGCAATGCCTTGTCAAATATGCCTTAGAACCAGCACATGAAGCACTATTTCACGCCAGAAGCTACGGTTTTAGACCTGGACGCTCCGCGCATGACGCTCAAAAGATAATATTCAACAACTTACGCTCCAACAGCAATGGTTATGAGAAGGTAATCCTAGAGCTAGACATAGAAAAGTGTTTTGACAGGATAAATCACACCTCAATTATGGAAAGGATAATAGCCCCCCAGTCAATTAAGACTGGGATATGGAGATGCCTAAAAGCAGGTGTCAACCCAGAATTTCCAGAACAAGGAACCCCTCAAGGGGGGTGATGAGTCCACTACTAGCTAACGTCGCATTGGACGGCATAGAAGACATCCACTACAGCATCCGCTATGCGGACGATATGGTTGTTATTCTAAAGCCCAACGACGATGCAGACAAGATACTCAAGGACATACAAGAGTTCCTGGCAATTAGAGGACTAAAGGTGAGCGAAAAGAAAACCAAGCTTGTCAAAGCGACAGATGGATTTGACTTCCTAGGGTGGCACTTCAAAGTGCAAACCAACGGAAAATTCAGATGCGTCCCATCAGAGGACAATTACAAAGCATTCCGTCAGAAAGTTAAGGAAATCGTCAACTGCTCGAATTATGGGGCTAGGGTCAAAGCTACAAAATTAGCACCTCTAGTCAGAGGATGGCGTAACTATCACAGATATTGCAAATTGGACGGCCCTCGCTTCTCCTTATGGAGAACAGCATACAGGGCATTTAAAGTCTTCAACAAAGAGAAGAAACTGAACCGTTATACGGCAACAGAACTTATCAAGAAGGCATTTCCAGCAATACCCTATAGTGAAAACCGTCATGTTAACGTCAAAGGAAACAAGTCCCCATACGATGGGGATGAAGTGTACTGGAGCAAACGTAACAGTAAGCTCTACGACGGAGCAACCTCCAAATGTCTGAAAAGACAAGACCATTCATGTGGACATTGTGG
>JASJDD010000303.1 GCA_030065735.1 Crocosphaera sp.
CAAATTGAGCAAACCTTTGCCGTTAATTGTACAGGAAAAAATCAACAATTAAATCACACTCATTTTACTGCTTTACAGATAAAAAATGCTATTGTTGACCAACAAAGAGAGCGTTATAATAGACGATCAAATATTGATGTCAAAAACCCCGATATTTTAATCAATGCTCATATTTATGAAAATCAATGTATTCTGAGTTTAGATAGTTCAGGAGACAGTTTACACAGAAGAGGATATCGTCCAGCAATGGGAGTTGCACCCCTAAAAGAAAGCTTAGCTGCTGCATTATTAGAAATGGCAAATTGGACACCCGATATCCCTTTTTTAGACCCCATGTGTGGGTCAGGAATCTTACCCATTGAAGCTGCTTTAAAAAGCTTAAATATTGCTCCAGGTTTATCTAGAAATAGTTTTAGTTTTGAACAGTGGCCAGACTTTGATGCAGCTTTATGTGATGAAATAATCGATGATGCTATTCAACAACAAAAACATGAACTTGACGCACCTATTTTTGGTAGCGATGAAGATTTTGAAATGGTGAGACAAGCAACTGTAAACGCCAAAAAATGCGATGTTGACCATCATCTTAAATTAAATCAAATGACTTTAGAAAATATTGAAGCACCAACGGATCATGGTATTATTATTTGTAATCCTCCTTATGGTAAACGCTTAGGTAACTCCCAAGAATTAGGGTCGTTATATAAACTATTAGGAGATGTATTTAAACAGCGTTTTAAAGGGTGGACTGCTTACGTTTTAAGTGGGAACAAGGAACTAACCAAAAAGATTGGTTTAAGAACATCAGGACGTACACCTATTTACAATGGTTCTCTTCCTTGCACTTTACTTAAATATGAGTTGTATTAATAAGTGTCTTCCTGTCTCCTGCCTCCTGCCTCCTGCCTTCTGCCTTCTTTAACCCAATTCAAAGAAGAATTTTTGACCGTTTCTTGAAAATTGTCACAAGTTAATTCAACCCCTAACCAACTTGCTAAAACCGCTAAATCTTGATCAAAAATTTCCTTAAGTTTCTCAATATTTTCTGGGTTTAACTCCGGTTTTTCCTTAATTTTCCAGAGACTTCTTACCCAATTCCGAAAGCTTTTAGGAATGAGTAAACGTCGCAATTCTTTTAATCCTGGTGCTTCTACAATAGCATCTCGCCAAGCACTTTTGATCATGCGTTGACTAGAAACATTACTCGCATTTAATTCTTCATTCCATTGGGGTTGTTTTGTATATCCAATAAAGCGACAAATTTTTTCTAATTCTGTTTGAGGACTACTTAACATTCTTTCAAAAAAGATAGGTAAAACTTTATCTTTGCCAAAAGTATCAAAATAGGGTTCTAATTGTTTAGTATACAAACTATATTCTATTAATTCAGGATATTGGGAAATACTATCATTAATTCCGATAGAAATAACCCTTTGACTCCATTCATGAATATATTGAGAGACTAAACGATTAATAGGATGACGCATAACATAAATAAATTTAGCATCAGGAAGATGTTTTTGTAATCGTTCAATGGTATGGGGATAAGTCGGTAATTTAGTGTAATGAGTGCTAGATTCTCCGATTAAATCATCATTATTAGCTGCTTCAAAATGGAATAAATACCAGTCTAAACCCTTATTGTATTCTTCATCGTTACTAAAAAAATTAGGTTCTTTCAGTTCACTCATGAAAATTCCTGGTTGTTGGTTTAATTGTTCATGGAGAGAACTGGTAGCGCATTTCATCGCACCAATAATAATAAAATTAGGCAGTTTTTTCATGACTACTAGCAGGTAAAGTCGGTAATTTTAGGGGATTTTTCCAATTCATCCAAATATCTTGTGCTGCATACTCACAAATATGAGTCGGTCGTTTGATTTCTCTTAATAATGAAATGCTCCTTCCTAACAACCAACAAACATTAGTTATCCACAGGCCAACAATTCCATAAAATTTAGCAAAATAGCGAGAACGAGACGCATAGAGATAGGGACGAGGACGTTTACGGGCCGCCACATCTGATTTTACCGAACCACTTCCTCCTCGTAGATGAACCACCCTCGCATCAGGCCAATGAAGAACCGTCCATCCTGCATTTTTAGCGCGACGACAGTAATCAACATCATCAAAATACATGAAATAGCCTTCATCCATCAAGCCTATTTGCTCAATAACTTCTTGTCGAATTAAAACACAAGCAAAACTGGTCCATTGAGGTTCAAAAGGCGTATCTCTGACGGGTATGGGGACATCATAACCATTGAGTAGCTTGGTAATGGGGCCAGTTGCTGCACCCTCTATAAACTGACTGACGGGGGAATGGTAGCGAAAACAGCTAATTTGTGGCGTTTCATCGGGCCATTCAAGACGAGGACTAATTAAACCAGCTTCAGGATGCTTTTCCAAGGCGGTTTCTAAAGAAGCGATGGCTCCCGACCTAACAATGGTATCACTATTCAAGAGCAAGTAGGCTTTCGCTGTTGCTGCTTTGATACCGATATTATTACCCGCAGAAAATCCACCATTAACGGGAGAAGGAATTAAGGTTACCCAAGATTCCCAATGATAATCCTCAATGGCTTGTTTTAAAATAGGAACGGAGTTGTCCCCAGAGTCATTATCGACTAACATCACCCGATGACGTGAGCTATCTATCTGGGGTTGAAGCGATTGTAAGGAGTCAATCACCAGTTGAGGGGTTCTATAGTTAATAATAACAATGGCTAGATCCATTTTTTTAGTGAATTTGCTAACTTTTCTTAGAGTATCATTAGTCGAAACATTATGGTTAAAATTATTAGTCGTCAGTCTTTAGGAAGGCAAACTGTTTATGATATTGGAGTGAAAAACGATCATAATTTTTTGCTAAAAAATGGCTTAATTGCCTCTAATTGTTTTAATAAATCCCACTCCACAGCTTATGCTTATGTCACCTATCAAACTGCTTATTTAAAGGCTAATTATCCCGTTGAATATATGACGGCTTTGTTAACAGCCAGTAGTGATAGTCAAGATAAAGTAGAAAAATATCGGGAAAACTGCCAAAAAATGGGCATTGATGTTTTACCTCCAGATATCAATCGCTCCAAAAAAGATTTTACCCCTGTTGGTAAACAAATTCTCTTTGGTTTATCGGCGGTTAGAAACTTAGGGGGAGGTGCCATTGATAATATTTTAAAAGCACGGAAAGAAGCAGAGGGACAGTTTGAATCTTTGGCAGATTTTTGTTGTCGTGTTGATTTGCGTTCTGTGAATAAAAGAGCGTTGGAAACGTTAATTTATGCTGGAGCATTTGACCCAATTAATCCGAATCGTAAACAATTAATTAATGATTTAGAATTGGTGGTTCCTTGGGCGCAAAAACGAACCAAAGAAAAAGAAAGCGGACAATTAAATATTTTCGATTTAATGAGTGGTAATAATACAGAAACAACAGAATCAAATGGTGATTTTAAACAGGCTCCGAGTTCTTCTCCTGTCGAAGATTACTCATTGCAAGATAAACTGAAACTAGAAAAAGAACATTTAGGATTTTATGTTTCTGAACATCCTTTAACAGCTATTAAAAAAGCAGCAAAAATATTATCTCCCATTAACTTAAATGAAATGGCTGAGCAGAAAGCTAAAACAAAAGTTAGTGCCGTGATTATGGTCAATGAAGTTAAACAATACACCACTAAAAAAGGAGATGCTATGGCTTTTTTAGTCCTAGAAGACGGCTCAGCACAAGTAGAAGGAGTTTGCTTTCCTGAAAGTTATAAAAGAATTCGAGAGATTTTAATCGAAGATGCTCGCCTCATTGTTTGGGGTAAAATTGATTATAGAGATGATAAAGTTCAGCTAATTGTTAACGATGCTGAACCCGTAGAAACCGTAAGAATGGTGATGGTTAACTTAAGTCTTGAACAAGCAATGAATCAAGTTTCTTATCATAGTTTAAAAGGAATTCTTCAAGAACATTCTGGGGATAAAAATCAGGCAAAAGTTCCGGTAATTGCTATTATTGGCACTGGAGAAAATCGGCAATTAATTCGCTTAGGAGAAGATTACTGGGTACAAAATGATAAATCAGTGGTTGAAGCTCTCAGAAATGCTAAGTTTGATGCTTATCCTACCCCGTTAGTGAGTGATTTATCATCATAAACATTTTATTGTCTCTGATTAAAACTAACTCATGAATTCTTGGTTTTCTCGTCCTCAAAAAATTCTAGTTACTTGGTTACTTATTTTAGTTACAGCTTGGTTAACAGTTAAAACTTTAAGTTATATTGGTGGCTTAATTAGCTTAATTTTAACAGCTTCTTTAATTGCTTTTTTACTAAACTATCCCGTCCGAGGGTTGAAAACTATTTTACCTCGTTCTTTAGCTGCTACATTAGTCTATTTAGGAGCCATTCTAGTTGTCATTTTCTTAGGAATTACTTTACTTCCTCCTGTGGTTAATCAAGGAAAACAATTAATTACGAAATTACCAAGTTTATTAGAAGAAGGACAACAGCAATTAATAACCTTACAAGGAGTCATTAATACTAAAAATTTACCAATTGACCTTGAATTTTTAACTTCGCAAATATTAACTAAAATTCAAGAAAAAACACAAGATATTGCTTCAACTGGGTTTGGTTTAGTTTTGGGAACATTTAATTGGTTTATAGATTTAATTGTTGTTATTGTGATTTCCTTTTATATGTTATTGGATGGGGAAAAAATTTGGAAAGGGGTCATTAGCTTTTTTTCTCCTCAAGTTCGGGGGGTTTTAACCACAACATTAGAAAAGAATTTACAACGATTTTTAACCGGTCAATTAATTTTAGGTTTGTTCATGGCCGTTAGCTTAACCATTGCCTTTCGACTGTTAGGAATTCCCTTTTTTCTTCTCTTTGCTGTGTTCATTGGAGTGATGGAAATTTTACCATTTATTGGGGCAACTTTAGGCATTGGAACTGTTACTATTATTTTAACTTTTATTAATTGGTGGTTGGCAGTACAAGTGTTAGTCATTGCGGTTATTATTCAACAAATCAAAGATAATTTAATTGCTCCAAAAATCATGGGAAATTTAACTGGACTTCCCCCCGTTATCATTTTTATTGCTTTATTACTTGGAGCAAAAATTGGCAGTTTATTAGGGGTAATTCTCGCTATTCCTCTAACGGGAGTCATTAAAGGAATAACAGAAATTATCGGTGATCCCACGTTACCACCCCAAACCGGTAGTCTTTTTTATAACCCTTTTTCTAAACTTTCATCAGAAGAAAAAATGGAATCATAGTAATTCCCATACTTTTGAGGTACAAAGTTTTCTAGTTTTATCCTACATTCCCCACACTCCCATCTCTCAATTTTCAGTTCCTATATTTGACTGGGAGGGAAGGGATAAAGGTATCTTTAAACCCCGATCATAAATAATAATATCCCATTGGCCTGAACGGTTAGATTCAAAAGCAATTAAGCGGCCATTCCCACTAATGGTGGGATGACGAACTTCCCCCAGTAAATTTTTAGTAATATTTTCACCCCGTAAAGTTTGGCGATCATAAACAAAAATATCTTGTTTTCCTTCTTGTTCGGAAACATAAACAATGTAACGTCCGTCAGCACTAATATCGGGTTGATCCTGTACCGTTCCTGGCTGATTTAGTCCAGGTAAGGGTAATAGGCGGCCACGGATTCGATCGTATAGCCAAATGCTACGCTTTCCTTGACGATCAGAAGCAAACACCAGATATCTACCCTCGTAAGAAAAACGGGGATGCTGTTCCGAAGACCGAGTATTTAAGACATTTCCTAATGGTTGAGTTGGAGGTGTTATAAACCCTGAGTCAGTGCAACCAATTAAACTAATCAGAAGACTGTTGCTTAAAAGCTTGATATAACCCCTAATCCATTTAAGATGCAACTTCACCATTGGAGGGAAGAACACAACAATTTACATCATCGAGGCAAACTTTACCCCATTGTAAGCCCCACCGAACCAATTCTACGCGATTTTCTGTTTTTGTTTTGGTCAAAATGTTACTGATATGATTATCAACGGTACGCTTACTAATCTCAAGTTTCTGGGCAATTTCAAGATTAGTCAACCCAGTTGAAACGAGATCCAGAATTTGCATTTCTCGGCCAGATAGAGACACAGGGTTTTGAAACTT
>JASJDD010000027.1 GCA_030065735.1 Crocosphaera sp.
CATCTGTATCCACTGAGAGTCCCTGTTCGGTTCCTGAAAGGGTCGTATTACTGGTGAGAAATTTGAGACGATTCCCTTCAAAATTATCGGCTTTTACCTGACCATCTACCCTTAAGTTCGCCGTCTCATCTCCCTCTTTAGCAATGGTGACATCTGTATCCACTGAGAGTCCCTGTTCGGTTCCTGAAAGGGTCGTATTACTGGTGAGAAATTTGAGACTATCTACGGTTAATTGACCTTGGGGTCTAATGATAACTTGGTTTTGACTCTTGTTATTATTATTATCAGGATCATCAGTAAAAAAGCGAGCAATGGGGAATTGATAACTAAATTCTGTAGGGGATTCTAGAGGGGGATCAAACGGTAAATCAACTTTAAAAGCAGCACCATCACCATTGGGATGATCGCAGGTTTCAGGATTGATTTCAGTTATCATTCTTGCTTGATTTCCAACAAATATTGTTGTTCCCGAAACAAGTTTCTTTGCTGGACTAAAATTAGTGGCAATAAAAATAGTATCATCATTATCATCTTTTTTTATTTCCAGTTTTTCCTGAGTATTTTGGCTGTCTATTTTAGTTCCGTTAACTACTAAAGTTGCTGATGTTTCTGATGTACCAACACTCAACCTTTTTAAGTTTGTTAAACCTTCTTTGTCACTATTAGCAAGAGTATTCTTTAGTGGTGGAAAGATGGGGCGTTCATCAGTCCAATTTCCAAAAGAATCTCCCAAAAATTGTGCTGTTGCTAATTTTAGATAATAATGTTTAATTCTCTTTAAATCTAATTTTTCATCCTCTTCTTTTGTTATTTGGTTAGCTCTAACTGGGAATAAACAGTAATCTCCGGTTTGATACTGAAAATTCTCAGGATTACCCGAAAATTCTACCTCAATTCCATCTTCTAGAGTAACTTTTCCAGAGGTAGCATACAGTGGTTTATCGGTTTGATTGGGATCATGATTCCAGAGACGTAGTTTGATTTTTTGGGAAGTTCCGTCTTCATCTGTAAGAGGAAAATTTTCAGAATTGATAGCATCTCCAATTTTTGTATTGGGAGCGATTATTACTTGGCTTCCTTCGGAGGAAATGGGAATAACATTAGTGAGTTGAACTAAGGTTCCCGGTTTATTATTTTTTTCTCTAGATTCATCAATAACTTCTATCCATTCCCCAGGGGAAAAAAATTGAGAAATATCAAGATTGCGACTATCTATCGTAATCCTATTATTTTCAATATTTTTAACAGCAAAAGCAATAGAACCATTACTACGTGACCATTTAAACTGAGCTTCTTTTGGTACTCCACCTTTATGAATTTCGATACGATAGAGACGATTTTCGGGAATTGATCTAGTGACTCTAGCTTTTATCAATTCTTTAAGATATTGATCATATTGATCATTAAGAGCGTTATTACTTTCACTCAAATCATTCCATTTACTTTCCTTGATCAGTTTAACTTGCCAAATTGTTTTGGTCCGAGTCGCTGTATCTAATCCATTGAGAGCGACTTCAAATAAATCGGGATCTTCTAGTGCAGTAATATGACGTTCCCAAACATCTAAATAAGCTGCATATTCTGTCCCTTGTTCTAAGTTTTCTAAATCTTTTAATGCTTGATCTTGAGGATAGTCTGGCTGTTTAGTGTAAGATATATTTTCTTTTAGTTGACATAAAATACCATTGACATAAATATGTCCTTTGACAATCATAAAGTTTTTATTATTAAGCCCTATAATTGTAAAATTTTTACCATCATTTTTTTCTCCTGGTGCGCCTGATCCTGAATCACCAATCAAGTTCTTGGCGTAGGTTTGCATTAAATGCTGTTGAATCGCTACTTGTTCATTCCAATCAGCATCTAATTGCAGTCTTCCTTGCTGCATATAAACCCCTGTATAACCTTTTTCGGGATCAAATGTAAACCTTGTAAAATCACCTTTCATAATGTTTCTCCTAAGTCATATAAAAAATTTCTGCTTTTAAACCAAAGCGAACATATTCATCTAATAATGCTTTGAGGTTGTCTTCCCGTTGGGGTTGTTTCAGTCGGTTGAAGACTCCCATTTCTGAACCATCTTCAGCACCCCGACGAATTTCTGAGGGACAATTTTGACTAAGTTGAGCATAGGCAGGTTGATTGTAGTCTGTTGTGGTATATTTAGGCTCTACTCTCAAGAGTATGGAATTGATCTCGGTTACACCCTTTAAACCTTGGTTAAGGACTTCCCATTGTTCTCCTTGATTATGCGATCGCAAGACATCACCGGTAGCTGTCCCGGCCCAAATTGTATTATCTTGGAGGACAACGGTTAAAACGGTAATTTGTCGATGGGATAAACTTAAGTTCAGTGGTTCCCAGCGATCGCCGTTATTAGAGGAACGAAAAATGCCATTAGCTGCGGTTCCAGCAAACAGATAATGACAAGTAAATTCGACTTCTCCTGATAAAGCTGGACAGAATGGTGCATCGAGCATTAGGGTTTTGGTTGAGAGGTCGATTGATTGAATCATTCTTGTTTGATCGCCAATGGTAATGGTGCTACCCTTTTTAAGTTTTGTGGCAATCTGTTCGTCTATAACCACTAACTGACGATCATTGACGTAAACCCTCCCTATGATAGTTTGAATTGCTAAGGAGGTAATTCTGCTTGGGGTTAAACCGTCACTAACAGATTGCCAGTGTTTACCGTGATCGAGAGAACGAAAGACAAATCCTGCGCTTGTAGCAGCAAAAATGCGGTCATGGGAGTCAATCGCCAAAGCTGTGATCTGTTGATGGGTTAAACCCTTATTTATCTGATTCCAAGCTTCTTTTGTCTCTGACCAACGAAATATCCCCTCATCAGTCCCTGCAAAGATTCTTCCCTGAGAATCCATGGCCAACGCTGTGATCTGTCCAGGTAATGGCTGATCATTCATCTTTATCCAGGTTTCTCCTAATTCTTGTAATCGCCAAACATATCTGTTGCTTGTCGCTACTAAGCAAATATCTCTTTTTTCTGAGTTTTCTGATTCTGTCATGGTGGTCTGTTGAAGAGACATTGTCTCTTGTAATCGTTGAGGATTTGCATAAGTAATGAAGGCAGTAATATCAGTATTAATTAAGGGGTTAATTTGTTTTTTTTCTCCATTAATTATTTTAATTGTTTTGGGTTCAATTTTTTCCCATTTTTCTGAATTTTTAGTAGGATATCGATAAATTTTAGACCCCATTACTCCAGCCAAGAAGATAGTTTTATTATTACTTTTGTGGTAACTTCCTAAAGCAGTAATAAACTCAGTTTTTAGCTTAGTACTTTGCCAAGTTTTTTTACTTTCTTGCCATTGTAGAATACCTTGATCGGCAGTTCCTAAAAACATAAATTTCATTATAGAGAGAATATAGCGCATCAAGCTATAGGGAGCATCCCATTTTTGTAAAAGCATCACCCAAAGTAATGATAAACTAAGGGTTTCAGTACCTCTTAAAAAAGCTAACGTCCAAAATTGGAATGCTCTCAAACTATAATATATTGATTCTACTAACATTTTTAGTAGAAAAGTTTGCCAATAGTAACTATTTTTAATAGCAAAGGCTGTGATTGGTGCAGATAAACTTGGTAATTCTTGTAGAGCTAAATCCGGTTGACAACGATAGCGTGGTGGCGTGTAAGAACCGAGAGGAACATAACAAAAGCGTAAACAACCCTTTTGTTGATTAATGACTGAAACTACATCATTAAATAGACTATCACTAGCTTCTAAAAGACGAAGATTTATCATTCCTAAAACAGTGCTTCTTTGAATATCTACTTTTGTTCCCAAGGCGTTTATCGCTAAAAATTCATCTTGTATATCTAAGGAGTAATTGAGAGAATTTTTACTGATAATACTATCGGCGATAACTAATTTAGGAATAGAGTCAGCCAGATTAATTGAACCAATAATACTATAATTAATCTTAATTTCTAAGTCACTGTTATCAAAAGTTAAGTCGTTCTGTTCTGAAGGCAAACAGTAGGACTCACACAGCCCTTCTTGGTTATTATTTGTCTGATTATTTATGTCTGATTTTTGACGTTGATAAACTTCTTCTTGAAAAGCACACCATAATTTTTCCCACGCTTCTATCAGATAGTGATTCAATTTTTCTAAGCGTTGTTTCGGCGGAAGCTTATTACTAAATCCTAGCTTAATTATTTTAATAATTAAAGAGAAAAAATAAATTACGAACAACAAAAAACCACTATTATTATCATTTTCATTATCTTGATCAGGCTCAAGATTATACTGATAATTATCTTCTACAACTGGGTAATTTTTGATAGCTTCAACTGTCAACCCGCCGAAGATTTTTGGAACAACAGTACAATGATTAATGGTCAGTTTTTTGAGATAACCAGGTTGCACCTTTAACTGATCTTCAATGAGTAATCCATCCAGCAAAAGTTCCCCTGGTTGAAATTCTGGTGAACGAGGATCGTTGGGATTAATTTCACCTTGAATTGAGAGACTCCCTCCCAGGTGGGGTCGATAACCATCAGCAGCTAATAATTGTAATTTTAGTTGGAGTTTTTTACTATTAGGAATAATCAGGTCTAGATTCCCTGTATAGGTTTGGTTATCTTTAATAAGAATCACGCCTGTTTTGAAATTTTCGCCATTAGTGATGATAAAATCGAGATTTTTTTTATCATTTTCATTCTCTTTTTTAGCCGTTATACTATCTGATTGAGGTTCAATCGGTACAGTACCAATATGTTGCCAACTTTGTCCTGTTTCACTATTCTTAACATCAGTATTATTAAAAGGTTTCCATCCTTGTCCTCGTTGATAAGAAGCAAAAAGCATTAATTTTCTTCCTGGGTATTGACTGAGATCAATTTCCCAATCAGACTCTAAAGAAATTACCCGTCCTAAAAGATCAACCGCTTTCCCTTTACTTATCTTAATGAGCGCAGATTGAGGATTAGTAATGGTTAGATTATTAGGGAGAACACCATGTTTAAATTGAGAAGATATTTGTTGAGGTTTAGCTACTAGGTTTCCTCTGGAATCAATTTGCAGTCTAGCTAAACTTAAAGATTGATTTTGATTGCTTGAATCATTGGTTGGGTAAACTTGAAATTCCCAATCTGGTCCAAAGTTTTGTTGACGATAAGCAATGGCCAGAATCACAGTTTGATTTCGATATTTTCTCAATCCTCTTAATCGATAATCTTGTTCTAGAGTAATCGTTTCTCCTTCTTTATCAATTCCTTGTCCTGCTGTTATGGTCACACTGCGATCGCCGATTTCTCCTGTTACTTCTAATCCTTTAACCACCCCTTCCACAAAATTAGGACGCAAAGGTTTTTCGACTTCCAAGTTTTCAATCGTAATTTCAGGAACTTTTAATTTAGCTAAACGAATATAACGATTAATGGGGTAAATTTCCTCATTTTTAGCATCTTCATCTAAGAGAATATATAATTGCCAATTTCCCCCGCTAGGAACCTCAGAATAAGTAATAGCTAACCAAATTGTTTGTTTTTGATATTGTCTTAAATCTAAGGAAATATTACGATCAAGAATAATCACCCTTCCTAAATCATCAATAGCTGTTCCAGGAGTAACAATAGCTTCGAGAATGTCCGAGGGAGTAATGACTGTCAATCCTTTAACAATACCCGGTTGAAAACGAGAATAATTAGTATTATTTGGTACAGTTTCAATATGATCATTGATATCCAAACTAAAGCTAGTTAAACGAATATAAGTATCATCAGGATAATTTTTTTCTTGTTGATAGGAAATAACATTAACCTGATAGCTTGGTTCAAATTGATTAATCCAATAGGATAAAACGACAAATAAGGGTTGTTGAACGGGGAGCGAAGCTTTAATTTCATCTAAATTAATAACAATATTTTCCTCAACATTAATAGCAATTCCCTGTTTATTAATGGCTAAACCAGGGGTAATAATAAATTCTCTGCTACCAACACTTGTCTCTGGTGAATCAACAGTTAAACCCTTAACAATCCCAAATTGAAATGTCAAACGAAGTTCTGATGATATGGGTAAATTACTGACTTTTTGCTTGGGAATTTCTAAACAAGCAAGAGGAATAAATTTTTGCTCAAGAATAGCTTGCCATGCTATTACTGTACCATTCCAAGTTTGCACAGCATCCAATAAGGGATTAGCCTTACCCGAACGCGCTTTTATAACTTCCCAATAAAGGGAAGGAAAAAAGGAATCGGAGGGTTTTGGTAAGGTTTCTGAGGGAATCTCAGTCATGGTTTCGGTGCGATTGTAGGGGCCACCACCGAGATCGCTACTAAATCCATAGCCATAGTTAACTGTCACTTGACTGGGAGGGTTTGGCTCTAGAAATACCATCTCTCCGTATTCGGGATCAACAGCAACTCTTTTTACTGACTGAGGTGAATTTCTCAGAGAATTGGATAAATTATTGTCTTGATTGAGTTGATTAATCAACTCTTTTTTACCATTTTGAAAAAGTTTAGTAATGAGAATTTCTTCTGGAGAAATTGGTTGAGGTTGACCATTAATAAAAATCTGAAAAACTGGATTTTCTCCTTGATAAACCGGATAATTAGCAGACGTTTCTAACTGTCCGGGTACGTTAATTGCTTCGGCTAAGTGAGTAATATCGATTTCTGGTTGAGGTAAATTAAACAGAGGAACAGAATCGCCCAAGGGACTAAAGGTGTAACAACGTCCCTGTAGATCACTGTCTGCTAATTCCACTGGATAAGCGTTGACTCCCACCAAAGGATAACTTTGTAATCTCCAGAGAAATAAACCAAGTTGGCGAACATCATATCTACCCTGATTGCTATTGGCCTGACCAATTTCAACGGAGTAAGAAACTTGTTGTTCAAAGGGAGAACCAATTAAATTAATGGACTGAGATGCTTTGAGATCGACCGTTGTATTCTGAGGACGTAAATGGTTAACATTTTGACTGATAGCCAAACGCTCATAAAACTCTACCACTCTTCCTCGCCACCCACTTACATCCCTGGCCAGTTGTTCAAGGACCGGTGCAGTGCCTTTTCTGCGTCGATAGGCGATAGTATTGGCAACGTAGGCGCGGGTTTCTTGTTCTCCATAACCCCCAGTTTGCTGGAGTTGAGAGGAATTGCTGTTTCTTATCCCCACCCCACTTACCCCCAAAAGATCCCCAATATAGGGAACAACCCAAGGGTCACAGGTTTCAATAAACCAATTTTCGTAAAGATCCCCGATATTCGTTTCCAGGATGTTTAATTCCCGTTCCATGATGGACAGGAGTTGTTTTAATTCGTCCTGATTTTGAGATTCTTGATAGTTTCTGGCTAAAAAACGCTCTAACCCCCCTTCTCGGTAGATGGCGGGTAGGAGTTCATAAAGACGGTTGCTGGATTCGGTATTCATAGGTTCTCTACCACGGTTAGCTTAATATTGCTAGGTTGAAGTCTTAACAGTTGACTCGGTTGAACTTGGTTCTTGGCAAAATCCCAAAAGGCAATGGAAGCATCGAGAAATGGCTGTAAGGTGCGACTAGCATTCAGGCGATGGAAAAAGTCTAAATCCACCGCCTCAACCCCCGTAACCGACTGAATCGCAGCGATCACTTCCGATTGGGTCACAGGTTGACCAAAGGCGCGTTTTTCAAAGGCAAAGATGTCTAGGAGTTTTTCACGGATACTAGCTTCAACAATGGGGGTTTGATAGCCTGTTATTAGCTTGACTTTGGCTTCGATGCTGAAGAAAAGTGCCTCAAAAGAGGATATCTGCACCGGTTGTACGGAATCCCTGACTGCATTGATCCCATCCACTAAACTCCGATAGAGGGCGGATTCTGAGGGAATTGGTTCCCCCCCAATTCCTGCGATAGTCAGATGCAAAATCTCTGTTGTCCCATTCCAAAGCGGAGTTGCTTGAGCTTTAGCAATACCGGCAAAGGCCTGAGCAAAATCCTCAAAATCTTGCCGTGAGACAATGCGATCTAGGGTGCGAGTGGTGGCAGGAACCGTACTACGAGCAGACTCTAGAGATTCCCCATCTGCGCCTCCAGTTGCGGGTAGAGGATTGATGACATCCTGAATATTTGGCGGGCCAGTCTTTTTCAAGGCAATTTGTTCCGCACCCACATTACCCCCTAATCCCAGGCCACTGCGATAGGTGGCGGTGATGTTTTCCTGGCCACTGGGTAAGCGGGACCCTCGATAACCATCCCCAAAGGTAATGCTGGTGGTGCCATCGTCTTCAATTCTCAGGATATAGCTGCGATCTTGTTGATTGAGGGGATAGAGGGAGGGAACTTGTTGCCATTCCACCTCATTGACATACACTTGCAGTGCGCTGTCGCTACCAGTGGGGGTTGCAGAGGCAATATGGGTTAGGGGAAGTTGAGTCAGGGTAAAGCTTTGATTGCTTAATATTCCGTTGCCACTACCGAGAATTTCGCTGACGGTTTCCCCATGATTGGCTTCGACTACATTGGCATAAATGGTGACAGTAGCGGGGTCGTAGCTATATTTTAAGGCTTTGTCGAGGAGCAGTACGGGTAGGTCTTCGTTATCCGGTGGAAAGTCGATTAAGGCGATTTCGCTAACTAGGGGATCTTCTTCGGCCCCTGGATATAAGTTAATGTCATCGGGGGTTGTGGTTATTAGTTTGCCTGAGAAGTTATTACGATTTAAAACCTCCCATTCGGTTTCATGTTCATTAATTATCTTGGGTACTGTTACGACTCTTAAAAGATCATCAAATTGCAGTTCTACAAAATTGAGTCTATCTGAGGAAAATAAAATACCAATACCACCTACATAAAGGTGATTTTTTTCAATGAGAATTGCTCGCACATCTGTATTGGTTAATCCTATACTAACAGAGTCCCATTGCCAATTATTTTGGTTTTTGTTGAGTCGGAATACTCCTCCTGTGGCGGTTCCTACCCAGAAATTTTCTTGTTTTTTATCCAATGTAAAGCAACGAATTTCTAAATCTTCAAGTCCCTGATTAACTGGTTCCCAACGTTTATTATTATCAGAATTATTCTGACTCCGAAAAACTCCACTACCTGCTGTACCAACAACGATATAATCCTCAACATAATCCTCAACATAATCCTCAACTATAGCGATAGCAGTAATATAGAGATTTTCTAACCCGGTATAAATGATAAAAGTCTTTTTTTCTAGTCCTGGTTTAAAGGGAGTATTAACAGTTAATTCTTGATCATTCTTGCTAACACTGACCACAGTGCGAATTTGACCATCAGACTCAATCTGATCACCAGGATTTAATTCAGTCAAAAAGTTGCTGTCTTTTCCAGTGACGGTGACACCATTACTAGAAATTGTTCCACTACCTGGCCGAGTCTTGTTCCAATTTTCCCAAGTCACTCCATTATTAATTGAATAAAAGATGCCATTTCCTGCTGTCCCCACCAATAACTTGTCATCTTGACTTAAGATTACTCGAATATCCTGTTTTGTAAGTCCAATATTTACCCAAGTTTGCTCCTGAGATGAATACTGAAAAACACCAGCGTTTAGGGTTCCAGCAAAGAGAAAATAGGGAGCATACCATTTTTGTAAAAGCATGACCCAAAGTAATAATAAGCCAAGGTTTTCAGCACCTCTTAAAAAAGCTAACGTGCAAAATTGGGATGCTTCCAGAAAATATTGCTCCTCCTCTGTATTATTATTTTGACTACTGGTTAATATTTGTACATTGGGTGGTGTTTTTTGTAGCGTAATGGTTTGCCAAGTTTGACCTTGATCGATTGAAGAAAATAACCCCTCTTTTGTACCTACAAAAATTTCATCTTCCTTCCTATCAATTAACAAACTTTGAATATCTTGATTAGTTAATCCCTTAATTGTATGTTCCCAAGTTTGTTCTTGATCAAAAGACCGAAAAACCCCTGACTTTGTACCAGCAAATAAATAGAGACTATCATCAAAACGATGGGAGACTAGGGTTTGCACATTGTTATAAATTAATCCTTGATTACTGTGTTCCCAGTAAATTTCTGATCCAATATTTTCTGTTTGAACCCACTGCAAAAGTCCATCTTGTGTTGCTGCTAGAAGACGATTTTCTGAGTTAACTATTAAAGATTGAACCGAGCGATCGCCTAAACCAATATTCACAGATTCCCATAACTCTCCATTAAAACGAAACATACCTTGCTCTTCGGTAGTAGCGAAAAGATCGTTATTATTAGTATCTACAAATAGTTTAAGAATTTGAAGACTATTAAGATTGTTATTAACTGCTTCCCAAGTATCATTAGTCTCATTTAAGAGGAATCGAAAGACCCCACTAACAGCAGTTCCTGCATACAGAAAACGTTTACTCGACTGGGATGAACCTACTATTACTAAACTAACAATATGCTTATCACTTAGATCATAATTCATCTCTTGCCAATCATTTCCATCATATCTAAATACTCCATTTTTCTGCGTTCCTGCAAAAACATCACCCGTATTTTTGTCAGCTACTAATGTTAAAATATTTTCTGTAGCTAAGGCTGGTTCACTCCAGTTTCTACTATCATTATTAAAGATATTATGGATGAAAATTCCCTGATTTGTTGTCCCTACTATAAGAGAATTATTGAAAGAATTAAATACTAAAGCTTGAACATTTTGAATTTTATCATTGCTAATCTTTTCCCATGTTCCTGAAGCTAAACTTTCGTTTAAACGATACACACCATTTTCTGTACCAACAAAGATTTTATTGGCCTGACCCCCTGTTGTTCCTGGGTTAATATCAGTAGCAAAACTCACATTTAGGGAGATTTCTAAGATATTACGTTCACTATTAGGTTTCTTATTAACTATTCTAGTTTGTTCAGAGACGGTAACAGTATCACCCAATTCTAAGTTTGCGAATGGTTTTTCTTCATCTATTTTTCTTGCTTGTAATCTTGTTTGAATACTATTTAAAGTAGAATTAATTTCTTTAGTATAAATTGCGATTGAAGTAATATTAGTATTATCTAGTGTTTCTGTTTCTGTGGTTATTTGTTTCCAAGTTTTACCTTGATCATCTGATTGCCATAAGTGATTTTCTATGACTGCAAATATTTTTTTATCTGCTTTTCTAAAAGCAAGAATTTTAATGTCTTTCTCATCTAAATCTGATGAGAAAATCTGCCAATTACGAGTTTTAAAAATACCTCCAACATTGGCTTTTGCTTGAATATGTTTACCACTAATAATAACCGTTTTTTGCTCTTCTAAACCATGAACATATTGCTCAAGAAAAATATTTTTACCTACTAGGGGATCTTGAAAAATATTTGTTTTTTGGACAGGGACAGTTAAGCTAATTTCTGCTAAAGGTAAATCTTCACTTTGAGTAAGAACTAAGGTAGTTCTAGGATTAAAGTTTACCGATTTTTGGGATTCATTATTATCAATATTACGATCGCTAATAATCTGGGTGATCTTTGTATCTAAGGTAAATCCTTGACGCTGTTCTGAAAATACTTTTTCAACTTTTGCAGGAAAATTATCGGGAATTTCATTCTGAAAATCTTCACTTTCATCAACTAATAATATCCAACTTTCTGCTAATATATTTGGATAAAGTGTATCGAGGTCAATTTGATTATTTTGGGGATAAAAATTAGGCCATTCTCTTTGTTCTTCTCCCTCAGAATTATTATCGTTCTCAGAATTATTATCGTTATTATCAATATCATCAATTTTCTCTTGGGTAAACCCAGAAAATTTTGCACTAGCTAATACTTGTTCTCCTTGATCAATAAGAGCAATTGAAGTTATATTTTTGACAATGGGATTATCCTCTGTTTTTTTCCATTTCCAACTATTATTTGATTCTTCTCCACGCCATACTCCTTCATCAGTTCCAGCAAAGACATAATTTTTGTTTTCATGTTTGAATATTTTTAGCGATCGCACAGATTGATTAGATAAAATCATCACCCAAACTAACCATAAATTAAGGCTTTCAGCTTCTATTAAAAAAGGTTTTAAAAAAGGCAACATACAAAATTGATATACTCTCTCATCATAAATTTTTTGAAAATCTAGAATATTATTAATTTCAGCACGCCAAACACCATCATTAGTACCAGCTAAAATATATTTTTTATTATCTTCACCTGTATAATTGGCTAAAGAGTAAACAATTTTTTCTGCTAAAAATCCATTTTGTGGATTCCAGTTTGCTCCGTGATCATCTGAGTAATAAACCCCTTGATCAGTTCCTGCAAAAATCCTCACAGAACCACTGATTAAATTTTTTCCTTCTAAAGATGAATCCAGTTCATCATCTAGTGTAAATGTTTGAGTTATTTGTGTAATTTCTTTTCTGTGCTGACCAACAGTCAAACTATCTCCTTCTTGAAGTGTTCCAGAAAGATTATTGATTGTGATAGTTGTTTGGTCAACATTGGTAATATTTCCTGAAGCTTGATTTGAGGTGTTAAAATTTTCTGGTACTTCAAGATCAGACGAAAAAACTTCGTTAATTTCAATGATAGTGCTAGTAATTGCATCTATTTTTCTAGTAGTTCCTTCAACTATAATTACATCTCCTTTTTTAAGGCTCTTACTTAATTTTTTAACGGTTATAATTTTTCCAGGCTTATCAATTTCAGTAATTTCTCCTGTAATCACATCTGATTTTTTTAATTTTTCGGGTATGTTTAATAACGCATAAATAACTCGATTAGGTAACCCATTTAACCGTTCATAATTTTGAGGATTATCTAAGTTATTGGGAATTTTAGAAGATGACCAATCCTGTCCCTGATTAATCGTACGATAAATATCATCATCTGTACCAGCAAAAATATATGAAGTGTTATCAATCTCGTAAGTTAATAAGGAACGCACCACCACATTAGGAATACCTGTATTTACACTAATAGTTTTGGGGTCATCGCTGTCATCTTTTTCTAGTCTCAAATTGCCTAAACCAATAGGACTCCAATTTTCTCCATTATCTTTGGAGCTAAATACGCCACCACCGGCTGTTCCTGCTAATAAATGTCCCTTGGTTTCATTAATAACTAATAACGTTTGGATATTAAGATTAGTGAGGCCGCTATTAATCATTTGCCAAGCATTATTAACGCCCTCAGCACGAAAAACACCGCTTCCGTCAGTGCCAGCAAACAACAATGTATTACTAACCGCCAGACATAAAATATCTTGATTCGGTAAACCCAAACTATTCCCTTGCCATGCAACTTTTTCGGCTGTTTCTGCTTTTGGATTAGAAGTTACAAATACCCCACCTTTTAATTGAACACCGGGTGATTGGCGTTTCAAATCATCAGGAGTATCTTGCCAACGAGGTGCATTATTACCAAATAACCTAGCTGGTTGTCGAAAGGCGAATAATTTGGGGTTACGAAGCTCACTATCAGACTTGAAATTATAATCCTTTAAATCATAATCCCAAGTAATTCGGGTGGCATCTAATTCGGGTAATAATTCAACCGATTTTAAAAGTAAGGCAAATTCCTTATCTTCTTTGTCTTCTTTTCCCGTCAAAAGTACCCAATTTCCTGGAGATAATTGAGTTCCTATCCCTGCTAAATAAAGTTCACGAGTGGTGGCAATGATCTCTTGAGGTTTGCTTAAACGGGGTTGTAGACCGTTCCAATTAGGATTAGCGACTAATTCTTCAGTGGTTTCAAAGAGTTGGGGTAATTCTCCTTCTCCTGGAATACTCATCACTTGAGTCCCTTGAGGAATGATAACAGGAGGAGAACCACCGGGTTGGGTTTCCAAGGTAAACGCGAGGTAGGTACTAGCAGAAACCCCCGGTTTAAGTTCATAGCCGATTAATCGTGCTAATTCGATGATAGATTGACGTTCTGTGGCCGTTGTCAGATAACCTTCATTGGCTATACGTTCTTGATAGAAAGTGAGAACATCAGCAACGATCGCCCAAGCATCGAGAAGGGCGATGGCTGGATCATCGGGATCACGAGTTTTCAGACTAGGTAGAGTTGAGGATAATTGACCTAAGAGATCCTCAAGAAAAGAACCATAGTCACCCACCCGATAACTTAAAGCAGATAAACCAGGACGGTTACTAATTTTTTTGGGTTTAGGGATGTCGTTCATAGTCCACCTTCCATCTCAAACTCAATTTGTCCTTGACTGGGGTTTGCGGGATCATTGTTCAGTTGAGCAATTTCTAGGGGGCCAAAGGTAATTTGACCCGTGTTAATCTCCCCTTGGGGTTCTTGTCCCCAACGCTGAAAACGGATCACTTGCACTGATTGCACCCCTTCTACTTCTACGGCGGTTTTAATCACTTGGCTGAGATAAATTGTCTGGCCAAAGGTGAGTTGATCGCTATGAAAAAAACCTAACTGGCCGTTGGATAACACCCGATTGCTAAACGTCTCTAATAATGCTCCCTTGACAGTGCTGGGGAAATAGTTGGGCTGCACCTGTACTTTTAGGGAAATCCACAGAGGAATCAAACGGGGGGCTTCAATTTCCAAATCATGACCAGCTAAGCGGAAAGGTTCGAGAAACCCCCGTAAATCTTGCTTAAAGGCTT
Source organism: Crocosphaera sp. (assembly GCA_030065735.1). Lineage (GTDB taxonomy): Bacteria > Cyanobacteriota > Cyanobacteriia > Cyanobacteriales > Microcystaceae > Crocosphaera. Next base: position 14,550 of record JASJDD010000027.1, read on the forward strand.
CATCGATGGGACGATCTCCTTGGCGATCAACGGTTAAAAACAAAGTATGCCAACTGCCTGTCCAGCGACGGGTTGCTTTTACCCGTTGCACCCCTGGATAACGTTGGGCAATTTGTTCGTAGTCGGACTCGGTTACGGCCCGTTGGGGAACGCGAAAGGCTTGGGGGGCATACAGTCGCACTTGTTCTAGGGATTCGGGGGGAATGCCTCCCTGGGCGGGTAAGGGGTTACGGACTAAGTCAATTCTGTCTTCTTCTGTGATAATATGGGCGATCGCTTCTGCTCCCACATTCCCCTGAGTCCCATTGCCAGTACGATAGGTCACTTGCAAATAAGTCCCAACTTCGGGGCGTTTTCCTAAGAAGTCATCCCCAAAACGCAGATAAGCTCTTCCGTCTTCTTCTGTTTCAACCATAAAGTGTCGATCAAAGCGATCGCTGTTGAGTAAATCGGGCTGATAGATCCAAGTAAATTCTTGGGTGCTGTATTCTTTTAAAGCGATGCTAGGACGAAGGAAACGACGTTTTTGAGCGAGAGCTTCTCTGGCTACTTCTTGAACTGGATAGTCTTTTGTGGCCAGTGGAGAAGCAAGATTATCTTGTTGTGAGGGTGAGCTAGGGTCAATCCCCTTGGCTAACCATCCTAAAGCTTCTCTAGCGGGTTGTTTGGGGTCAACTAACACCCATTCCCCTTGCTGATTGCGTGTATAACTTTGTTGGGTTAACGGGCCATATTTGAGATGGGGGCGATAACGAGTCAGTGAGGGGACTTTATTAAAGTGTTGCTCATCGAGAATTTTGCTATCAACCGAAGCAGTCTCTTTGGCTGTTTCTAGATTATCTGCGGTAATTGGCTCTTTTCGGGTGCGTGTTCGACCATGATCCACTAAAACGACATTTCCCTCAGCAATGGCCATTTCGTTGTACAATTTCCCCTCAATTCTTTTAGAAATACAGAGTTGGAAGGGTAAGGCATCTTCTGGATACCATTGGATCTCCACTAAACGTTGTTTCTGTTTCCGAGTCTTGTCCTCTGTCTCTTCAGGAATCAGAGGATCTTCTTTGGGGGTAACTTTCAGTAAGCGGATGGCATGACGATGGCTGAGATCAACCCCTGTGGGTTGCCCGGTGTCTGGATTGAGTTTTTCTTCCAGGATTAAGACGCGACCGGGTTCTAAACATTGTTGTAGTTTGCCGCCGGAATCTTTTAAAGTTGCTTTCGTCGCCCCTTTGGGTAAGGAACAGTTGTCTTCCCCCCAGGTGTAAAAATAGAGGGTATTACAGGGTTCAAATAATGTGATGTCGTGTAAGCTTTCAAAAACTTCTATATCTGTATTAAGGGCTTTATCAATGAGGATTTGATCGTATTTCTTTTTTGGATCTTGTGGATCTTGGGGACGTAAAACAACCGGTAATTGATTGCTTCTGGTTAAGAAGCGAGTCCCAGGACGATGATCTTCTACAGAAGGACCAAGAAGCTTAATGCCGTCGGTTTTCGGGTTAAAAGGTTTCTTTTCATCTGATTTCCCTTTGACTGCGATCGCCACCCAGGTACGGGCATTACTGCCATCGTGTAGAAAATAGTCTAAGAGTCTGGCATGGCGACGCACCGATACCCTTTTGCGAGCGGTGCCTAGATAAGCTTCTGTGGCCACTGCATCCTGATAGTAACTGAGTTGATCGCCAACATAAGCTAAAATTTCTACGAGCATGATGCCGATGTCTGCGGGACTCCGTTCTTTCCATTGCGGCATCGTCACTGTGAGGCGATCGAGCATCAGTTGCCGAAAACTGGCATAATCCTTGGCTAAATAGTCAATAACAGGGGGTGGCGTTGGCAGTTGGGAAACGGGTTCGGGAACTTTACAGTCAAACTCCTGGCTAGGTTGCGAGGGGAGGCTAAACTGAATCTGACAAAGTTGGGGATCGAATCCTTGAGGGGGTGGAGGATCATCCCTCTCCAGATAGCCTCGTTTTAGCCTTGTTAGGGGAGATTCCACTAACCGTAGATTATAGAAGGGGAAAGGACGATTCGGCGCATCAAGACCAATGGTAATCAGTTTTCCAAAGGAGTTAACCAACTCAGGGGGAATGATGTTACCTTTGTCGTCAGTGATCTCGATATTGTCGGCTGTGAGGGGTGCTAATGGCGATTGAGTCTGTAATAAATGGACGGTTAAAATCTTCTGCGTCTGCTCTGAAGCCACTTCGAGATAGTCAATCCCGTTGACGTATTGGCCGTCAACTCCTGGTTGAGTGCGGGCTAAGCGTCGGCGTAGTTCGTTTTGGCAAGAGTAACGATTAACCATCGGTTAGATCTCCCGTGAAAATTGACTCACTTTTCGCTGTTGGGTTTGGCTGATCACATATTGAATAGTGATGATCAGGCGGGAGTCGTCATTGTTGACATCTACGTCTTCTAAAACAATGATCTCGTCTAACCAACTCTTTAAAGCCCCTTGAATGAGAAATTGAGTGGTTGTCGCTAGTTCATCGCTGTTGGACGCAAAGATCAGTTGTAAGATACCGCAACCAAAGTCGGGACGATTGACTCTCTCTCCTGGATTGGTGAATAGTACCTGTTCAATCATTTGCTCTACATGATCTTCGTAAGGGGTATCCGCCACTCGTCCCCGTTCATCAATTTGGAAAGGATAGGCAATTTGTTGCATAGCGGTTAGATTCCTTTAACACGAGGTTGAGCAAAGACAACGGTTAGAGGGGTTCCTGTGGGAAGACAGATGGCTCTGCTATCTTGTAATAAAACGGGCATTCCCATCGCTTTAACCCGCAGCGCGGCCACCAGCCAGTTACCAATCAAACAGGGGCCAACATTGGCGGGGGGCGGGGGATTAATACAACCCGTGATCGCATAGGGAAAGGGCTGCACGGTAATGGGCATTCCCATCACTTTTACCCTGGGCATGGGGACCGTGGGTTTGGCCTGTCCTAGATGAGCGCACAATACGACTGAACCAGTATTAAGTAAAAAACCAGGCATAATATTTGTGATTGGTTATGTTATTGGGTGATTGATTAAGGAACAAACAAGCTTGATTGCTTTAGCTAAAATCAAGTTAAGTCACCTCTAAGGCTCCGTTGTTGACGTTAACACTCCCTAAACCGACGTTAATATTGCCTAAACCACCACTTTTAACTTCAACCCCTGACGCGGAAGTTTTTACCGTTGCTGAGGTGACACTGGATTCGATATTCGACTTTGTTAATTTAATGGTGGCCGGAGCATTAATTAATTCAATAGTGCTGGGTGTGAGTTTAATTTCAACGGAGGATTCTTTGAGTTGGATACTGTCTTGAGCGATGGTAATTGTGGAATTTCCTCGGTTCTTTAACTCAATAATATCTGCTGTTAATTTAATGGTGGTTTCATTGTTGTTATTAATTTCAATGCCATCGGCATTAAAAACCATTTTTAAAGGGCGTTGCACCGCCGGGTTTTCTACTTCAATGGTGAGGCCTTTGTTGTCACCTAAGTTACTCCAGGTAAAGGTAATTCCATGATTGCGAAAAACTTGCACCTCTTCTGGTTTATCAAGTTTGCTGGCATTTTTTGGTAATTCATTTTCTCCCCAAAAACAACCACTCCAAATGGGATAATCGATATCCCCACCTTCAAACTCTACCCAAATATTTGAGCCAACAGGGGGAACGGTAAAAAAGCCAATATCCTTGCCCGCGTAGGGAACACAAGGCATAGCCCAACTTAAACGTCCTTCCCCTAGTATGGCCGGAACGACGACTTGAATACGACCTAAATTTTTTTCTGAATCTTTGGTACTGGCTACTTTGCCCCGATATTTACCAAAGTATCTTTTTTCTTGCCCATACATATTGTTTTTATTCAACTATTGTTAGACAGGTAAGCTCGAAACGTTTGTATCCAGTCCCTCACGGGTAATGGTAAAACCCTGTTTGTACTCTCCTTTGCGTAATTTGTGGACAACTTGTTTGACGTAGTAAAGACCATCGTAACGATAACCAACCCCCCGTAATCCTACTAATTGCCGAATCTCCAGCAAGGCCCCATAGCGCACGGTGTCTAACTCTCCACTGACATAAACCGCGTTATCAACGGAACGATCAGTCATTGATTGGGCGCGGGTTTCGGCGGTTGAAACGAGATGTCCGGTTTGCTGAAATTGGGTGATTCGCAGAAAATCCTCATTCTTCTGGTTAAGGGAGGGGTTTTTGGCTAGGGCAGGACGTTGACTCTGCATAATTTTTACCCCTCTAATTTCATTGGTTTTTCTATCCTGAACTCGCCCTTCTACTAGAGTAGGCTCTAAAGCATTATGTTGAAAGTTAATTGAGTCTACATTGGTAAACGCACCCATGTTCACGGTGAGAGCTTTTTGGGGTTGTTCTCTCGGCTTTTTGGGAGGACCCCAATAGGCGGTATTTTCACCGGATTTGGGACCGGGTTCGACGTAGAAAACGTAAGCGTAACGTTGGGCTAACTTTTGGATATAGTGTAAATCGGTGCCGTGTTTGACGGGAATTCTCTGCTTTAGAGAGGGGGCATCTACAGGGGGTTTAGCTACATCCGCTTTGATGCCATATTTACGGTAGTTGCGGAGTATTTGCTCAACAATGACTTTATCGTTCTCTTTTGGATGTTCTACGGGACTCTCTTTGCGATCCATCATTACACTCACGTCTTCCCCTTTAATGGTAAAGGTGGAAGCCCCGGGTTCTGCACTGGGAGAGAGTTCTTGATGGGTGATAATGCCATCCATTAACAAATAGGCTTTGGCCTGTAAGGTAACGATCAAGATGACTCGGTTTCCTGGGTTTAAATCAGGCTCCTTTACTAAATGATAGTCTTTTTGCTCCCTTGCCCCTAAACGTCCGATCTGAAAAATGATTTCAAACCCAGAACGTCCTTGATCGCTATGGATCACCTGTACGCTCTGGATGGCATCAATAAAAGCGCGGGAGACGTTTTTTGGTTTCTGGTTGCCGATGCGGACTGTTAAGGTGATGCCTGAGACTAACATTCCTCCTCTCCTTAAATTTGAGGCATGGGTATGAGTAACTGTCGCCCTGATTCTGTGGTCAAATCCTGGGGATTCATGGCATTGTTGGCATCGCAAACCTGCCAAAATTGCTCCGACTCCCCTAAGGTACGGGCAGTAATATAATCTATGCGATCGCGATCGCTTTGTTCGACCGTTACCTCCCCCAAAATAGCTAAGCGATTACCTTGGGGTAGAAAACGACGACTTACATAGGCAATGGTTCGCCCTTCTGGGGTCGTCAATTTCTTGATTGGTAATTGATAGTAGCGACTATTGGGTTCAAACATACTAAACTGTTATCAATCGATCATTGATAATTAAATGAAAACTACTATGAGATCAGGTTTAGCGGAGAAATTGTCGGCTTTGCACCCCTGTAAAATCGGAGGAATAACCTCTGCCCCTTCGTTGTGCTAAGTTTTCCTTAGCTTCGTGGTAGGCTAGGAATAATTTTGACTCCCGTTGGTTCCAGGGAAGATCGTCGTAGTTGAGGACTCTGAGACTGAGAGAAACCTTCGCACGAATTGGGTTTAAGTTTACGTCGTAGGCTTCTTCTGTGATGCTGAAATCCATCAAACGCACCGGAAGCACCCGCCGCGGCCCCCAAACCAGTAAGGTTGTTGGGGCTTGGGGCGGAATGATTTCTAGCATCCCTTGCTCCGACTGACTCATATTGTCTTTAATTTGAGCGCTGGAGGGATACAGTAGGCTCTCCAGGGCTGAAAGTTGGGGATAGATCCCTAAACGCAGTGCATTGTACTGCTCAACTCTGGGGAGAGGCCCAGTGGTATCAAACTCCGCTTCTAGGCTAATTGTCTCAATCGGCGCTCCTTTCAACCGCAAAGCCTCTGTGCGATCGCCTCCTTCCTGACCACTAGCCTGGATTTCTAACCTCCTAGTCAACCGTTCTGGGTTGAATTGGAAATATATGGTATCGAGTATGGTATTGGCCGTTGGCTGCAAAATGACCAGCGCACCTTTGCGTAAGTTAGGAAAGTTACTAACCAAGGAAAAAAGTTCCTGCTGAATCTTGCTTACAGTTTCACCCTAACTCAATCATTTTCTATTAATCTATTCTTTTAATATTTCTTAGTGATTTTTGACATTTGTTTGCAGAAAAGAAGCCACTGAGAATTTATTGTAGTTTTATTACAAAACCATGTCGTTATTAACAAAGAATGTTTTAATAGTGGAGTAGCAAAAAGCCCAGAAGCTCAGTTAGTTTTTTTGTATTTAGGTACAGTTTGACTGTTGATTCCAGAACTAATCAGACAGTTTAATTTGTTCTGAGTATTTCTTGATGATGGGTCAAAGAAATAAAACAATTGGTCAAGAAAAAACTAGCAATTGAGTTCAACAAAATTGAATAACTATAGCCCTACGCATTAATGTTAGGACATTTATTTGTTCCCTATTTCCTATTCTCCGTTTCCTGTTCCCAAAGAGAGTATGTACAAAAAAGCTGAAGTTGAGAAATATGAAAACATCAGCCAAACATAACAAGACTATTTTGATTAATAAATTACACGAGGAAGACAATTATGGCTGTCACCCCTACTTATCCAGGTGTTTATGTTGAAGAGATATCCAGTGGAGTCCGCACCATTACTGGAGTTGCCACTTCAATCACGGCCTTTATGGGTCGAGCGTTGCGTGGACCGATTGACGAACCCACTCTGATTAACAACTTTGGGGAGTTTGAGCTCATTTTTGGGGGTCAAGATGTGGATTACCCCATGAGCTATACTGTGCGAGATTTTTATGGGAATGGCGGTACTAAAGCCCTCATCGTCAGACTGTTTAAGGATCCAATCAAGAAAGCTGTCACAGAAGCTACTGATGCGGTGTTAGCAGCAGTCAATGAGGCTGCAGAGGTCGACGGGGCAACTACAGCGACTGTAGCAACGGCTGCTCGCACTCAAGCTAATGAATTCACCGCCGAGCCAGAACAGACGGCAGCCAACAATGTCGCTGCAGCCGTTGAAACCGCAGCCGGTGAGGATGGAGCTACCCTAGATACGGTGAAAGACGCTGCAGAAGATGCCAGAGACACAGCAATTGAGGAGACACCAAGTCCCAAAGCCCAGTTGGTTTTACCTTTAGACGGAATTGAGTCCGCGCAAGCGGTGTTAACAGCAGTGAATGAAGCCGCAGGAGTTGAAGAACCTCCTCCTACTCCAACGAGTGTAGCAGAGGCCGCTCGCGCTAAAGCTGATGAATTCACCACCGAGCCAGAACAGACGGTGGCCAACAATGTCGCTACAGCTGTTGAAAACGCAGCCGACGATGAAGAAGCGACTCTAGAGACTGTGATAACGGCGGCGGAGAATGCTGTTGAAGAACAAAGCTTGGTTTTAGAGGCAGAAAATCCAGGCAAATGGGGAAACAAACTGGAAGTCATCGTCAACTATGACGGGATCGACAAGGAAGTAGCTGATCGCTATAACTTAGAAAAGACTGACTTGTTTAACCTTATCCTCTCAGATGATTCTGGAACAGTGGAAACCCTTCGCAATCTTTCTGTTATTGAAGGTCCCCGTCGCCTTGATCGGGTTCTCAAAAGCGAATCACAATTACTGCGCGTACCAGAAGACCAGCAAAAGCAACCCATTCTGTCTTCCATTCGTCCAGCGGAAACACCAACAGATAACAATGATCAGCCCATACCAATTGAAGTCCAGACAGCAAATGAGGGTGTAGATAGTTTTACGCCCCTCAAATCGGGAGATGTTCTGGGCAGTGAGACAGACAAAACTGGCTTATATGCTTTGGAAAAAGCTGATTTGTTTAATTTACTCTGTATTCCCCCTGATGTGCGAGACCTAGATACAGATAAGGGTGTTTATGCTCAAGCTTTGGATTACTGTCTCAAGAGACGTGCCATGCTGATTGTTGATCCTCTTGCCGCTTGGGGTGCGAATGAAGCAACGGCAGCAGCAGCAGCAAGGGATGGACTTGCAGGTTTGGGACTGACTGGGGATAAGGCCCGTAATGCAGCCCTCTACTTCCCCCGTGTTATTCAACGTGATCCCCTACGGGAAGATCAAGAAGACACCTTTGTTGCTTGTGGCATTATCGCCGGGATCATGGCAAGAACCGATGCCAACCGAGGGGTTTGGAAAGCTCCAGCCGGCATTGATGCTACCATATCGGGCATTGAAAGATTACAGGTGAACTTGTCTAACGAAGACAATGGTGTTCTCAACCCCTTGGGAATTAACTGTTTACGGAATTTCCCCCCCGTTTATGGCAACGTGGTTTGGGGCGCAAGAACTCTGCGGGGTGCAGACCAATTAGCCGACGAATACAAATATGTCCCAGTAAGACGGATGTTACTGTTCTTACAAGAAAGCCTCTATCGGGGAACCCAGTGGGTCGTCTTTGAACCCAATGATGAACCCTTGTGGGCCCAGATTCGGCTGAATATTGGACAGTTCATGAATGGCTTATTCCGACAGGGAGCTTTCCAGGGTAAATCGCCGAATGAAGCTTACTTCGTTAAATGTGACAGCGAAACCACCACTCAATATGACATTGATCGAGGAATCGTCAATATTATTGTTGGCTTTGCGCCCCTAAAACCTGCCGAATTCGTGATCCTGAAATTCCAACAAATCACCAGACAAGCTGCCTAAGGAGTTTTAAATTATGCCTGCACCACAATTTGTCGTCAATACCAATCGCTACGACCCCTATAAAAACTTTAAATTCCGCGTCAGGTGGGATGGTCGGGTTGTGGCTGGAATCAGTAAGGTGGGTGCTTTAAAGCGAACCACAGAAGTCGTTACCCATCGGGAGGGGAATGACCCCAGTAGTCCTCGTCACTCCCCCGGACAAACCCAATACGACCCAATTATGTTAGAACGGGGTGTCACTCACGATAAAGACTTTGAACAGTGGTCTAATAAGGTTTGGAACTACGGAGCCTATCCAGGGGATGAAGTATCCCTACAGGACTTCCGTAAAGATATTATTATCGAACTGATGAACGAAGCCGGTCAAGTAGCGATCGCCTATAAAGTCTATCGTTGCTGGGTATCGGAGTTTCAGGCCTTACCCGAACTAGACAGCAATGCTAATGCTGTTGCCATCCAGTACATCCAACTTCAGAATGAGGGTTGGGAGCGTGACTATGAGACCAACGAACCCACTGAACCGACCTTCCTTGAACCAGCGTAACTCAAGTTAACTGATGCGTACCTTATCCCCCCATGACATTCTCCAAATTTGGGACTTTGGCCAGGGTCAAACCAATGTTGAAAGAGCTTTGACCCTATTAGCCTTTGCCTTCCCCGATCACACCAAGGAGCAATTAGCCGAGTTGACCATTGGACAGCGAGATTACTATTTGTTACAGTTACGGGAACTGACTTTAGGGGCGCAGTTAAATGGGTTTACAGAATGTCCCCAATGTGGGGAGCGTTTAGAATTTGAGTTAAATGCCCCCGATCTACGGGTAGGCGAGCCTGGGAGAGTCAAAGTCTCGACTCAAGGATTACAAGTGGGTGGATTTGAAGTGCAGTTTCGTTTACCCAATAGTTGGGATTTAGCAGCGATCGCCAACTGTCAAGATCGAGTGATTGCTGATGGGTTATTGTTGCAAAGATGTATTGTCCAAGCAAATCTTAATGGTTCTGCCATTTCTGTACAGGAACTCCCTTTAGAGGTTATAACCCAACTAACCAATACCATGGCCGAAGCTGATCCCCAGGCAGAAATCCTGCTCAGTCTCAACTGTGCTGCCTGTCAGTATGAATGGCAGTCATTGTTTGATATTGTCTCCTTTTTTTGGACTGAATTGAACACCCAGGGGAAACGCTTACTACAAGAGGTACATATCCTCGCCCAATATTACGGGTGGCGCGAGGCTGACATTCTGTCTATGAGTACAAAACGACGACAGCTTTATTTGGAGATGGTAACTGATAGCTAATGACGTTCTCCCACGCACATCGAACCCAGATTATTTAGAACACATTGGTACAAACCATGAGTAAATTTCCCACTGTTTCCCGACATTGAAAATATGGATACCTTTCTGAATCGATTAGTTATGCGTACCCTTGAATTAGGAGGAGGTATTAGACCCCTAATTAATCCTCTGTTTGCTCCTAATTTAGTGTTGATGGGGAATCAATCTGATGGCGACTGGTTAGGGGAGTCGACCTCAGAACTGATGGATACGCCCTTTCCCAGTTCCCCCTCACCACTCACTCCAGAAACTATTTTTAAGGAGTCCTTATTAGAAGGAAATCAAACCAATGAATCACTATCCAATATTAACACAGATAGTCTAAATAGTATTGATAAATCCTCAAATTTACATCCATCTGCTCCAAACATAGAACCGAATATCCAATTAAATTCAGAAGATAAAATAGCAGCTAAACAAGAGGAAAATATTAACAATACTATTCCAATAGACAATGTTTCCTTCTCTACCTCCACCAATGAATTTAATGATTCATTATCAACTATTGATACAGATAAGATAGATAAATCCTCAAATTTACATCCATCTGCTTCAAACATAGAACCTAATATTCAATTAAATTCAGAAGATAAAATAGCAGCTAAACAAGAGGAAAATATTAAGAATACTATTCAAAGAGAAAATGTATCATCCTCGACATCGATAAATCAATTTAATGATTCATTATCAACTATTAATACAGATAAGATAGATAAATCCTCAAATTTACATCCATCTGCTCCAAAAATAGAACCTAATATCCAATTAAATTCAGCCGATAAAATAGCAGCCAAACAAGAGGAAACTGTTAACAACAAGATTCAAAAAGAAAATGTCTCATCCTCGACATCGATAAATCAATTTAATGATTCATTATCAACTATTAGTACAGATAAGATAGATAAATCTTCAAATTTGTATCCATCTCAGACAAAAATAGAACCTAGTATTCAATTAAATTCAGCCGATAAAATAGCAGCCAAACAAGAGCAAAATATTAACAACAATATTCCCAAAGAAAATGTTTCTTTCTCTACATCGAGAAATCAATTTAATGATTCATTATCAACTATTGATACAGATAAGATAGATAAATCCTCAAATTTACATCCATCTGCTTCAAACATAGAACCGAATATCCAATTAAATTCAGAAGATAAAATAGCAGCTAAACAAGAGGAAAATATTAACAATACTATTCCAATAGACAATGTTTCTTTCTCTACATCGAGAAATCAATTTAATGATTCATTATCAAATATTAGTACAGATAAGATAGATAAATCCTCAAATTTACATCCATCTACTCCAAAAATAGAACCTAATATCCAATTAAATTCAGCAGAAAAAATAGCAGCCAAACAAGAGGAAAATGTTAACAACAATATTCCAAAAGAAAATGTTACCTTCTCTAACTCCACCCATCAATTTCAGGATTCATTATCAACTATTAATACAGAGAAGATAGATAAATCTTCAAATTTACATCCATCTACTCCAAAAATAGAACCTAGTATTCAATTAAATTCAGAAGATAAAATAGCAGCCAAACAACAGGAAACTTTTAACAACACTATTCAAAGAGAAAATGAAACATTTTCTACATCAAAAAATCAACCTCATGAATCACTATCAAGTATTAATACAAATAGTCTAGATAGTTTAGATAAATCCTCAAATTTACATCCATCAGACACTCAAATTAATACGACTAATTCCCAAATAGAACCGAGGAAACAATTAAAGTCAGGAGAGAAAATAGCAGCCAAACAACAGGAAACTTTTAACAACAGTATTCCAAGAGAAAATGTTTCATTTTCTCCACCCAAAAATCAATCTTATGATTCACTATCAACTATTAACACAAATAGTCTAGATAGTTTAGATAAATCCTCAAATTTACATCCATCAGACACTCAGATTAATACGACTAATTCAACAATAGAACCGAGGAGACAATTAAATTTAGGAGAGAAAATAACAGCCAAACAAGAAGAGACTGTTAACAATATTACTCAAAGAAAAAATGTTTCATTCTCTGCATTCAGAAATCAACCTCAAACCCCAGTGGAATATTCCTTAGTTGAGCCTCGTTTAGAGCAAGTATTTTCTTGGCAAAATTCCCCTCGTACCCACCACCGAGTCAAGAAAACCGTAGGAAGGTTGTCTGTTTCATCTCCTCCTACCGTAGAAGTAAAAATTGGCCGAATTGAGGTCCGGAGAGTCACACCGCCTTCTCCACCGCCCTCCCGTTCTCGGCCAGGACCAGCAAAACCTCAGTTATCCCTAGAGAATTATTTAAAACAAAGGAATGGGGAAGAAATATGAGCAATTTTTTAGCGATCGCAACAGTAACCGCAACCCTCAGTAAATTTTTACAGGGGGAAGTCGGTTTAGTTGTGCCTGGTGCGAGAGTAACGACCCTCAGGCCCGATGGTACAGAAGGGGTAATTCCCGATCCCCAGGTGAATATTTATGCTTATCAGGTCACACCCAATGGCGCGCTACGGAATGCTGATTTGGCAACTCGTCGTGCTGATGGAAGTTTGCTCCAGCGGCCTCAAGCAGCCTTAGATATTTATTATTTGTTAAGTTTTTATGGCAATGAGGCCAGATTAGAACCGCAACGAATGCTAGGAAGCATTGTACAAACCCTACACGCTCGACCCTTACTCACCCGAAGGATGATTCAGGAGACAATTGAAGATCCCAATTTTAGCTTTTTGAGCGACTCTGATCTGACAGAACAGATAGAAAAGGTAAGATTTACCCCCATTATCCTCAATTTAGAAGAACTATCTAAGCTCTGGTCTGTATTCTTTCAAGTTCGCTATACCATCTCCGTGGTTTATCAGGCCAGTGTGGTATTAATCGAAAGCGATGAAACCCCTCGTAAATCTTTGCCAGTCCGCGATCGCAACCTCTACATTTTACCTTTTCGTCAACCTGTAATTGAGCAGATACAATCTAGCATTATGGAAGAACGAGAAGGTGAATTTGTGCCGCGTCAACCCCTAGAATTTGGGGCTAATCAGCCGATTCTTCCTAACAGTATCTTAAAGATTTTGGGCAGACAACTACAAGGGCGAGGTCAAGAAATTGCAATGCTGAGTGGGGGAGAAAACCAAGAACGACTAGGAGAAGAGACCCTAGTACGACTTGGCGATACAGAAGTGGAACCCACTCAGATCAATGCAAGAGAAATTGAGGTGGTACTAACGGACTTTTCGGCAGATGCTTTAAGAGGAGGGTTGCAAGGGATTCAGGTCGTACAACCCCTGATGATGGGTACGCCACCGATTCGCCATAGTGGGTTAGAGTCCAATGTAGCTGCGATCGTGCTGCGACCAACGATGAAGATGAACATAGAAGAGGATGAGGTCAATATCACCGATCAAAGAGATAGAAACGGTATCACCTATTACACTGGTACCATCACCCTCAAGGATTTTGTTCCTCCTATTGATGAAGAGCAGCGAGTCTTATTGCTCCTGAATGAATTTCAATCTACCGCTACGGCCACCGCCCGAGGCTATCAGTTTAAAGCCCCCAGACGGAATGGCATTCCAGAAAATGACTCCCAGGAGAGTACCGATGAGATCACCTTCGAGTTTCAAGATGTAGCAGCAGGGACTTATCTGGTGCGGGTACAGGTAGACGGAGCAGAGAGTTTGCTCAGCTTTGGGACTGAGCCGACTCAGCCAGACAATCCCCAGTATATTCAACCAAGGGTAACACTGCCATGAACAGCTTAGATTTCCAGCACTGGCAAGCAGCGAACCGGGACTATCTCATGGCATCCCTGGAGATGGTTAAAAGTACATTGACAAGGTATGTAGCACCAGAGCAGGAAAAACCAGAAACAACAATCCAGCAACAGCACCTAGAGGCATCTCTCCAGCAAGCAGCGCAAGCTTTGCCTAGTCCATCTGCCCTGGAAAATCTCTGTGGTGTTTTTCAACTGTCATCCTTTGAGCGAGATGTACTATTACTCTGTGTGGGATTGGAACTGGATTCTAGTTTTATTCCTCTTTGTTGTGGAGGTACAGGGGATAGTAAACGGCCCTATGCTACGTTTAGTCTAGCATTGTCCGCCTTCCCAGAAGCCCACTGGAATGCCTTAGCCCCCACTGCCCCCTTACGTTATTGGCGATTGTTGGAGGTGACGAATCAGGAGGTATTAGCCCTCAGTCCCTTGCGCATTGATGAGCGCATTCTGCACTATTTGACTGGAACCTTCTACCTGGACACCCGTTTGCGGGGGCTGGTGGAAAGGGTTCCGATGCCGGAGACGTTGCCACCGTCTCAGCAAAAGCTGGTAAATTACCTGATTGAACTTTGGGGAAGGCGAAGATTAGACGACCCTTGGAACGTGGTGCAATTGTGTGGCAAAGATGCTATTGCTCAAAAGGAGATTGCCGCCCTAGCTTGTCGTCAATGCGGTTTGGAGTTACAGGTATTGCGGGCGACAGAATTATCACCCAGTTTAGTAGAACGAGAAGCTTTGATTCGGCTATGGGAACGGGAAGCTCTTTTGAGTAACAGTGCTTTACTGCTGGACTGCGAGGGGCTAGATTCCTCAGAAACAGCACGAGCAGTGTGGTTAGTGGAGCGGTTGGATGGCCCGTTACTGGTGGCCAGTCGGGAGCCTTTACCTATCAAAGAGCGGGTTTTGGTGCGACTGGATGTAGCCAAACCTAGTACAGCAGAACAGGAAAATATCTGGCAGAAAGAGTTAGGGAGCTTTGCAGAAGAGATCAATGGACAGATTCAACCGTTGGTCATGCAGTTTAACCTCAATCCCCAAGGCATTCGGGCTGCTTGTTTAGATTTTAAAGTGCAAAATCCCTCATGGGCTAATTCAAGGCTTGAGAGTGAGATGATCAATTCTTTGTGGGATGCCTGTCGGTCCCAGTCTCGTCCGCCACTAGAGCAACTGGCACAGCGTATTCAACCCGCAGCAACCTGGGAAGAACTGGTGTTGCCAGACCAACAAAAGCAGATATTACGGGAAATCGCAGCTCATGTTCGTCAGAGAGGAAAGGTTTATCAAACTTGGGACTTCGCTAGCAAGGGAGCAAGGGGACTGGGCATTAGTGCGCTGTTTGCTGGTCTGAGTGGAACCGGCAAGACAATGGCAGCAGAGGTGTTAGCTCAGGAGTTGCGACTGGATTTGTACCGGATTGATTTGAGTTCCGTGGTGAGTAAGTATATCGGGGAAACGGAGAAAAATTTGCGACGGGTGTTTGATGCAGCAGAAAGCGGAGGCGCGATTTTGTTGTTTGATGAGGCCGACGCTTTGTTTGGTAAGCGCAGTGAAATCAAGGATAGCCACGATCGCTATGCTAACATTGAGGTGAGCTATTTACTGCAACGAATGGAAGCTTATCGAGGGCTGGCAGTTTTGACCACGAATTTGAAAGAGGCACTGGATACAGCCTTTTTGCGACGGATTCGGTTTGTGGTACAGTTTCCCTTTCCCGATGCTGCTCAGCGCAGGGAAATCTGGCGACGGATTTTTCCTGAGAATACCCCTAGAGAGGGATTGGATCTCGAAAGGTTAAGACGGCTCAATGTGGCGGGAGGGAATATTCGCAATATCGCCCTGAATGCAGCCTTTTTAGCAGCAGATGGGGGGGAAGCGGTGCAGATGAAGCATTTGCTGGCAGCAGCACGGAGTGAGTATATGAAGTTAGAAAAATCATTAACCGATACGGAGGTGGGAGATTGGGTATGAGTAGCAACTTATCGGCACATCAAACCAAAAATGTAACGCCAAAACCGACCATTTCTCTGTCGCAACCAGGGATTTTATTGCTTATTGTAAACCAAGTGCGATCGCTAGTAGGTTGGGTTGAGAAACGAAACCCAACACACCAACCCCCAAAGAAGCGATCCCTACGAAATGTCAGATTAGAGTTAAGGCAATGGCACAAAAAATGAAATTGAGGCTTAAAAGCTATGATTCAAACCCTACCAGCCAAAGAAATTACTTTACATGAATTAAGAGAACAATTCGGTCTTCAGTTCGTTGAAGATGAGCAATTCTTTCGAGAATGGCAAGACGATCTGCCCGAAATTGCTGAAGCAGAAAAACAAAGATTAGACCGAGTTAAAGCAAGCTATTCTAATTTAGTAGAAGATCCGCCCCTGTTAGAGAATACGGTCAAAATGGTCGTCCTATCCCCCCTGTTGGATTTAGCAGGCTTCTACCTGCCTCCCTTTCGCATCTGCTCAGAAAAGTCTATCATAATTTCCCTCGAAGATGAAGGAGTTATAATCAAGGGACAGATGGATGTTTTAGCAGTGTGCCATCAATTTTGGGTGGTGGTCATTGAGTCGAAACAAGCAGCTTTTTCCCTGGAAGTTGGGAAGGCGCAGTTATTAACCTATATGTTAGCAAATCCTCATTCCGACCAACCGAGCTATGGCTTGATGCTCAATGGTAGCAATTTTCGGTTTCTCAAATTGATAAAAGGAGAAAGATGTCAGTATGCAGTCTCCAGACTCTTCGATCTCTTTAATCCAGGTAATGATTTGTATCATGTGTTACGTGTCTTAAAGCGTTTAGCTCAATTAGCAATCAACCCGTAATCACCAGAACCCAGAGGCGAAAAAATGGATGGTAAATCAGCACATCAAACCAAAAATACAACGCCAAAACCCCTAATGTCCTTGTCGCAACCAGGGATTTTACAGCGCACCTGTAAATGTGGTGGTTTAGCAGGGTTGACGGGGGAATGTGAGGAATGCAGCAGTAAGCGGTTGAGTGGGCAGGGAGGCATAAATCTACCGAATGAGCAACCCACAGAGTCAATACAGCGATCGCCCTTGGGGGGATATAATTTCGGGAAGTTGGCGATCCAACCCAAAGAACGATTGGGGATACAAACTAAATTGGCGATCGGGCAACCTGGGGATAAGTATGAACAGGAAGCAGACCGGGTGGCAGAACAGGTGATGCGGATGCCTGACCCGAATCTTTTAGGCCAACCTAAGATCGCAATAACAAAACCTTTAATACTTGCTATCCAAAGAACAGAAGCGAGTGATCTCATAGACCGCTATACCAGATACCTGGATCTCAAGGAAGATGAGTTGGGTGCAGAATTACTCAGACAGGCACAGAGAGGGAATTATCAAATCGTAGATCAAGTTCTTAACGAACTTGGCTCAACAAACCGCGACGACGTATCCTATGAGATAATGCGACAGTCAAGCGATACGGTATTACAGCAGTTTGTTCAATCCTCCGATGGACGACAGATGTTGGATAGGCTATACGATGAACTCTCTGCAGGGAGTTTTAGCGAAGAGGAAAGGCTACAGGCCAACCGCATTATTAATGCAAAAGAATCACAAATTAGTCCCTCTGAACAACCCGAAAGCCTTGCCGAGATCAAGATTTTCCCCTTTAAATTACCTGGGATTACCGTCTTCAATGATGCACCCATTACGGCTGAAAGGCGTTCGCAGGGCCGCATCTGGGTCAGGATGCCTATCCGTGTTCTAGGTACTGAAAGATTCCGTAGAGAAACCCGTACCCTACCTACAGAGGTTTTCCTCTCTGGGATCGAACTTCCCGAGAACGAGATAATTGGCGTTCGTATGTACGATCTCGGTGGGGAATTACATACACGACCAGCTCTTTATCTTGTGCAGCTTGCCAATGAAACAAATACACAGGTTCTACAGTCAATGGGTGAGACCGCTGCTATTGGTCTGACTTTGGGGAGTGGTGCATTGGTGGCTGGTGCTACAAGGGGATCAATGGCAGTTCGTGGCTTGGTGAGATTAGGCATTAGTGCAGAAAGAGCAGCTAGTGCCGTTCTCTGGGCTGATCGCGCCGCATTTGCCATTGGCTTAATAACGACAGCCATCAGGGATCATCGGGGATGGATTATTGAACATTTTGGTGATGCTGGTCGGCAGTTTCTGGACTATGTAGATTTGACACACAGAATGGTTGCCATTTATGGCATGGCAAGATTTGTACTCGAAATGGGGGGACTGCTGAATAGCTTTCGCTCCGCAAGCAGGAACTGGCGTAGAGCATCTGCCGAGGCAGAGCGGGAACTTAGCAGCACACAGCGACAAGCAGTTCAAGATATCAATAGGCATACAGATGAATTTCTCGACAACGCTAATCAGATTGAAAGAGCTAGCAGTCGAGGACCAGATAGGACGGGTACTGGTGAGCAGGTAGTTCCAAGTGAAGCAATCCAGGAGGGTGCAGCACTCCAACAACAGAGGAGAACCTTATTAGGAACTTTAGAAGCTAGAATAGTGCAAATTAGACAAGCCCGTGGCGATATTAATGTTTTTAGAGGAATTTTTCGAAGATTAGCGTCAGATGGCAATACTCCTCAGTCACTAGATGACGTTTCACCAACGTTACAGGAACTACTCACTCCCCACTATCGGGTAAGAACTATAACGGGTGGTGGAAGAAGTGGAACAGGAATATCGACTTACATCGAATCTTTAGACGGACAATTTTCTATCCGAATCACGCATAATCAAGTAGGTGCTACGCCGATAGGTCGTCCACCTGGACCACGCATTCATATTTATGAAGGACCGGTTCGTAGTCATGGTAGCCATGTTCGCTTACCAGAAGGAACTACACTCACTGATATTCTAAATGCTTTAGGCATATAGATACACAAAAACTAAACCTTATGGAATAGGAAAAATGAACAGAGTAAGCGAAACTACAAATTTGTCTCTAATTGTTCACAAAGCTAGTCGGAATATTTTATTTGGCTCAAAAGAGATAAACTATAAAGGCATGGATCGCCCAAAATTAGGTGAGTATAATGACTTGCCTCAGGCTCTCATACTAGAAGGTTTATCTTTAGATGACATGAATGCTAACCAAAGGAAAATAGCATATAAATCCTTTATTGAAAAGCTATTAAATAGAGGAATTGATCGCTATGAGCTAATTACTTCAGAAGATCAAATAGGAGTCGATTGGGAATTTCTTGGCTACGATGTTGGAGAATTAACTAAAAGAGCTTGGTCTGCTATAGCAAATTGTAATGTATTTGTAAGTTCTGAAGAACAGGAAAAATGGATAAGTTGTCTGAATAGTCAAGGTCTATTCCAAGTTTTAGAGAAAGCAGAAGAATATTTGGAGCTTTATCTTAGTAGTAATGATCCGGATATGGGTTGGGATGTTAATTCATGGCAAGAAGCACCAAGTTGGTACTGTGTAATCCCTATATACAGGTACATTTTTTCAATTTCTTGCGACAAATAGCAGAGGAAATTGAAATAGCTGGTGCAACAGAGTGGATACTTTTTGAAACCTATGGCGAAACTTCTAGAACAATTAATGAATTAGACGAATTACAAAACGTTAAACAAAGACTAAATCAATCCTATTACCGCCTAAATACCTTAACTTTAAGAATTTTAGAAGCCCAACCCATTGCCTCAGATGTTATGGTGAATTTATTAACCCAAGCCATTAATGACGGGTTCGTCAATTTGCAAGCTTGCCATGCTAGTATTTAAGAAATCAAAAAAGGTTGGAATTTACCATGAGTAAACAGCATTCCTATCCCGACGAAGAAACCCAAAAACGTTGTCTTGAAAAACTAAGACAAACTAATCGTCAACTCGAATTATACAACTTATTTCTGGATGAGGCGATAGCCAGTATTGATACTGAACTGCGCCAACAAAAACGAGAAAGATTATTACAACGGCGTTACTAAGCGATCGCCCACAAACAAAACACCATCAACCCATTGCCACCAGCGTTTAGGGTAAAATAACGGATGATCAAATTGCCAAAAAAAAGCAAATATTGCCCTAAATATCCAAAGAACCTTAACCTTATTAACCACTGACCCCTTTCATTCTCAATTAAGAACTCATAAACACCCTTCAACAAAAACCGTTAGAACCAGACAAATCAATACTGATTCTATTAAAGTGAGAAACCAAGATATCGAAAAATGATGAATTATCAAACTTATAAAATAGTAAGCCAATTATATAAAATCAACTATAATTAATCAATTAAGAAATAATAAAATTAATAAAAAGTTATACAAACCATTGATTTAGTAAAGAGAATTGTTAACTTGCAAGACAATTTCTTAAAAATCTGAAAAAAGACTTAAAAGTTTGCAGTATTGAGTCAGACTCTTTCTAGACTTAAAGAACAAAAGACAACAAAAATAAATGATTAACTATTTATCTTCACAATAGTTAATTATCTGGCTCACTATACTCACACAATCGATAAAAATTATGGGAAGATTCAGGAAACATCAGGAGAAATTTGGGGAATTATTATCACATAAAAAAACCCAGGAAAAAAAACCGTTAAAACAAATTTTGACAAGTTTATTTTTGGGAATCATTAGCTTACAATCAACTTTACCTGTCTTAGCTAACTCTCGTAGTCCCCAAGAAACGGTCAATTGTGATATGTTAATCGTTGGAGCAGGGTTAGCCGGTTCAGCAGCAGCTTATGAAGGGTTATTAACAGGAAAAACCGTTTGTTTAACCGAAATTACCGATTGGGTTGGGGGACAAATTTCTGCACAAGGAAACTCAGCTTTAGACGAAGGAAAACAACAGCGATCGCAACAACATTTTCCCAGAGGATACAATACGTTAAGAAAGAATATTGCTCATCTCTACAATCGACAAAACCCTGGAGAATGTTGGGTCAGTGAAAGTTGTTTTCTTCCCTATCATGGTCATCAGTTATTGTATCAACAATTAAAAGAAGCTCAACAATGGGGAAAAGGTACCTTAAAATGGTTTCCTTCTACGGTGATTAAAGAAGTCGAATTGAGTGAAGATGGAAAGTTAATTAAAAGTGCGATCGCTATTCAACACAGTCCCAAAAGTGGAAC
>JASJDD010000304.1 GCA_030065735.1 Crocosphaera sp.
TCCCCAACCATAAGCAACCATTAAACTCCAACCACGATGGTCAAAAATGGCAGTTAAAGCGATGATTTTCAGAAAAATGACGATTATGCCGGCCATCACCCCAAAAGCTCCTGTAACACTATCCTGCATCACTTTTAAGCGTTTTTCAGCATCGGTAACGGCTAAACCATCAGCACTGTCCATGACTCCATCTAAGTGTAATCCTCCTGTTAGATAAATCCCTAAACCAATCATCAAAGCACTTCGCACAGTTAGGGGAAATCCCATCCAGTCTAATAGTGTATCTCCGATTCCTAAGATTCCTCCAATTGTTAGGCCAATGATAGGGGACCAACGGGCGATGGATTGAAAATTTTTCGGCCAGTGATTGGGTAAAGGAATAATTGTATAAAAAATAATCGCCCCTAATAGGGATGTGAAAAAATCTATCAAGTCGTTATAAATTTTATGAAACATAAATATTTAACTACATATATGTAGAAAATTTAAGATCCCCAAATTAACTGTTATCTCTTGGGAGTTTAAGAAATGCCTAGGGAATATTGCGGTAACATTATGGTATATGGCAACAGGGCAAGAGTTATTCTCCAAAGCTTTGCTATGTTTAGTCATGGCTTGACCTTAATGCCTAACTGCCTAGTTTTATCTATTCTGATTCTGCTATGGGACAACACACCCAGAATGTCCTCTAGCTTAGATTATAAAGTCGCCTCTCAAAATTGTTTCTCTACTCCCATGACAGAAAAGCTTATTTAGCTTTATCTTTCCACTCCTACAGTCTCTAGACTGACTACCAATTGTTGTGCTTTCAGGCAATTTCTTATGAGTCACCATAACCCCTCACACTCGTTCCCTGCTCCCTGTATTATTGATTCTGGGATTATTGTTAATGCTGAGGACATGAAACGTATTCTCAACGATCTCGGAAGGGTTCGTTACATTCATACCCTTGATGGACATCTAGAAAGCGAAGGGGAGGGATGGATCGTTGAAGTCTTTAATGATCCCCATCAAGCAACCATTGTGGTTAATCGTTCTTTGTATCTCAATGTTCAAAGTTTCGATTATTTACAGCTTCAGCGATCGCAAAAGCAAGAGGCCTATTTTGATTTGATTCAGGATCGTCGTTGTTTACGTTTGATTCCCATTACTTATTCTTCTCCAATTCCTGAGAGTAATTCTAATCTGGATGCTGCTGCTTTGGAAGCTATGGTTACTCAAGTTTTAGCAGCAAAATGGGATATGCAGTTAGATGATGAGGATAATTGTCCTTTTTAGAGTTTGTAGCGTTTCTGCTCAAAATTTTTTCTTTTATAGAGGGCTTCTACTAGAATAAGGGTAGAAGCCTTTTGATTCGATAAAAATATTCTTAAAATCTCTAAACATCTCCTCGCAATAGCGCCGGAACGTAGTGAGGAACTTCTGAAAGACTTAGCAAAATTATCTTCTGAGTCAGAAATGATCATTTGATTTCTATAAAAATATTCTTAAAAATATGACTGGTTCCAGGTTCCTTGAAATACGAAGTCTGTGAAGGGTTTACGACTACGGGGAGATAATTCTCGTTGCTGTAAATCTTCTTCTAATTGATTAACATTTCCTGGATAACCAACGGCGATCGCTGCAACTGGTTCATAGTCTTGGGGTATATTATAAAGGGTTCTGGCTTTATCCCCATAAAATCCTCCCATTTGATGGACGAATAAGCCGAATGATTGTGCTTGTAGGGTTAAATTTCCCACAGCTAAACCCACGTCATGGAGAGCGTGACGATTGGGTTTATTATTACGTTCAAAGGATAATTTTGCCACCGATAACATCAAAAGAGGAGCATCTTTTGCCCATTTTTGATTAGCTTCTACCAGACAACTCAAGAGTTTTTCGTATTCTTCAATATTGTCTTGTGTTGCGACAATAAAAGACCAAGGTTGTTCATTAAAACAGGAGGCTGCCCATCTTGCAGCTTCTAATAAACTAGCAATTTTTTCGGGTTCAATGGGACGAGTATTAAACGCTAAGGGACTCCAACGCTGTTTAATGAGTTCATGAATGGGATATTGATTATTGGCGGGTTTTTCCATGAGAATTCTTGAATTTTCTAGGATTATTTTTTCTCTGTATTATTATACTTTATCTGCGAGCCATAACACGAACGGTAAGGTCAGAAAACTGAGTAAAGTTGTGACAACAATAGTACGGGCAACTTTGGTAGATTCTCCACCAAACTCTGCTGCTAAAACTATTGTATTCACTGCGGTTGGCATCGCACTTTGTAAGATAAAGACTTGTAAATCCAAAGGGGTTAAGTTAATCAATTTTCCTACTAATAAAGCAATTAAAGGAGCTAATACTAATCTAAAATTAAGGGAAATGAGTTCAAAATGAGTGACCTTAAAAGTTGTGGTAACTAATTCCATACCCAGAATAATTAAAGCAACTGGAATAGCAGCCCTTCCTAATAAGTGTAAAGCTTCCCCTAAATTAAAAGGTAGTTTTATTTGGAGAAATCTTAAACTTAATCCAGCTAACATTGCCCATATTAAAGGTAATTTAAAAGTGACTTTTAAACTATGTTTTAAACTGGTTCCTGCGAGGATAGCTGGCGCAACACCAAATAATAAAATACTGGAACCAATCATATAAATAATTGCCCTTTCTAGCCCGGCTGAACCTAACGCAAAGTCTACCAAAGGTAATCCCATATTACCATTATTAGGATGTAAGCTAGTAGCGATTAAACTTTTGCGAGTAATAGCAGGAAATTTAAAAAAATAACTAATAATTGAAACCAATAAGTAAAGAATAAAAGCAACAATAAAAACCCCTAATAATAATTGTAGTGCATTTTGAAGTGAAATAGTGGTTGTATATAAACTATCAGCCACTAATGCAGGGGCCAAAATATAAACAATTAATTGGGATAAAGTTTGTTTATGAAGGCTTAATGTTTTGCCAGCAATAACTCCGATGATAATAATAAAGGCAACAGGAATAATAGCAGGTAATAAAACAGTCATTTACTTTTTCTCCTAATAGTTAATGATGAGATACCTTCTATTATTAATAGCTTTGAATTGCTTCCTGGTACTGTTGACGAAATCATCTCTTCGAGGGCGTACTTTTACTGTTGATTAGTCTTGACCGGCTTGGAAAATTTGGTTAGCTGTTGGATGAAAGACTGGAAATGTTGGTGAAATGATAATATTATCCCCACTAAATTGCTGAATCTGGTATTCCCCTTCAATTAATTGATAAATTGACAGCTTTGGTTGTTTAGGATTGCCCAAAAAGTTCCGTCCTCCTAATGCTGCGTAATCAACAATCCAATACTCAGCAATCCCTAATTCTTCGTAATCTGCCCGTTTTTTGAAGTAGTCATCGCGCCAGTTTGTGCTGACGACTTCGACTATTAGTTTAACTGATTAGGCACGTTCAATGATCGATTCACTGGCCCAACGGGGTTCAGTACCAATCACTTCTTGATCAATAACAATTATATCTGGTTCATACCCTGATTTACCATTACTAGATTTAGCAATTGACTCTCTTGGAATTGTCCATATTCCTCGTTTACCCATTTGAATAATTGTGAGGATCAATTCTTCCATCAAAAAACCGGTTACTGTTGAGTGTTGTCCTTTGGGTTTGGGCATTTCAACCATTATGCCATCATGTAGTTCATAGCGTCCCCCGACGTTGGGATATTGGGCGATAAAATCATCAAATGTAATTGGTTTTGTTAATGTCTTAATCATATTAAATGTTAAGAAATAGAACTCTTTGGGTTAAGTTTCGACTACCTAACCTACAAGATTGGTAATCCCACTTTTTGTGATTATAACAAAGATTTACTAATAAATAAGTATTCCTGCTTAGTAAAATTATTATTGATTCGGGGTACACTAAACATTAAGGATATATTTTTGATTACTTTTATGAAAGCAAGTGAAATTCAATTATTAAAATTTTTGTCAGCCCCAAAACAACTTATTATTCCGATTTATCAAAGGACTTATAGTTGGCAAAAACAACAATGTAAGAAGTTTTTTGATGATATTATGAGTGTAGGATCTGATCCTGACGCTTCAGGTCATTTTTTAGGGTCAATTGTTTACATTGAAAATGGATTATATCATGTTGCTGATTTGACTAAATTATTAGTTATTGATGGACAACAAAGATTAACAACCCTATTTTTATTCTTGTCTGCTTTAGGTAAAAGTATAGAAAAAAATAATATAAATATTGGTACTACTAGAAACAAAATAGATAATCTTTATTTATTTAATTATGCCGAAGACGGAGAAGATAGATTTAAGCTGGTTTTAACTCAAACTGATAAGAAAACCTTAAATAGCTTATTAGAGGATAAAGAAATTAATGAAAATTATTCTCTGAGAATTGTTGAAAATTATCGTTATTTTGAAGAGCAAATTTCAAAAAATGAAAGTAAACTAAAGGAAATTTGGTCAGGTATTCAAAAACTAATGATGGTTGATGTTAGTTTAAATAAAGAGCAAGATAATCCTCAACTTATTTTTGAGAGTTTAAACTCAACTGGTTTAGATTTATCAAAAGCGGACTTAATTCGCAACTATATTTTAATGGATTTAGAACCCAAGCAACAAGAAGAAATTTATCAAGATTATTGGTATAAAATGGAAACAAATTTTGGACAAGAAGGTTATACGAAAAAATTCGATCAATTTATG
This sequence comes from Crocosphaera sp., assembly GCA_030065735.1. GTDB lineage: Bacteria > Cyanobacteriota > Cyanobacteriia > Cyanobacteriales > Microcystaceae > Crocosphaera. The sequence goes on from JASJDD010000304.1 coordinate 4,713, forward strand.
CGTTATTATTTAACGATTAAATCTCTATCAGGTACTTTAACAACAATTAGAGAAATTTATAACGACTTCAAAAAATATGTTAATAATCATTATAACTTATCAATTATGGAGATTGTTAACGATATTTATACCTATTCTAAATATTTTGTTCGGGTTGCATTTAATAAAGAAAGCGATTCTGATTTACTGAAAGTTATTAAAGATATTCAACAATTGAAAGTGGATGTTGCTTATCCTTTTATTCTCGAAGTTTATAAAGATTATGAAGATAATAAGCTGAATAAAGAGGATTTCATTGCCATTTTAAGACTAATTGAAAGTTATGTATTTCGTAGAGCAATTTGTGGAATTCCTACTAATTCTATGAACAAAACATTTGCTGCATTGACTCGAAATATTGATAAAGACAACTATTTAAAAAGTACCCAGTTAGCTTTTATGAAGATGAAAAGTTATAAACGTTTTCCAAATGATCAAGAATTTTGTCGTGAATTAATGGTCAAAGATGTTTATAATTCTCGCAATTGTAAATACTTACTTTTAAAATTAGAGAATTTTAATCGTCGAAAAGAATTAATTGAAATTGATAACTATACTGTTGAACATATTATGCCGCAAAATCAAAATTTATCAGTGGAATGGCAAAAAGAATTAGGAAGTAATTGGCAAGAAATTCAATCAAGATATTTACATACGATTGGTAATTTAACATTAACTGAATGTAATTGTGAGTTAAGCGATCGCCCCTTTATAGAAAAAAGAACCATTAAATGTGGTTTTGATCATAGTCCTTTGTATCTCAATAAAATGTTGATTAAATTACCCCAATGGAATGAAGATGAAATCAATAAACGGGCTACACAATTAACGAATTTAGCTTGTCAAATTTGGTCTTTTCCTTTCACTGCATCATGAGTTATTTTCAGTTAATTTAGTTAGTAACGGTTCAATCATTGACAATAAAATGGGTAAGTCAAGAATTCATCTAAAGTAATCATAGAATTTACATTCTTAACTTACCCAACAAATAGGAAAAACTAAATTTCATCCCATCCTGTAACTCCAGAAGACATAACGTAACTGGTAACAGTCGCTTCAAAGAAATTAGCCTTAGTATGTGCCTCTTTTTTGGTATCAGAAAAACGTTCTAAATGGGTGTAAGGACTCTTATTGTATTTGGGTTCAGGATAAAGGGGTTCTAAGCCAATAGAACGTAATCTAATATTAGCCAAATACTTGGTATATTTTTCTGTACTCGACTCAGTAATTCCCAGAATATTATTACCCACAATATGATTCGTCCAACGACATTCATAATTAACCGCCATGTCAAACATTTCATAAATTTGTTCAACAGAATGGGGAAAGACTTTCCTTGCTTCTGGAATTAATTTTTGATATAATCTAACATGGCTTAACTCATCTCGGTTAATCATTTTAAAAATGTCGGCCGATCCTGGCATTAACATCCGAGAGGCTAAATTATAGAAGTAAATAA
>JASJDD010000305.1 GCA_030065735.1 Crocosphaera sp.
TACGACACCTACTTTTTTCCTGATAACCTGTAACAAAATCTACTAACAATTAGTAGGTTTCGAGATCGGAAATGGCTCGGTGATTCCGCAGGTTTTTCTTCCCAACCAAGTTACTCACAAAGAAGTCGATATAAGATCGTTCCGTCCTTTTTATCAAATAAGATTTACATTGACTTTTCTTATTTCCTTTGTTATAATCTAGCGCAAGTAAAATATGAGTGTGAAGGGATCTAAATAATTATGGTTAATATCTATGACTTAGAATGTAAGGACATTATAACTGGTTCCAAAGATTTGACTGAGTTAACTAGCCAAGAGACTAATAATGTATTTGGTGGAGCTAGTGCAGAGTCGGCAATTTTGCAAGGGGCTAAACGTGCAGTGGGAGGTGCGTTAGTAGGGGCAGCATTTGGGGCTGGTTATTGGCTCGGCAGTGAACTAGATAATCATTATAAGTGGTCTGATCGTATTTCCGATTGGGCATCAGAAAACTTCCCTTGGCCATTGTAATAACTATTACAAAATTAAATAATCTAGGTTCTACCAAACTTACTGTGGTAGGAATTGTTCAAACCTTAACTAAGCTTGAGTATAAAAACCTCAAGCATCTGCTACATTAGGCTTTTAGAATGTTGTTTTTAAGAGTTTTACATGACAGGTTTGGTAGGACTACATTCTATTAATCTATCCTGAAGAATAGTAGATTGTTTTCACCCAATAATTTCAATTTAGTTAAATTATGAAGAATGTTAGCTATGTCTCATATTAGTATTTCTGACTTACAGCCCACTTCCATAGACACTGCTGCCGAATCAAGCAAAATTATACAAATTTCTGAAGGTGAGGTAAAAAAAATGTTTGGGGGGATTGATTCCAAACCCTTTGTTATACACACAGATCGATGGGTAGTAACTTTCTGTCCAGATGGAACAATTTCACATGGAAGTACATCTTTTTGTCCAAGACGATTTGGAGTTTTTTCAAATTAGGGTTATCTCTTTTTGACATTCTGACTCACCCTAAAAGGGTAAGTAGTCGGACATAAATAAAGCTCACTGTGTAAACATTTGTAAATATAGCTGTAACCCTACTCCTGTTTCCTGCCTCTTATCAAAGGAATAGAAACGACAAAGGATTACTCATATTTTCCGCAAAACCAAGAATTCCTTGATCTCGATGTTCATATAATAAATTACCCTGTTGATCAAATAAAAATGTTGCCCCTCTTTGGGTTAAATAAGCAGCATTTGGAACATAAGTCTTCCAGTGACTTAATACTTCCGTCATATTCCGTAATCTTAACGTTGCTAACTCAAAAGGTCGCTGATATCCTTTCCCTCCTGCTAAGTTAAAAAACGACCCTTTTAGGGGTGGTAAAAGATTAGTGTTAACTATTTCTTCATTATCAATTAATTGAGGTGCTTTTCTATCTCCTGTATATCCTCTTAATACTTCTTTAAGGGTTCCTTTGCTACCAATTCCTGCACACATTAACATTAAATTAACCCAAGCATTTTGACTCTGATTTAGTCCTGAGATATTCCAAGTCAACCCTTGATATAATTCTAATTTTTGATGAATCTTAGCATCAGGATCAATAAATAAATTTTCTTGAGGAAATTCAGTATATTCGCAAAATTTTAACCCTGATTCACGATTACCAATACCAATAGCTTTTACTGTTATATTATTAGCGATAATTTCTGCTGATTTTTTGTTTAACCACCAAGCGTACTCTAGGGTATCAAAATCTCCTAATTGTGACCAAATGATTACTAATAAACGAGAAGATGATTGGCAATTAGTTAACAAAGGAACAGTGTTGCCATCACTCACTCGTAAAGCCTCGGTTTCTTTTAAATAATCAAAAATTTTCGTCATTTTTTGTACTTAGATAATAGAGCAATTGCGCTAATAAAGGAAAAATTGGCTAGAAAAAACGGATTAACAGATATTTATTATATCTATTTGTACGTTGAGTTCCAACCATATTTTTATTAATTTTTAAAATTCCCTATTTCCATCGGTTGATAGGATGCTGTATTCTAGAACAACAAAGCGAATCACCCCAACGTTTTTATGGAACATAAACAAACAAAAAAAGACCAGGAATCTTTAGGAATTATTGGATGGAGAGAATGGTTAGATTTACCCGAATTAGGCATTACTGAAATTAAAGCTAAAATAGATACAGGGGCAAGAACATCAGCTTTACACGCTTTTCAGGTCAAAGAAGTTGAAAAAGATGACAAAAAAATGGTGCATTTTCAAGTTCATCCCTATCAAAAAGACAGCCATCATACTGTTACTTGTGAAGCCGAAATATTAGAATGGAGGCACGTCACTAACTCAGGGGGACATCAACAATATCGTCCCGTTATTTTAACTCCCATTGAAATAGCAGGACAAGTGTGGGATATTGAATTAACCTTAACCAATAGAGATGTGATGGGGTTTCGGATGTTATTAGGAAGAGAAGCGGTTCGCCAACGGTTTTTAGTCGATCCTGGGGCATCTTTTTTACTCTCTGAGTCAAAAACAACAAGACATAGAAAAAAAGCCCATTCCTGAAGCATTAAAGTTAAAATCAATGGAAATTTTAAAAGGGGTGCAGCTAATTTATGGAATGATAAAAGAAGTGATTCATCAACCCAAAAAACTCAATCAATGTTAGCCAAAAGAATTTTACCCTGTTTAGATGTTAATGCAGGCCGTGTCGTTAAAGGAGTCAATTTTGTTGATCTTCAAGATGCAGGCGATCCTGTGGAACTGGCGAAGGTGTATAATGACGCGGGGGCTGATGAATTAGTCTTTTTAGACATTACAGCGACCCACGAACAACGGGATACCATTATCGATGTGGTTTACCGCACGGCTGAAGTGGTGTTTATCCCCTTGACAGTGGGGGGAGGCATCTCAAGCTTAGAACAAATTAAACTTTTGTTAAGAGCCGGTGCCGATAAAGTGAGTGTTAACTCATCTGCTGTGAGAGATCCTAGCTTTATTAATCAGGCCAGCGATCGCTTTGGAAAACAGTGTATTGTGGTGGCAATTGATGCTAAACGCCGTCATGACCCCAATAAGCCAGGTTGGGAGGTGTATGTTCGGGGAGGACGGGAAAATACAGGATTAGACGCGGTAAAATGGGCTTTAGAAATGGAAAAAAGAGGTGCCGGTGAACTGTTAGTTACCAGTATGGATGCAGACGGAACTCAGGCCGGTTACGATCTAGAATTAACTCGTACCATTGCTGAGCAAGTGGAAATTCCCGTTATTGCTTCAGGAGGTGCCGGAAACTGCCAGCATATTTACGAAGCGTTGACTCAGGGCAAGGCAGAAGCAGCTTTATTGGCTTCTTTGCTCCATTATGGGCAATTAACCATTGCTGAAGTCAAAAATTACCTCAGCGATCGCCGAATTCCCGTCCGCAGTAGCCCTGATCACATCTTTAGAAAACCTTAATTTTTCAGATTGTTGATTGTCAGCTAAGAATTCTGTATTAAAATAGAAGAAAAGTTAACATTTTTTAAAATATGTTGATACCTATTTTAATATTCGACGTTGCCTTAGTTGCTTGGTCGCTGCACTTAATGCAGGAAGCCATCGAACACCAAGAGTTTTCTCTGATGTTGGCGGGAACCCTAGTTGCCCTCTCTGCTGCTGCTATGTTAGTGGTCTATTTTCTTATGGGTCATTGCCTAACTTACTTGACAAATGTCTCATAATATGATAAACAGTTTCTATTATAAAAATAATTTTAAAAAATTTTTATCCAATGAAAAGACTCGGAGTCCACGCCTATCACAAGCATCCCTTATTGCTGCTACCTTCCGGTCCTGACAAGGTTTGGGCGTTGTAATTGCGTAGGTCCGAGTCATCTATTAGCATAACATAAAAATCCCCTAATGATGATTAGGCTTCATCAGTATTAAGAATTTGAGGAACCCTAAAGAAGTCTCCTTCTGGACTTGGGGCTTCTTCTAACAAAGCGGATCGATCTGTATAAAGCTCAAAAGTGTCCTGGCGAGTGATGTTACTCAATTCAATAGCACGAGTTGTAGGGGGAACGTTTTCTGTATCTAACTCGCTCAATTGCTCAAAATAGTCTAAAATTCCGCTTAGCTGACCTGCAAATTGTTCTTCTTCTGCGGGGGTAATATCCAAGCGAGCTAAATGAGCGATCTTCTGGACTTGTTGACGATCTAACATAAATAAAAGTTCCTCTAATCTAGTTTAGAAAAAGACATCCATTTCTGAGCGTCCTGTAATTTTCAGCCAATTTTGGGCTTCAATGTAGTTATTCGGCGCAAGACGGATAGCCTGTTTCCAGTATTCTGCTGCTTTATCAAACAAAGCCTCTGCTTCGTTTTCATTTCCTTCTGACTTGGCTTTTTCCCCTTGATAATGGTAAATGACAGCAATATTGTTCAAAGCTGAAGGCATTTGCGGGTTTAAGTCCACCGCCTCTTGATAATAGTTGAGGGCTTTCTCGTGTTCCCCGTTACTGGCGTGAATTATGCCAATATTGTAGAGAATGTAACTGCGATCGTTGGCATCTTCTTCTAACTTTAGTGCCTCATAATAGTTATCTAAGGCTTCAGCGTATTCACCGTCTGCTTGGGCTGACATACCATCTCGATAATAGACAAAAGCTTCTTTGGCCTTTTTGTTAGCTGGCAACATTTTGAGGATGATATCGGCCATTACTGTAAAGCTTTTATCGATAAAATTATCATTACGTTGGGTTCTCGGCATAGATTTAGGCTTAGAGAGAAAATAGTATTCTTATCCTATCAAAATTTTACCTAGGTAGGTAAAAATAAACTTACTTTCTGATTGGCTAGATAAGAGTCTGTGAGGAAAGAATCTCCTGATTCCGCTAGGCTAAAATCAGGAGAGTGTCAAAACAGGAAACACGAGTTAGGAGTTCGCAGTTGAGAGTTATCCCTTTCTCGAATCGAGAATATAGGAATTCCAGCTTAAAAATTAAATATAAAATTTTTAGCTTTGATTAAATTTACGGTCTATTATATTGAATAGAAGTAAGATTCGCTCGGTCTTTGGTCTTAATACTGAGTTTGCTTCAAGATAAAGAATTGATGACAACTTAAGTTCCCCATCAAATACAAATGGCTGTTACTCAGGATAAGAAAAAGCATTGGTTTATTCCCCACGATCAAGCTATTCCTAGACCTAATGATGACCCAGAAATCACACAGATATTAGTAGGAATTTATACTTTAGATTTAGCCAAAATTAATGAAGTAGAACAAACGGTTTATATCGATTTTTATTTAGGATTACAGTGGTATGATGCTCGTTTTGATTCTGTTTTATCTAATGGTAATTTCTCTCCATATCAGTGCAAACTAGAAGAGGTTTGGCATCCTAATCTTCATATTATTAATCAACGCCATTTAGATAAAGAATTAGAGGAAATTGTTCATATAAATTCTCAAGGAATTGTCACTTATCGACAGCGATTTTATGGAAAATTAGCCACCACTTTGAACTTAAAACGCTTTCCTTTTGATGAACAAATTATTAAAATTGAACTCATATCTTTTAGTTATTCCCCTGAAGAAATTCATTTTATCGAAGCGGAAGAACTCAATGGGATTAGTCCGGAAATTTCTCTGGTTAATTGGTCAATTGAAGGATTGAGTACCCATAGTCATGCCCATTATTTACAACCAGAACAGCAAGATTATGCCAGATTTGACTATCAAATAAAAGTGAAAAGACACTCTAGTTTTTATGCTTGGCGAGTCCTCTTTCCTGTCGCTTTAATTGTATTAATGTCAGACTTGGTTTTTTGGTTAGAACCAACACAAATTATTCCACAAATTACCTTAGCTACCGCGACGATGGTGAGTCTAATTACTTATCAGTTTATTTTACGACAAGAACTGCCGAAAATGAATTATCTCACCGCAGAAGATAAAGTGATTGTGGGATCAATGCTATTAGTCTTTATTGCTTTAGTGGAATCTGTTACCAGTATTAATTTAGTTGCAGGGGGCTATCGTGAGTTAGCCTTATATTTAGATGATATTTTAAAATGGTTAGTGCCTATTTTATTTATGAGTTTAGCTGCCTTTGCGTTTTGGGTATGATTGCAGTTATCACCTACTTTTTTCCTGATAACCTGTAACAAAATCTACTAACAATTAGTAGGTTTCGAGATCGGAAATGGCTCGGTGATTCCGCAGGTTTTTCTTCCCAACCAAGTTACTCACAAAGAAGT
>JASJDD010000028.1 GCA_030065735.1 Crocosphaera sp.
TGCTGTCGCACGTTGATATACTGGTCAAAATTCATCCCCACCTAAAATGTGAATGTTCCTGATAGTATTTTTAGGTGGGGACTTCTTTTGACATTTTTGTTAAATATTTTTCTTGAGTTCCTTTTTAACTTGTTCAAATAATATTAATTCTGGTTCAAGAAGTAACTTAAGTTTATCTAAATTTTCAGGTATTTGAACTGAATTTGGCACTAATTTTCTTTCCCTTTTCTCTATCAAAGGTAACTCTAATTTCTCTGATAGAAAGTGAATATCTGAACTCATAGTCTCGGTGAAACAGACAGCAGAACAAGATAATATTGTTTCGAGAGCTTCCTGTATAGAATATTCAGGAGAAAACATATGTAGATGTGTAAGTAAATGACGTTTAGGAATTTTATCAAGAAAGTCATCAAAATTGTCACCTAAGAAAACAGTTTCCTTAAAAACACTGTCAATAAATGGATCTTGTAAATATTTATTGGGATTGTTAATATTTTCTCTTGTCCAAGTCAAATATTTATAAAATGATAAAACTCTTTTAATAGGATTACGTAACACAGTTATAGTAAAAGTATCGGGAGGTAAGGTAATTTGATAAGCTGGATGATGCGAATGAGCAAAAAAATAATTGCCTTCTTCTATTAATGACTTTACACTATGAACAAAGACTAAACCTTTTTTGATGATTCGTCTCTCTTGTTGTTTTGACTGTAAATTAAATCCTGCTAAATTCCAAAAAGAAGAATTTAAACTTGTTCCCCCTGTTTTTCTAATATGATAATGGTAAATCCTTCGGTATTTCCCTGCTATTAAATAGCGGGATGATAAATGTTTTATATATGCTTGATAAGCAGGCCTTGCTAAGTTTTTAAAATTACTTTTTATTTTTGTCAGCATTAGTCACCCCTTTTTATCTTTCTTAATTTTATCATTAATCTGAACTTCCCCATAGAAAAATCGCTTAAAGTACGCCCCAAAGGTAGTTGTGGCGATTTTTGAAAAGTCTAAAACTTGCTGGGTGCTAATGAATCCCCATCTAAATCAAAGATTATAGATGAGGTGTGTTCAAATATAAGGGAGAAATTCAGTTATAATAGGGAATAATCTAACTAAAAATAACAAGAGATGTTAACAGTTATTGGTTGCGGTAATCTAAATCGATGTGATGATGCAGTGGGAGTCATTATTGCTCAAAAATTACAAGAGATTTTTCAAAATAAAAAGTTAGCTAATCTACAAATTTATGACTGTGGAACTGCTGGAATGGAGGTGATGTTTCAAGCAAGAGGAAGCGAAAAATTAATCATCGTTGATGCTTGTTCTACAGACTCAGAACCAGGAACCATTTATAAAGTACCAGGAAACGAATTAGAAGAATTACCAGAACCCAGTTATAGTTTACATGACTTTCGGTGGGATCATGCTTTAGCAGCAGGAAGAAGAATTTTTAAAGAGGAGTTTCCTAATGATGTGACTGTTTATTTAATTGAGGCAGAAAATTTAGGATTAGGATTAGAAATTAGTCCTAGTTTAAAGAATTCGGTTAAAAAAGTGATTGAGTCCATAGAACAAGAAATTAATAATTTTTGCTTAAACAATTGTTTAATTAAAGGAAATTAAAATAATTTCTAAGTTGGATACAAATCTTCATCAAGAATCTGCTCAAGAGAATGAGTAAGAGAATCAATAGTAAAACTCAATTAGCACTATGATCTTGAAAAGCTTCTATTCCTTCCCGCAATACATTAGCCACAGGATGATTAATAGCTTGCATCAATATTTCAATTCCCATTGCTTTTATTGTATTGACAACTCGTTTTTTTAGAGTGGGATTATTTTCTATCTCTTTAACTACCTCCTCTGCAACTACAGCTTTTTGAGTAAGTGTTTGAGTGGGATAAGTCTTAGATAGTTGTTCTAGAAGTTTCTGAATCTCTGATGCTGCTTCTGCTAGAGTTTGCTTTTCCTCTGAAGAATAGTTGTTTTGCTCAATAGTTTGAGTATTATTATTACCTTGTTGAACTCCACCGACTGAACCTGTAAAAGTCTGATTATAATTAATCGTAGAAGATATCTCTGATTCAGCATTCTTAACAACATGTAAAAAATCTGATAAGGTGTTGCGATAACCTCTTTTAGCTTGGTCAACATAGGTGATTTCTAAGTCAATTGGAACTTCGCCACTTGCAAGAGGACGCACTGAAATAGAAAATTCCTGAGTTTCACCAGATGATAAGCGTTTTAATAAAAACTCTTGTCTTGTTTCTACTTGTTCTGGTGCTCCAACTTTCACTTTAATATTACCTACAGCCATCGAGCCAATATTAGTAAGTTTTCCCTGTAATTTTCCCCATTGTTCTAGTTTGAATTGATTTGGGAGTAGTTCAGACTTGATTTTTGCAGGTTCAGGTGGAGAAAGAGCCATTAAAACAGTAATATTCTGACTAAAATCTTTGAGACGTTGAGTTTTGCCAGAGCTATCTCGATAGGAAAGATTATAAAGAGTTATCGTCCTAGTTCCCCTTGATTTTGGGATGACTACTAAGGTATGTTTGAATCTTTCATTAGGTGTAAGTTGGGAAATTTCAACCCGTCTTGAACCACTTTTAACCGTAAAAGTCGCTGGCAATTTTAACCCAAATACTATATTGGTTAATGTCTCCCGTTCATTATTCATTAAACTAATAACCATGTTATTGGGCTGACCAGCAAACATTTCTCTTGTTTCTAAAGCAATCTTAATCATTTTTTACCAATCATTATCCTGTTCAGCTAAGAGATGATATTTTTGCCAGCAAGCTTTACAATGATAAGCTTTTTGCTTAAATTGATTATATCCGGAATGATACTTGGCTAGCCATGACAAAAATCTATTTTCTAGCAGCCTGAATCGTTTATTTGCCTTCAATTCTATGGACTGAGGCCACCAAGAAGGCAGAAGAGATTTCATTTCTTCTTCATCAATACTAAAGGCATCATCAACGATCAAGAACCGATGCTGTTGACACAGAGGTTTACCGCAGTGATGACACATAGCGACAACTTTTACTTCATCCTCTTTTGTCTGAGATTTCCATTTGACCTCTTCTGGTAATTCTGGTAACGTGAAAGGAAAAATTTTGCCAATCCTCGACCAAAAAATAAATAACTGGCTGGAAGTCTTTTTAACTAAGATTTTCTTGTCTTTTTCAAGACTAGAACATTCTCCACATTTCCACTCTGTCATAACAACAACTCCTAATTATTGATTGTTTTAAAGGGTTAACTCCAGAAATCTTCTTCGTTTTTTTCCTTTTCTTCAAAAAAGGCTTCCATCGGTATCGAAGAATCTTCAAGGGAATATTCTTCAGAGAAAGCAGGAAGATATCGCATTACTTCACCATACTCATCCTCATCCTCTTGTGGTGATAATTGCTCAAGGGTTTCCTTAATTAGAGCTTTTAATTGTTCCCATACACTCGCAATTTTTTGTTCCATTTCTTGATTAGAATAAGTGCCTGTAACGTTGAGTTTAACATCAGTTACTCTATTAAATTTTTTGGGGTTCCTTTCGGTTTCTTCATGTCCGCTTAAATCAATTTGAAAATCAATTGGATAAACACCTTCATACCAGCGTCCCTCAATCGTCCAACTTCGGTTAATAATCTGGGCAACAGGGTCACGTTTTGATTCATTTTCAATGATTTTCTTGACATAGAATCCTTGGTCTTGAGAACTCATAACATCAGTCAATAACATAATCGTCTTATGAGTGGGACTAACCCCCGGGAAATTTAAAGGTATTTGTCTATTAGCAACAGTCTTGTCCTCTTCTGGCAATCGTTTAGTATGTTGATATCGAAGATTAGCTAGACTTAATTCAAAATCAGCTTCAACTTCAGTTTGAATAATTAATCTGTTTCTATCGACTGCACGCTTATTTGATTTGCCAGTAGGAAAGTAGAACTCTATATCCTCTAAACCTGAAAGTGTTTTTTCAAAAATGACTTTTACTTTTCCCCTAATATAACTATCAATATTTAAAAAATTAATTTGATTTTCAAACTGAACTTGGAATGTCAAAGAACGTTCTCGCTCTTGCTCTTGTTGAATCTGAATCTTGCGCCAAGCAATGGTTTGATCATCTTCGTTAAGCACAACATCATTTCCGAAATTATAATTCTCGACTCGACCCCAAATGACAGGAAATGTAATTTCTAATAATTCAATTTGACTAATTTTTAAATTTCCCAATTGAGTTTTGTTGTTCTTGTAATTCTCTGTTGTTTCTGGTTTTATCCATTGAATTCCTATTTCTAAGCCACGTTGATCTGTTTCTGGAATAAAGGACAAAACTAACTGAATTGGTAAATTTTGTTCATCGGGGATATCTTGTAAGCTATAAGTTAGACAAACATTTTTCTTGTGTCCATTTCGTTCTTCAGAACCATTTAAAAGAGGCTGTGATGCAATTGAGTCAATTAACGAAATAATGGTACTGCTATTATTGAGAGCTTGTTGAGTTTGTGAGACTTCTTGATTAAAACAAATTCCTGCTGTTCCTTTGAGAACAAGAAATCCTGCGTGAAATTGTTGAGCAGAATCATATTTTTTTCGATAATACTTATCAAACCGTTCAAAATCCTCCCCTTTGAGACTCATCTCAATGTTCAACTGTCCTTGTGAAGACAAAACCTTAGCTTGATAAATTCCATCTGATTGAAGATTAATATTACTCTTTAAAGTTTCCTGTATTTTCACTTGCTCAAAACTAGGAAGTACGGGTAAAGGGGGTTTTTCATTGAGAGCTTGTTTTTTTCTTTGCCCAGTTGCATAAATGCCATAAGTAACCAATCCTCCCCCAGTTAATAAACCTAAAAATTTGATGCCTATTTTATTATTAGGAATAATAAAAAAACTAAACAAAACAACAAGACTTCCGATTAAAATCTGCTTCCAAGCTTTACCCTTTATAAGATGAATGCAATGAGCGCAATGGTAAGGCTCTTCTCCACATTCAGTATCACTTAAATTGAGGTTCATAAATTCTGTAGTTAGTAATTTTCTTTTACTGGTAAGGGGGTCATTGCTGATTTCATTGTTGGTCTTACTATTGTGAATGATCGATGCAAATAAAGTGTGTTGTTCGCACATAGGTCGTCCACAGTCATGACAGATATATTTAATATCTGGAGTTCCACACTTGTAGCAGCGCGCTTTTGGTGCTTTTTGAAGAAGTTTTCCTTGCATAATTGCCTCTGTTCCTTTTTGTGTAATTGTTAATTTTATACTTTTGGGATTTTTAGCAAACTATCCTAACTTTTGGCGAAGTTCTTCTTGTAAAGCATTCATTCTCCTTATTAATGTATAGCTATTTCTTGGAAGACTTCCTAAAAAGTACATTTTTACTTGTCCTTTTTTATCTCCTGTTTGTTCTTCTACATTCCCTTTCGTATCTTTAACGACTGTTGTTTTTTCTTCTCCATCAATAACCATCCATAAAGTCATTTTTTCTATTCCTTCTTGTCGTTCCGCCGTAATTAGCCACAAAGTTCTATTAGAGTTAGAGTCATATAAATCTTTGTATTGATAGGAAAATCCTTGTGAGTTTAAAACTCTGAGGATTATCCTAAGATTATCCTCATTTGACAAGACATTTTCAAATATCAACTCCTGTGCCGTAGAGCGAGTCCGTTTTTTAAAAGCTTCATTAATATCTAACTGAAAATTGGTAATAATACGAGTCTTTAGCTGAGTCATTTCTAGGTTAGCTCGACCTACTTGATTATTACTAAAACCATAAAAACGAGCTTGTAATCCTGATAGTAGCAGCTCAGGAATTTCAACTTCAATTGTTCCTCTTAGGTTAGTTTCTTGATAAAGTTCCCCCGGTTGAACGATACCCATCAACATTAAAATTTCATAGTTCTGGCGATGATTTCTTGAGCTATTCACATTTCTTTGCATAACAAGCGGAATATCTTTGCCATTTACATCAGATTTAGCAAACCATTCAAAGCTTTTATTTAGTGAATTATAGCGAATATTTTCTGCCAGGGTTTTATTTTTGTAAATGTGCTTGAGGTCGAAAGCTCTAAAAGATGTAATGGTTGGCCATTCAATTGATAATTGTTTGACTTGTGGATATTTAGTTAATCTAAATTCATCAGATAGACCGATAGATGAAAAATCAATAAAAATTTGAATTTTAATGAAGATAAATAATTTTCCTTTTAGGGAATTATTGTTGCCACTAAATCCAGACTTTACTTGTGTCCGAATTGATTGAGCAATTTCAATAATTTTTGTAGGATTTCGTTGATCAATTTTTCCAAAACGATCTAAGCTGGTTAATTCTTCATATTCATTGAGTAACAAATGATAATCATCTAAAATCTCAATTTCTACATTAATAGGTTTAAATTCAGGTAAATCAGGGTGATATTCATGGGAAAGAAGGCATAAGTGCTTATCTTCTTTCAATTTTGATAGATGACTTATAGTATTATTAAAAACGGGGATTTGCAGTGGTATAGTCTCATATTTCTGATTTTGAGATAACAAATTGTCTAAATTAGTGTTATCGTAATGACTCATCGCTAAATGTCCAATGAGTGCGTTGATTTCTCCGTTTCTAGAGGTAATTTGCTGTGCAACATCTTGGATTGCTCTCTGACCAAAATATTCTTGACCATCGTAAGGAATAATCACTTCAATTTTTCCTTGTGGTTTTTCTGCTGGTTCAAGAGATTCGTTAGTAGAAATATATTTTTCATAACAATAAGTTTCTGTTAGATGAATAGCTTTTGGTACAGCACGAGCATAAATAGCCATTGATTTCTCCTTAACAATAATTGATAATTGTTTAATCAAAATAAAATTAATAATAACAAATCTTTTACCAATAAGCTCAAAAATTTATTGTACTCCGACGGTTCTCCCATTAGAACCAAAAACAATAGGAGTTTCTTGTTTTAAAGGTTCCCAACCTACATTATAACCGGCTTTCCAAGCTTGTTTTCTTGCTGCTCTAAAGGCAGAAAAACTATCGGGACGCACCAAAAAAGCTAAATAATCTGTTTGAGGATCAAACTTTTCTAAGGTTTTATTAAAGTTTGAATCCGTCTGAGCAATGGTTTTATAAGATTCGCCTGTTTCGGGAGTTAAGGGTTCATAAATCAGTGCATCAAGGTCATAAAATTTCACTTTGTAATGTTCTGTTTGTCCTTTAAATCCTCGAAAACTTTGAATGGTTTGCACTCTACAATTTTCATATTCTTGAATACGATTGAGATAAAATTGATAAGTATATGTGTCTAAGTTAGTAGGAATTTTAGGTAAAGAACATTCGGGAAGATTTTTCATCAAAATTGCAATTTGACGATCAATTTCTTCATCATTAATATAAGATATTTTATTATTTCTGACTTCAAAAAAGCGTGGTTTCTTTTTCGTATTAGAAACTAAAGGAGTTGTAACAATGGTACTTGACTCCACTGCGACAACAGTAATAAATAAACTAATAAACATTAATACCCCAACGGTATTGGTAAGAATGTCTAAAAAAGAATCTAGGTTTTGATTCGGTGAATTTAGATGACGATATCTTCTAGTTCTCATTGCTTTTTAATGCTTCTATTTTTAATTTCCAATCTTGATCAATGGGTTCGTATCCAATATCGATCCCTCGTTTTTCTACTATGTCTCTAACTTGTTGAAACACATCGATTCCTTGGGGACGAAGGACAACAATTAAATACTGTTTTTCTTTGTTTTTTTGTACCTCCCTAATTAATTGATTTAAAGGTGATCGCTGATTATTAATTTCAGATTTGGGAACAAAAACTTGACTGGGGTGTAATAAGACTCCATCCTCCCGACATTCTATATATTTGGGTATTTTACCTTGATTTTCTCCCGTGGTTTCTTGTTTAGCAACAATGGTAATTTCTTGTTCATTTTTTAGGAGTTGGGTAGTTAAAACAATGATCAATAAAATGAGCGTACCAATGGTACAAGCTAAAATAGAAAGAAAGGGAAATAACTCAACTTCCAGAGATTTTTTAGCAAAAGAACGACGACGCATAAATTAAAATTATTCGGAATCAGTAAAAGTGATTAAACGGGGTTTACTTAGTTTTTCTAAGATAGGTTGGATCTGTTTAATTTCTGTAATCATAGATTGAGAAAGTTCTCGATTGACATTTAATTGTTGATCTAAAATTTCTATGAATTTACTTTTTTCTTCTATGCTCATGTTATTAATTTTTTCAATTTGCTCGATTAAATTACCGCTTAATTGTTGTAATTTTTCAATCTCTGACATAAAACTTTGGGAGAACTTTTCGGCTGCTTGTTTGGCATACATTTCTGCTGGTTCGATTAAAGCTTCTGGGTTAGGTAAATACTCTTGAAAGGCTTGACGAATAGATTGATTAATACCATCATAATCTAATGTTTCACTCTTTTCTTTAAGACGAGGTAAGACGAAATCATTGATATAAATATCAATTCTTAGGAGTAAACGAGATTCCATTCTTTCTACTAAAACTAAGGGAATCATCACTAAAACACTGAGTAATAAAGCTAAAAGAGTGGTATCAAACGCCACTGCTAAACCACTGGTAACGGTTCCAATTCCTTCTTTTATCTGTTCAATTTCCCCTGCTTGTTCTAGGAAACTAGAAAACCCATTAACTGCTTGACTAATACCAATCACCGTCCCAATAAATCCTAATAAGGGAATCGCCCAAACCAAAACACGGGGAAAGCTATAAGAAGCATCCGTTGCACTTAAATAAAAGGTCGAATCATCTAGGGCTAATTCCGAGGCAATTTTACGACTTCCTGACTGAATATAAGCCCCCAAAATACGACTACAACGAATCGGTAAGAGTTGATTATGTTTGGTTAAATTGTTTTGTAAGGTTAATAAATCTCGCGATCGCGGATTATCAAAAGTAACAGTTTGGGGAACCCAAGAACGACGTAATGCTAGGGATTCTTGTTGTAATTTAATCAGTTTAATTACGGTTAAAGAAACCACAAAACAAGCCAAATAAATGACGACAAATTGGGTCAACCCTCTTTCATATAAAAGAACCCCAATAAAAGTGGGTCTTAAAAATAACAAAGTTAGGGTATAAATAGCGATAAATAGCAATAAAGCCATCAAAGAGATTAACCAGAAATTCACCTCTAATTTCTGTCGTTCAGCATCTCCCGATAATAATAAATATTTGTTGGGTTCTTTGTTTGTTGTTTTCATCCTCAATTAATTATGAAACTAGAGAATAGAGAATGATTCAAAGTTATCATACCTGATCCAATAATTAAACCCTATCAAGATACAGGAAAGAGAATGGTGAAAGTTGTACCTTGATTGGGTTGAGAAATAACCTGAATGGTTCCTCCCATCCCTTCTACTAAAGTTTTGACGATAGATAAACCTAAACCGGTTCCCCCAACGTTGCGACTCCTAGCTTCATCTACTCGATAAAACCGCTCAAAAATGCGAGTTTGATCGGCCAAAGGAATACCCACACCGCGATCGCACACTTGTATGTTGGCTTGTTGTTTATCTTGACTCAGTTTGATGATAATCGGTTCAAGGGAATGGGAATATTTAACAGCATTGTCGATTAAATTCAAAAAGACTTGTTTGAGGCGATTTTTATCCCCTTTCACCTTGACCAATTCATCAGGGAGAGAAATCTGGATAGGAAGAGAATATTGATAGACCATTCCCTCAATTTCAGCCAATAACTCGTTAAGAACAATGGTTTCCAGGTGAAAATACATCCGTCCATTTTCGGCCCTGGCTAAATCTAACAAATCCTGTAATAATTGAATGGTGCGATCCGCTTCTGATGAAGCCGTTTCTAAGGCCTCTCGTTGTATATCGGTTAAATTATTTCCCCTGCGTAGGGTACTTTGTAAATAACCAGAAACCACTGTTAAAGGGGTGCGTAACTCATGGGAAACATTGCTGACTAACTGACGTTGATCCTCCCAAGCATGAGAAAGACGTGTGAGGGTGGTTTGCAGGGTGTGGGCCAATTCTTTGACCTCACTGGGAGCATTTTCTAATTGAATTTGGACTTCTCCTAAGGTTTCGGGGGAAATGTATTTTGTCATGTGACTCATACGCTTTAAGGGTTGTAAAGAGGTTTGGATATACCAAGCAATGGTCCCTGTGATGAAAATGGTTGCAATTAAACTGACTAATAGCAGAGTACGCATCAAACTCAAAAACATGGTTTGATCTTTGGTAATGTCTTGAGCGATGTAAAATTGTCCGAGATCAACCCCTTTAACCACTAATTTCGTGGAACATAACAACCAATAACGATTATTCACCCGTTGTAATTCTGGTTGGGGAGAAATATCTGTTAAAGAGATTAAATTAGTACCTCTCATTCCCATTTTTAGAGCTTGAGACTGGGCCAATATTTCTCCTTGGGGGGTTTTGACCCATAATAAAGTTTGGGGGTTAGAAAGGTTATCAATGGCTTTTTTGGTTCCTTCTTGCAAAGAAACCATATCGCTATAGATTTTGACATCCGACGGAAAACGTTCAGCAATGTAGCGTGTATTATTTTTATGGGTGACAACTAAAATACTCTGCATTTGCCAACAGATCAAGATTACCACTCCACTTAATCCTAAAATGGACACCGCAGCAATCCCTAGGGTTAGTCGAATTCGTAGGGAAGTCAAATTAGAAAGTTGTTTCACATTAGGGAACGATTTAATGAGGAACATTGCCAGCAATGTAAGATTAGTTTACTATCATCTTGTCACAGTTGACTAAACGATAAATGATAAAAAGCTGAGTTTTAGCTGAAAGAATTCTTGTCATTGCAAGCTTGTTGTTACCTTAAATCTTTACCCCCCTTATAGCAGTTTTCAATTGGGTGTATCAATATTTCGGTTAAGTGAGTGGGGGAAGTGTGGGATGGGTGGGGAGTGTGGGGGGAATTTGTTCTTTTATGTTTAATCTATTGATTTGAAAACTGCTGTTATAGGGTGATAGCGCAGAGGTGAGGCTTTTTGATACTATCTTGAGAAGAGAGTTGCTCTTAATTATTGTTATACCTTACACAACCAATCATGCCAGAACCATTTAGATTTAGCAGTGGTCATCTCGCCTATACCGTACAAGATTTAATCGGAGTCTGTCATCAGGCTCCTCAAGAAGTCATATATTATTTGAAACGTGGGGATTTTGAGAAATGGTTAGCCTATCTTGGTGAAACAGAAATGGCGAAAAAAGTTGAAGAAGTTAGTCAGCTTTCAGTCACAGAAGAAGAACAGTTAAAACAGTTTATCAAAGTTCTCCAACCGTCTGAACCTGAAAAAATCCCCCCTACTTCTTCCCCTGAAACCACAATTTCTCAATCACCTGCTACAATAACACCATCAAATGAAGAAACTTCAACAACAGAAGTGGACAATATAGATCAAACTGATAACACCATAGAATCAGAAGAAACAAGTCCAATGACACAATTAAAAGATAATACTCTAGAAGCACCTGAAGCTAAAAAGCCAACAGAAACCCCTGCTACTTCTGAAGTAGAAGAAACCCCTGCCAAAGACACTGAAACTGAGGGTCAAAAGCCAACAGAAACTACTGCTACTTCTAAAGATACTGAAACTGAGGCTGAAAAGCCAACAGAAACCTCTGCTACTTCTGAAGTAGAAGAAACCTCTGCCAAAGACACTGAAACTGAGGCTAAAAAGCCAACAGAAACCCCTGCTACTTCTGAAGTAGAAGAAACCTCTGCCAAAGACACTGAAACTGAGGGTCAAAAGCCAACAGAAACCCCTGCTACTTCTGAAGTAGAAGAAACCTCTGCCAAAGACACTGAAACTGAGGGTCAAAAGCCAACAGAAACCCCTGCTACTTCTGAAGTTACCGAGAAACCCCAAGAACCTGTTGCTCCTCTTAATGAGTATTCTGATGAAGGTGTTGAAGCAAAAAGTTCCTTTGCTAAAGCACTCAAAGGCTTCATGTCTAACTATATTAGCAAGGAATAATTAGTTTTGTGCGGTAGTTAGGGGATGATGATCTCCTAACTATTAAATTCTTGAATAACTAAACCCTAAATAACCTAATCCTGCCCCAATTATTTCGGCTAAAATACTAATAATTCTGAAGATAGCAATGGTGGTTAAGACAATTCCTATGGGTAAGGAAGATGTTTCTAATAAAGCAATAATGGTCGCTTCAAAAACACCCAAACCCCCAGGCGCACCAGGAATCACTAAACCTAGTAACCAAGCAAAACTAAAGGCACTAATGATCATGGGTACTTGTTGAAAAGAAATAGTCATAAATGCCATTAAAGCTAAAATAAAACCCAATCCTCTTAATAATAAAAAGATTATTTCTCCTATTAAAATTATACCAGGATATTTCTGTAAATAAACCGTTTCTATTTCTTGATTTTTCTTAGCTTTTATATTTTTTAAAAATCGAATAACTCCATTAATAATAATAGGATGAATGCCTAGCAAAACGATCATCAATAGAAAACATTGTAAAAATAATATATTAATATTTTTCGTTGTTTCAATTAAGCCAATACTATGACTTAATAAAGCAATAAACAAAGCAGCAGCAGCCATTAACAAAGGTTCTAATAACACACTTAAACTGGCAACCGATAAAGATACGCCTCGTTTAGAAACAGCAGAAATTCGTCCATAAAAATGACCAACATTACCAGGTAAATACTTATAAATATTAGTCACTAAATATATTTTTAATCCCCATTGATAAGGACAAGACTGTTTAAATAATTTCAGTATTCCTATCCAGACAATCGCTGACCAAATATGTGCCAATAAAGTCACCATTAAGGCTAAAAATAAAAATAGCCATCCTTGAGAATTAATCTTGATTTCTGTAACTGCTTGCCAGTGATTTCTAAACGTAGAAACAATGAAAAATAAGGTAATTCCTAGTATTATCCATTTTAAATAAGATTTTAAAAAGACCATAGACTAATCAAAAATAACTCTACTTAATAATAAGACAAGATCAGCATTTTTTTACATTGAGATAAAAAAGATAATATTAACAAATTAGTTCTAAATTTCTGTTACAGTAGAAACATCTTGCTCATTTTTAATTTCCTGAGATACTTCAATTTCATTAGATACAGGGGTATAAATATCACATTCAATTTCTGGTACTCGAATAGTAATAATTAATGAATAACGTACAGTTTGATCGTAACGTTCAAGATAACCTTTTTCTTTCCACCATCCACCAACAGGAAAAACTCCGATCATTTTTCTTTCAGCCAAATCAACAGCAGTTCCAGTCCATCTATCAGAATGTAATGACCCTTTATTTCTTAGATTAGCACCAAGAAACCAGTTGTCACTTTGCCGACTATTAGAACTTGTTTCCTCTTCTTCTCTCATGGCTTTATTAATTCTTTTCTGAAATTGTGTATTAGTTTCTAATGGCCTTTTGACTTCAAATCTCAACCCATGTGAAGCATAACGGTGCTTTCTTGTCCAACCACGCTCACCAGGATTAGGTTCAATAAAGTAAGATAATGTCACTTTTAATTCTACATTAGTTTCTCCTAATTTTTCTAATTCTTCAGTCGGCCAAGGTAACTCATGAAAATTCATGTCATTGGTTTTAACATTGCTTTTTACTTTAACAAAAGGTTTAACTTGATCTTCAATAATTAGGGTTAAGTCATTATTGGCACTTCTTAAAGCTCTTTCTAAGTCAGGAACACCATAACCATATCGACGAATAATATAAGCTTTTTGCTTTTGAGAAGAAGCTGATGTAAAATACTCTTTCATTGCTGGTGTCCATTCTGCTGAATGAACAATCAAAGCACGGATTGTTTCTGGCCAATACTTCGGTTTTTCTGCCAATATTCGCGCAGCCATATAACTTGCTAATGCAGTGGCACAACTGGTGTCTGACATTGTTTCAAATAATCTTCTTTCGGGACGATGATAAGTCGTTAAAATAGATAAATCATCAATATTTTGGGCTGAATTTTTTCCGTCAGAAGCATAATTTCCCCCTTCAAAAACAACATCAGGACGAATTGGCCATTGAATTTCCCAAGAAACAGAAGTGCGACTGGTAGGAGATAAATCACCAGATGGTGCAACAGGTTCCCAACCGTTAAAGTCAGGATGAGTAATATTAACTTTTTCGGTATAAGCTCCAACAATTAAAGCATTCCAAGCTTGTGCAGGGTTTTCAATTGTTTCTACATCATTACGACTTAAATAATCAAATGGAAATATTTCTTCTCTAATATTTCCTGCTGAAATAATGATTAATCTTGTAAAATTATCTTCATCTTCACAAAACGCAAGTTTATCGATTGCTGCTGACCAAGCTGAAGGAGTTCCATCATTTGGAGAAGGTTGAGGACTTGTTATCGCCATACAAAAAATTCGTTTTCTTTTTGGGTTTTGAATTTCAGGAAGAGATACCCCTTGTTCTGTAATTGCTCCGTATAATTCGGGATCATTTTCTCCAACAGGGGGAAGAATTTTAACTGATTCTAAATAGTGAGCAAGGGTTATATATTCAGAAGAGGTTAAGGCTTCAAATAAATCTGAATAAAGAATTAATCCAGCCATTTGAGTTCCGTGTCCATGATGGTCATCAGTTTCCCAATTTGGATCACAGGTATGTAAGTCAGCAATATCAAGACCTCTTTTAATCAGTTGATGTGTCGAATTAACTCCTGTATCAAGCAGACATACAGCGACAGCATTATCTCTAATATCGATATCATATCTCAGTGATTCAAGTCTATTCTCTAAATTTCTTACCCATTGTTGCTGCTCAATTAATCTCATTTCAAGAAAAAAGGAAGGATTATCTTTAGCAATTCGTAATTCAGCAATGGTATCAGAATTTTTAATAACTTGTTCCATTGCTTCTACGTTAGCCATTGCTAAGACAACAATTCTTTCTGGAAACTCTATTTCTGATTTAGTAGGAATTTCTAATCTTTGCGTGATAGTTTGAAAGTGTTCCAGTTGCTCACGACGTAACCAAACTTCCCACCAAATTGCTTGTCCATTTTGAGGAAACAAGTCAAGACTATCAGTAAATAATGATTTAGCTGTGCCAATTTCAACATTTTCTAGTCTGGTTATTAATGCTTCATTTTTAGGACGGCCTGGTAGTAGTAATAATAAAAATCTAAATCTATCTAATTTCGTATCTATTAAAAAAAGTAAAGCAACAATTTCTAATTTTTTCTGATTAAGTGTCTGACTAGGTTTATTATTTTTATTACAATACTGTTCTACTTTTTCTTGAAAAAAATCTGTAGCTGACTCTGGAACAAATACAGTTGCTTTAACTATATCTTCTTGCTCAACGGAAGGTTTAACGGAAACAAGTTCAAGCTTTTTGCGTTGATCTGCCAAGCTTTCAAAAGCATTTGCTTGATCTTTTGTTACCTCAAATTCTAAATAAAATCCACGTTGACCAACAGCAATTTCTGATAAACGAGATTCTAATTGTTGACGCGCTTTTTCAATCGCTTCACCAATGGCACGTTCTAACTTTTCAGCGTGTTCTTTTCGATTTCTATATGGTGGTTTTGGAGGTCGAGGAGTTCGTGCTGATGTATATTTTACCTTTTTACCATTATTACGTAGATACAGGTGAGGAAGAGTGCGGGAACGTTTTACCATTCTATAAATTAATTGTCTTTATTCATCGAGACTCATCTCTTTACGTTCCATAATAGCTGAAATCAAAGATTTTTGGCTAACTTTGCCACTGTTTGATAATACTGCTTGCTTTGCTGCTTCATCTGTTGCTCTCACAATTTCAGCTTGAGCAAGTCCCGTTGCTTTTTCTATAATTTGTGACCAATCTTTCCATTCAATTTCAAAACTTATTAAACGAGTTTTAATCAGTTCACGGATGATGTCTGAATTAGGTAACTTATATTTGATGACATCATCAAATCTTCTAAAAAGAGCTTTATCTAGTAAGTTAGGATGGTTAGTAGCAGCAATAATCAAACTATCTCCTTGATCATTTTCTAGAAACATCAAAAAAGAATTAAGAATCCGTCTAATTTCTCCGACATCATTCGTATTTTGACGTTGCGTACCAATGGCATCAAATTCATCAAAAAAATAGACTCCTTTTGTCATTATCATTGCTTCAAAAATGAGTTTCAACCGACTAGCGGTTTCTCCCATATATTTACCAATGAGACTGTCATATAAGGTTGTAAATAAAGGTAATTGAAGTTCTCCTGCTAAGGCTGCTGCTGTCATTGTTTTTCCCGAACCAGGAGGCCCGACTAACAACAATTTACGACGGGGTGTAAGACTATGTTCTCGTAGCCGTTTTCCTTGTCTTTGCTCAGTTAACACCCGTTTTAGTCTAACAGCTAGTTCAGAAGGCAAAATCATATCGGACAGCCTCGTATCGGGATATCTCACGGAAACAAGATTCGCTAAATCTCCTTTAGGTTGTACTAAAGGAATGGGGTCAGATTTTCTTGCTATGACAGATTTACGAGCTTTTGCCTGGTCTATTAATTCTCGAATTTCCTGAGCTAATTTACCATGTCCAAGTCTAGCTTCATGTGCAGCCATCTGTAGAGCAGCAGAATAGAATTGCTGCTCCTCTCCTTCCACATGACTTCTTAGAAGTGCTAAAATATGGCGAGCGGTGGACATGGTAGTTTTTTAAGTTAAACCTCCCATCATACTAAATGATCTTCAGTCTGAGTGCTTCTAAACATAACAATAAATTTTTTAGAATAGACTTTCAAGCTAATTAGTATTATTATACTATAAATTATGCTTATTTTATTTAATATGGCTAATGTGGCTAATATTTTTTTTCTTACGTATTAGCTGTCTTGCATTGTTGGATTGGGTAGTAAACAATATCCACTTTAAATAAGTTTTAATTGATGACATAATAACTTAGTTTACTAAAAAATTAGAAAAGTACAGACAATAGAGTTGACAACTCGGAAATACCTCTTTTCCTTGTAATTTAACGAGTCCCATACTTGCTAATTTATAACCAATAATCGTTTCTACTTGCATAGGTTTTTGTGCTTTTATCACTTTAGCAAAAGCATGAGCTAAATCAGGATTTTTTTGTAAAGTAATGAGATGGTTTTGCAGATGATGATGATAAATACCTGTGGGGTTGGCTGCTTCTTCTAACAATTGTTGCATGGTTATCCTATCTTGATAGAGATGATAAAGGGCCAGACGAATTAAATAGGGATGTCCTCCCACCATCCTCATTAAGTTTTTTAAGGGTTCCTTTCCTTCGTCATCAATAAGACTGGAGAGAGAATGCACACTTGCTAATGTTTCCACTTGTTCTAAGGTAAATTCAGGTAATTGAATGGGAATACCGACATTAAAAGGAGATTGCTGGAATTTTAGGGGAATATAAATTTCTGTAGAATGGACGATAATCAAGCGTAAATTCTGCCAAATATCAATATTATTGCCTTCTTCGTGCCAAAAACGCAAAAGGGGCAAAAATTCCTGAGCAATGTTTCCATATTCAAAAAGATGATTCACTTCATCGATAGCCAAAACGAGAGGATTATCAAGAGATTCCAGAATATATCCTTGTAAATAAGTAGTACAAATGACTTTACTGCCTAATTCTTCATCCCAATAGTCATCAAGTCTAGGAACTTTGTTTAACTGATGAGCGATATTGGCACAAATCCAACGCAGAAATCGATCCAAATGGGTGAATAAAGTATTATCTGCTTGTTGTAAGTTTAAACGCACCGTATAGTAATTATTTTCCTCTGCAAATGCCAAAATTCTCAACATTAAAGAAGTTTTTCCCATTTTAGATGGGGCTTTAATCCGTAATAAGGCTGCTGGTTTGAGAATTTCAGCATAAGCACGATGTTCGATGGGAGAACGTTCCATATACAATGGGGAATTAAGTGGCACTGTTCCATCAGGAAAAGGCAGTTGACCTAAAGGACTTACAGATTGAGACGGGATTTGGTTGAGAGATTGTCTTAAGGCTGTATGAAGGTTACTTTTTGTGATCTTGATGTCTAAAGTATCTGAGAGTAATTGCCACAGTCGAGAGCCAACCACCCTGATATAATCAGGATCATAGCCGTTTGTTTCAGCAATCTTTTGATAGGTTTCTCCTTGCCAACATTGACGAAATACCAACGCTTGAACATCGTTTAGACAGTTAGGTTTAAGGATAGTTTCTACGAAAGCAAAGGCTTCTTCTTCAGATAACATTTTGGGTGTTTGAAAATAGATCACATTTAATTCTATTTTCTCACAGACAAGTAATTTTCTAATTCATAAACTAAATTAGAAGGTTTAAAACCAGTTGTTTTCCTCTCTAATTCCTATTGTTTCAAGAGAGTAACGCAACTGTTAAATTACATCTTCTAATGGACTTCGCTATTGTATAGCACTACGCATTAAAGTTAGGACAGTTAAGACATTTTTCTGTTCTCTATTTCCTATTTGCTGCTCCCTGTTTCTTGTTCCCTTTTACCAAATTCTATAGATTCTAACTATGTTTTGTAGTGCTATATTAAGAGACAATGATTATGAATAATTCCCCTCAAGATAAAAACGATTTCCCCCTAGCTTTAACACAGCTTAATCAACAGTTTGCTGATTTAACTCCCGTGGCTTGTGTCTGGATACAAACCATTATCAATACGGTTAATGATAGTGTTATTTTGCTTGATAAAAACTATACCATTTTGATGGTTAATCAAACAACCCTAGATTTATTAGGTTATTCAGAGAATGAGTTGATTAATCAATCCATTGTTAATCTTTTGGATGAAAATATTAGTGATATTGCTACTATTGAAAGCAATTTACAAGAGACAATAGAAGCTGCTTATCTTAGAAAAAATGGTCAAGAAGTTGAAGTGTTGTTATCTAGCCAATCAATTTTTTATGAAGACCAAGAAATTATGGCTATTATTTGTACCGCTAAAGATATTAGTCAAGAAAAAAGAATTGAGCAATTAATCCGAGATAATCAAACACAATTATACTATGATCTTCGTCACGATAAATTAACAGGTTTACCCAACCGAAGACTATTTATTGAAGAACTAGAAAAATCTTTACAAAAAGCTCACGAAGATACCAGATTTTGTTTTACTGTTTTGCTGTTAGATTTAGATCAGTTTAAATTAATTAATAATAGTTATGGTCATTTAATGGGAGATAATCTCTTGATTCAAATTGGAGAACGATTAAAACAATATCTCCATTCTCAAGATGTTTTAGCACGGTTAGGGGGGGATGAATTTGGAATTATTTTAAATCATTTGGGTAATTTAGAACATACCTTAGAAATAGTGGACTTGATTAAACAAGATTTTGCCCGTCCCTTTCAATTGAATGGCTATGAAGTTTACAGTAGTGCTAGTATTGGTATTACTATTAGTGATGCCAAGTATCAAAAAGTTGGGGATATTTTACGGGATGTTGATGCAGCTTTAAACCAAGCTAAAATCAAAGATAAAGCAAGTTATACCATTTTTCGTCAAGAAATGCACTTTGAAGCTGTTAATCGTCTACAACTAGATAATGATTTAAGACGGGCAATTGAGCATCAAGAATTTGAGCTTAGGTATCAACCTATTGTCGAATTGAACACTACAAGAATCATCGGCTTTGAAGCTTTAATTAGGTGGCAACATCCAGAAAAAGGCTGGATTTCTCCTGCAAAATTTATTCCAGTTGCTGAAGAAACAGGGTTAATTATTCCCTTGAGTAACTGGATTTTAAATCAGGGGTGTCAACAGATGTGTGAATGGCAAAAACTATCTGATCATTCTCAGAATCTCATTATCAGTATTAACCTCTCTGTCAAGCAGTTTTCAGACAATAATCTAGTGGAAAAAATTATTAATACTGTGCAAGAATTAGGGATGAATGAAAATTGCTTAAAGTTAGAAATAACAGAAAGTTCTATCATCAAAAATACAGAAGAAGTTTGTTCAATTTTAACTCAATTAAAAGACTTGGGAATTAAGTTATCAATGGATGATTTTGGCACAGGTTACTCATCTTTAAGTTATCTGTATCGCTTTCCTTTTGATACTCTGAAAATTGATCGCAGTTTTATTAAAGATATGGCTCAAAGTATAGATAAATTGAGATTAACCCAAACCATTATTCATCTCGCTAATGATTTTGGTATGGAAGTAATTGCAGAAGGGATCGAAACTAGGGAACAATTGCAACAACTACAACAATTAGGATGTCCCTATGGACAAGGGTATTACTTTGCTCAACCCTTAACCGCTCAAGAAGCACAAAAGGTTATCTTAGAAGGGAATAATCGGCTGATTGTTTAAAATTGACGGCTAATCTTTTCCCCATAGTGGACTAATTGTTCAATCTTTAATAAGGCTTCCTTGGACTTATTTTTCTCTAGTAACATTTGGGTATGATGAAGTTGATGAACTAAATTGTTAATCGCTTGGAATAATTGCTCTTTTTGTTCTAAATGAGCAACAATTAAACGGGCCAAATTATCCGTAGATGAATGATTAGTCGTTAGATTAGGAGAAGACATAGACATGAACTAACAATTAGATAAAACGATGTTGAGAAGATTTCTATCTAATCATGACTATTAATTTGAAAAAGTGCCGTTGAACCTATCACATCTTATTAGTTAATTCCATCACAGATAGGGCGATCGCTTATTATTGAAGTCTCCATGCTTTGAAAAACATGGATTCTAGCTGTTAAGCTACGACGGGATAAATCCACGTCTTCGCTCGTTAACTTATTAGATTTTCGTCTAACTTAATGCCCTTCAACAGACATCTACATCCCTCGAT
>JASJDD010000029.1 GCA_030065735.1 Crocosphaera sp.
TATTTACATTAAATCTCCCAGATGTTAGAGTTCTAGATTGACAATGAATGAGTTAAGTTTGACTTAAGGAAATTTTTGGTATGAGAATTGAAATTGAGCCAAAAGTGTTTATAGTGAACACCCAAATAGATCATATTTAGACTAAAAGAAGAATACTTACTTGGGTATAAATTAACCGCCTTCTGTTAAAAAATGTAAACAATAATTGTTTCCATCTTATACGCTTGACGAAAATTGATAAAATTTGGTAAAGCCCTCAAAATGTATAGCTAACTATTAAGTAATCAAAATGTAATAATCTTAACTTTCAAAATTGCTGTAATTATGGCCAGATCAACTAAAGTTTCTCCAGATAAGATTAAAACAGTTAAAGCTGCACTTAAAAGAAATGGTTTTCCTAGCCAAAATTCCTTAGCTACAGAATTGGGAATGGCTCGTGTAACGATTAATAGCTTTCTCAATGCAAGACCAGTAGACCATAGTTATTTTGTTGAGATTAGTGAGAAACTTAATTTACATTGGCAGGAAATTTGCCTTAAAGAAGAAATTGAACAGGAATCTATTCAAGAAGAACAACCAATTATTACTAAAAGACAAGATTGGGGACTTGCACCAGAAGTTAATCAAATTTATGGAAGAGAAGTAGAACTTCAAGAATTAGAAGAAAGTATTATTAAAGATAAGTGTCGTGTAGTTGCATTATTAGGAATGGGAGGTTTAGGCAAAACCGCTTTAGCTATTAAATTAGGTCAGAAATTGCAAGAGAATTTTGATTACGTTATTTGGAAGTCTTTAAATTATATACCATCATTAGAAACTATTTTAGATGAAATCCTGTCATTTTTAGAAAGTCAAAAAATACTAATTTCATCTCATAATAAAAACCAAAAAAATCTTCAATTGGTTAAGCTTTTTAAACAGCATCGTTGTTTGATAATTTTAGATAATGCTGAATCTATTACAGATATAGATAAAGAACAATATAGTAATTTATTAAAGCTTATTGGTTCAACTTTACATCAAAGTTGTTTGATATTAACTAGCAGGGAAAAATCCCAAGAAATTACATTGTTAGAGGCAGATGGACAACCTATCATTGGTTTACAACTTAAACCTTTAGATATAGAATCTATCAAACAAATCAAAAATATTCGCTTTCTATCAGGTACGGAAAAAGAATGGCAAGAATTCGTTGAAAGATTTTATGGCAATCCCCAAATGCTAAAATTGGCTGCCTCTAACATTACAGAAGTATTTGGTGGAGATATTTCTCAGTGCTTAAAAAGCTCTCCTTTTAATGGTATTAGCAATTTAATTGAAGAACATTTTGATAAATTATCAGAGGTTGAAATCGATATTCTCTACTCCTTAGCCATTTACCGTTGTCCAGTCAAACTATATCAATTCCAAAATGATTTATTAACTTCTGTACAAAATAGTCAATTACTTAATGCAATTAAATCTTTAAAAAGAAAATTTTTAATTGAAAGTAGTGAAGAAGCTACTTATACTTTACACCCATTAATCATGGAGTATCTTGCTAATAAGATAATTGAACAAGCATTTAATGAGATCCAAAACTTAGATATTAATATGCTAAGTCGGTATCCTCTAGTTATAGCAACAGCAGAATACTCTTTCAGAGATAAACCAAGGTATCATATTATTAAACGGTTACAAAAAGGATTATTATCTTATTTTGGCAATTTCCACGAAATACATAATAGATTTAGAGAAATATTAGACATCTATCGAAATAATAATGATGTTAGAACTAGATTTTTAGCGAGTAATATCATTAGGTTATCAAGAAAATTAGATAGTGAAAAACTAAGTAGTAATTTAGAAAATTATAATTTTTCTGGATACATAATTCGTTTATGTTCTTTGAGAAACTTGAAACTACATGAGACATATTTTAACCATACCCATTTTATCGATTCACTTTTTGTAGATAACTTTAGTCACGTCTTATCTGTTTCTATTAGTCCCGATAATAAACTCCTTGCTATTAGTGATATTGAAGGTCAACTGTATATATGGAAAATGGATCGAGAAAATAACATTAAACTTACTTTCTTTGGTATCTTCAAAGGTCATTTTAAATGGTTAAGAAGTATAGCTTTTAGTCCTAATAATAAGATAATTGCTAGTGGTGGAGAAGATACAACGGTTAGATTATGGGACATTGAAACTCAAAAATGTTTAGAAGTTTTAGAAGGTCACTTAGATAGAGTCAGGAAGGTTATTTTTAGTCCTGATGGGAATATTTTAGCCAGTTGTGGTGATGATCGTACCATTAAATTATGGGATGTTAATCATAAAGATTTAATCACAACTTTAACAGGCCATGAAGATAGAGTCAGAGGGATTCAATTTAGTTCTGATGGTAAATTTATTATTACTGCTAGTGAAGATAATACTGTTATAATTTGGGATTCTGAAACCTATTCTATCAAGAATAAGTTTAAGTTAAAAGAACAAAAAAATAATCGTCTAAGAGAACTATTTTCAAGTCCTGATAATCGATGTTTTGCCACTGGGTGTGATGATTGCATAGTTAGACTTTGGGATATTGAAACAGGTGAACTTTTCAAATCGTTTGTTGGTCATAGTAACTGGATTCGTTCTATTGCTTTTCATCCTCACAAACCTTTATTAGCGAGTAGCTGCGAAGATGGAATAATTCGTTTGTGGGATATAAATACAGGAGAATGTTTAAAAGTGCTGACAGAACATCAAGGTAGAGTTTGGTCTATTGTTTTTAGTTCTGATGGTCAATTTTTATTTAGTGGTAGTAATGATCGAACCGCAAAATTATGGGATGTTAACACAGGTAATTATGTTAGAACCTTACAAGGTTACAGTCAACATATTCGTGCTTTGGTTTTTTCTCCTGATAGTAAACTCATTGCTCATAGTAGTAGTGGAATTAGAGAAAGTGTTAAAATTTGGGACATTGCTGAAGAAAAAATTGTTGAAACTTTTAGAGAACATAAAGATATCGTTTG
The DNA here is from genome assembly GCA_030065735.1 of Crocosphaera sp. Classification (GTDB taxonomy): domain Bacteria; phylum Cyanobacteriota; class Cyanobacteriia; order Cyanobacteriales; family Microcystaceae; genus Crocosphaera. The sequence continues at coordinate 3,012 of JASJDD010000029.1, forward strand.
GTCAGTTGCTTTTAGTTCAGATGGAGAGTTTATGGTCACTTGTAGTGGCGATCGCACTGTCAGGATATGGGAAACGAAAACAGGAAAATGTGTCCATACTCTTTGGGGTCATACTAACTGGGTGAGATGTGTTATTGTTAACCCATTAAATTTTATGGTTGCTAGTAGTAGCGATGATAAAACCATTAAATTCTGGGATATTTATACAGGAGAATGTTTACATACCCTTACAGGACATCAAAATTGGATTCGTTCCATTGTTTTTAGTCCTGACGGTCAATTTCTCTATAGTGGTAGTGATGACTGTACCATTAAGAGATGGAATGCTAAAACGGGTAAATTAATCAACACTATTGTTGATGGTTCTAATAAGGTTCAAGTATGGTCGATCGCTATTAGTTTTGATGGTAAAATGATAGCTGGTAGTGGAAATGATAATTTCATTAGATTATGGAATAGTGAAACAGGGGAATGTCTTAAGCAACTAGAAGGTCATAATAGTTGGATACAATCAGTTGCTTATCATCCTCAAAAACATATCATTGCTAGTGGTAGTTACGATCGCACTGTAAGATTGTGGAATACTCAAACTGGAGAATGTCTTAAAATTATTCATGGACACAGCAAAGAAGTGGTTTCTGTTGCGTTTAGTCCCGATGGTTTGAGTTTAGCAAGTGGGAGTAAAGATGGAACCGTTAAATTATGGAATTTAGAGACTTATAAACTTATCAAAACTTTCAAAAGTCCTCGACCCTACGAAGGAATGAATATTACTGGAGTGACGGGTTTAGAAACAGCACAAAAAGAAACCCTAAAAGCATTAGGTGCAATAGAAGATAAGCTAAATTAAAAGTGTTGTCTTATTTTTAAAACACTCAAAATTTCAAAGGTTTATCTTGTTGATAATTATCTAAATTTTTAGTTAAACTGATTTCTGCTTTTTGTAATTCTGTTCCTAAATACATAGCGTGTTTGATTTCAAGAGTTGGACAACTATCAGCAATTTCTTGATAAACTTTTTTAGCAGTTTTTCCTGAATAACAATTAACCACTTCTCCTGAACCTGGGGTAATCTGTTCTACTATAATTTGATTATCTTTAAGAGAAATTAAAAAACTACCACTGGGATCATTATAAGTTTTCTGCTGACAAATTTTAGTATATTCTGTTTCAATAACTTTGTCTGCGTGTTCCCAACAATCACTATAAATATGTGCGCTTTGACTGATAATAATTAAGGGTCCAAACTGAAAATTATGATGAGATTGTATCTTAATTTCTTCTATTATATGCTTTTGTAATGCTCTTAAACCCATTGCATTTGCTGGCCAAGCTGAAAACATATCATTACTACGAAATGTCGCAGTTAAAGATAGTTCATTATCAACTATTCTCACCCAAATATGATTAAGACAAGGAGGACTATCACTATTTTCATAATCTTTAACATCCCAAAGAGACATTACCACTCTAGAAGAGTCTTTATCACTGATTAATTTATCAATTGCTTGTTTAATTTGATCTCGTCCAAACCACGATCGCAACCTTTGACCATAAGTATATTTAACTCCTTCTTTTTGGGGTGCATCATCTAGAATTTGTCCGATATAATCATTGATAAATTCTCGTTTTATAGGTAAATAATTGGGATTAGGAAAGTGAAATTCTAAGGGTTCATCTGTTACAATAGCAGTTAGATCAATTAGTTCTTGCCATTGTCCATACTGAGTCGGTCTAATGGTTCCTGTTGTTTTAATACGATGCAATATTTTAACCCAAGTTTCTGCAATATTTTTACCTTCTATACGATGACCATATCTAGGACCAGGTAATACCGTTGGAGTGGTTTCTATCATCGGAAATGTTAAGGATTTTCCCCAAGGTTCCTTATGCTTATGTTGACTAAATTCCTGAACATAATTAATTGCTTCACTGATAGAGTTTGCTTGTTTATAATCTAGAGATTGACGCAAATTTTCTAAAGCATTAGCATCAATTTCAATGTCAATATAACCCGTAATTTCAGAATTAATAACCCAAATATCTCTACCTATATCACTTTTTCCTTGAGTAAAACCTTGTTGTAAAAAGTCCAATAAACATTGACATCCTCCTGCATTTTTGTCTTCTTTAGTTGCATCCAAAATGACTAAAAATCTTACATGAGGATTGGCTAATAAATTACGAATTAAAGGACTAATTCCCCTGGTTGAACTGTATAGGTTTCCGATGACTGCATAATCTTCTGGGTTTAATTTTTTAGCAACTGATTGTCTGACTGTCCATCCTGTAATAATCGCTGTTTGTCCATGGCCACAAATTAATTGGTTGGGTTTACAATGGGGTGTATAAATGAATTGATAATTAGATGGTGTAAGGTTCATAGTTTATGGTAACTTGTAGAACTTTGTCGAATTATTTTTAACGTAACCAACCAATTATAATTAACTGGTAACTGTTTCAGGAAAGGGAGAAACTTATCAAACTCAGGTTGGCAAAATAACAGTAAATATTGTTCCTTTATTCAACTCACTTTCTACTTTTATTTGTCCATGATGATTATCCACAATTGCTTTAGCGATCGCCAGTCCTAACCCGGAACCTCCTGGACTTTTTCGAGAAGGATCAACTTGATAAAATCGAGCAAATAAATGACTTAAAGCTGCTTGAGGAACCCCTTTCCCTGTATCTTTTACCTTCACTTGTAACTGATGTAAACGCTCCCGTTTTACCTTTTGTAATTCTACCTCAATAGAAGCAACTTTTTTGTTTGTCTCTGACACATTTTCCTCAGAAAAACTATGTTCTAGAGCATTACTAATTAAATTAGTAAATAAACGAGCTAATTGATCCCAATCTCCTAATAAACTAAAATTATCTTCATTACTTTTAAATCCCGTCGTTAACGACGGGGTATTATCAGGTTCTACAATATGTAATGATAAAAAAACACTCTTTTGTTGGGCTAAAGTTCTTTGTTCTTCTATCACTTCAATTAATAAAGCATCTAAGGGAATTTTGTGCTGTCTAACTTGTAACATTCCACTATCGGATCTGGCTAAAAATAATAAATCATTGACTAAGTTTCCTAACCGTTGAGTTAATCTTTCTACCACTTTTAACTGTCGTTGTTGTACTTGTGGGTCGCTATTTCCATAAGCTAAGGCCATTTGTACATTGGTTTGAATGGTCGCAATGGGGTTTCTTAACTCATGGGACGCATCCGCCGTAAATTGTTTTAAACTTTGATAAGAGTCTCGGATGGGTTGAATGGCTAAACCTGATAAAAACCAACCAATAAATCCTACAATTATAATAGTAACTAACGTTCCCAATGCTAGATCAAGACTGAGTTGACGAATGGGTTTTGTGACCTCAAACCAAGGATGACTCACTCGTAAATAACCTAAAACATAACGATCTACATTAATTCTTTGGGTTACTTGTCTGAGAATGCGATCGCCACTAAGATGAACTGTTTCTGCCCGTCGGTTAAGATGAAGGGGAATGATGGGAGGATCGCTAAAGGTTGACCAGACTAATTCTCCTTGAGGATTAAACCATTCGAGATCAATGTGATCATCTTCTGCTGCTTCAGCATTGTCTCGAAAACTGGCCTCTACATTGACCTGATAACGTCCCTGAGACACAGAAACAGACTCTATGACTAAAGAACGGTTAACTACCTCAACAACGTGCTTTAAGGTGTCATCCACTCGTTCGACTAAGGTACTACGAACATAAAAAAACACTCCTGTGGCAAACAGAAGCAGCAAAATCGCTGTAACCGTAGTGTACCATAGGGCTAAACGACGGCGTGTCGCTTGAAACATAGAACTATAGACTTAAAACAGAATTGAACCCTTCTCAATTCTTTCCTCTGATTGACTTATCCCATTTTAACTTGTTTTAAACAGGATAAGTCCACCTTACCAAAATGAACACTAAAAGCCAATTGTAAATTTTCTAAGGATTTTACCAACCAGGGAACCCCCTCTTTGGTGAAGGATTCATAATGATTAAAGAGGATAGAAAAACGCTTTTCTAAATAGGGTTTAACTTTGTTGGAGACCAAAATAACCTTGAGTAATAAACCCATGGTACGGGTTACTCCCATGTTAGAAATCATATCCACAAAAACGTAGTGATCGGGTTTCTTTCCGTTTTCAACTACCAGGAAATTCATTAATTGACTCGCAGTGCGTAACCTCAAGAACTCACTGGGTTTTTGGTGGTTACATTCAGGGAGTGTATTTTGTAGTAATTGGTAGAGATTTTTATTAAATTGTCCTTTGGAATATTTGGGATCTAAAGAGGTGAGGATATACTCATAGAGATCGTCTTTATAACGTCCAAAGCTTTGAGTATGAACCGTATGACTCAAGAAATTCTGAGATAAACTCTGATAGGTATAACCTCCATCAACTGTTCCGACAAAATGCTTTAAAGCTTGGTTTAACTCTTTATCTTTGAGAAGCGTGGGATTTTTAACAGGACGAATGATACGTCCTTTCTCTGCTGTTAATTCAGGAGAACGGGACATTTGCGCTAGTCTAACTTTGTAAGTGACATAGCGAGATAAATTAACCTCAAAACGTTTTTCAGTTTGGGTTTTAATTTTTCTGACCGTTTTTTGGTGTTCCTCGCTACTTTCGTCTCCTAAGAGGCAATGATTATAGAGATAGGGATAACGATGAATTAAGTTACCCACGAGGTTACCTTTCTCCGGAGCGAGTTTGTTGTTAATAACTTGCGCTAATCGTTTAAGCTTGGTATACTCATCGGACTGGGTGAAATTTTTAACCAGATATCTTACTCGGTTGGCTGTATTATGATAGCCTCTCCTCGGAGGGGAGAGGTTTTCCATAAGCCCAACTAGCTCCGGAATAGCACCCTGGGACTGGACATCCATCTGCCAATGGTTAATCAGAATATGGCAACAACGGTTGAAGAAATAGTTGAATTGATATTCATTATTTTTTCTTTTAACGATTTTTTCTAAGGCCGTATAAAGTTGAGGATCACGAAATGCTCGTGCTTCGATAAATAAGCGACGGAAATCCTCAAGCAACTGACTATGGGTGTCAGTTCGCACCTGCTGTAAGAGATAATCGTAAAAAAGTTGTTCTTCCTGAGAGCCTTGTTGTTGTGAGTAAGATTGGGATAGGTTATTCATGGCCATCAGCCCATTTCAATTGATTAATTCAACGTGGGGCTGTAAAATTCCCTTTAGGTTATAGGTCAATTTATCGCCCGCTTTTGGTTTAATGATAGGAGTTGCTCAAGCATTCTTAGCTGTTTGGTTTTGGTCAACAGTGTTAGTTGTTTTCCTTTTAGATTATAACAATGTCGGAAAGAACTTTGAAAATTTTTCTCATCCAAACTTGGTTAATAATTGGTTAGCTAAACCCCCTCTGATAAAGGTAACAGTTAAACATGACTATTACGGAATGATCTTTGTTTTGTAAACACATTTCTTAAAGTAACGGAAAAGAACACCTTTTGTATGTGATCTTGATCACGAATTCTCAATTTATTTTACTCAGTAAAATTTCTATATTTTCTTCGGTAGTTATTCCAGGTAGCCATTATGCTCCTCAGTGAAATCCAAAATATTTTATCTAGCAATTTACAAAAAACATCTCAGCCTTTATCTGATCTATTAGTAAATAAAATTAATACTGACAGTAGGATTATTCAAAAAAATGATATTTTCATTGCCTTAAAAGGAGATAAATTTGACGGACATCAGTTTGTAGAAAATGCAATTTCAAAAGGAGCAATAGCTCTAATTGTTAATTATGAAGTTTCTGTGCAATCGACTAAGGAAATACCGCAAATTATTGTTAAAGATACTTTAATAGCTTATCAAGAAATTGCAAATTCGTGGCGAAATAAATTTAAGATTCCTATTATTGGCATTACGGGGTCTGTGGGGAAGACCACCACGAAAGAATTAATTGCTGCGGTGTTAGGGGTCTTTGGAAAGGTTCATAAAACCCAAGCTAACTACAACAACGAAATAGGCGTACCGAAAACCCTATTAGGTTTAACAACCAGTCATAACTACGCCGTGATTGAAATGGCCATGCGCGCAAGGGGAGAAATTGCCCTATTAAGTCAAATTGCTTGTCCTACCATTGGCATCATTACCAATGTCGGAACGGCACATATTGGACGACTGGGATCACGACAGGCGATCGCTGAGGCAAAATGTGAATTATTGGCCGAAATGCCCACCGATAGCATCGCCATTCTCAACCATGACGATCAACGTCTCATGAAAACAGCAGCGACGGTGTGGCAGGGTAAAACCATTACCTATGGATTGGAAGGGGGCGACATTAAGGGAGAATTGCTGGAAAATCAAATTTTAAGGGTAGAAGGGATGGATTTTCCTTTACCTTTGCCTGGCCGTCACAATGCTTTGAATTATTTAGCCGCTTTAGCTGTGACCCAACAGTTAAACTTAGACTGGAATATTTTAAGCCAAGGAGTGACAGTGGAACTTCCCAAAGGGCGATCGCAACAATATTCCCTCAAAAACGATATTATCCTCTTAGACGAAACCTATAACGCTGGTTTAGAATCCATGAAAGCCGCCTTACAACTGCTCAAAGATACCCCAGGGAAGCGTCATTTAGCGGTTCTCGGCACTATGAAGGAGCTAGGGAACGCATCTGCCCAGTTACATCAAGAAGTGGGGGAAATGGCTGAAAAATTGGGCATTGATGGTCTTTTCATTTTAGTGGATGATCCCGAAGCTCAAGCCATTGCTCAAGGGGTTAAAACCATTGAAACCGAGTCTTTCCCAACCCATGAACAAATCATACAACGGTTAACCGAAGTGATTCAACCGGGCGATCGCATTTTATTTAAAGCGTCTAATTCTGTGGGGTTGAATCGTGTGGTGGAAGCAGTCCGTGATGTAATAGATAATAGATAATGAATAATTTGGCTAAAAAATGAGTTATCAACCAGAGAAAGAATTAGCCTTGAGGATTGTCAGAGAAGCAGCTAAACTCTGTCAACGAGTGCAACAAACTCAAGGGGGAAAAGCGGTTAAAAAAGCCGATACCAGTCCCGTCACGGTGGCGGATTTTGGGGCGCAAGCTATTTTGTGTCAAGGGTTAATCGACGGGTTTCCTAATGATCCTGTAATTGGGGAAGAAGATGCCACACTCCTGCAACAACCAGGGTTAGAAGGCGTTCGCCAGCAAATTATTGAACAGGTACAGCAAAGTATTTCCACCGCAACCCCAGAAAATGTGATTGATTGGATTAATTGGGGTAACGGTCAAGTGGCACAACGTTACTGGACCTTAGACCCTATCGATGGCACTAAAGGGTTTATTCGGGGGGATCAATACGCCGTCGCTTTGGCGTTAGTGGAAGAGGGAGAGGTAAAATTAGGGGTGTTAGCTTGTCCCGCTTTTCCGAGAGAGGATGGTGGAAAAGGGGTAATTTTTCTGGGGATTCGGGGTCAAGGATCGGTAGAAATTCCCTTGCAAGGGGGAATCCCTCAAAAGATTAAAGTTGATCCCTCGTCCAATTTTGAGCAGTTGTATCGTATTGAAAGTGTGGAGTCGGTTCACAGCGATCGCCAGGTACAAACCGCTATTGATCAGCGTTTAGGGTTAACTTCTGTAGCGAAACAGATGGACTCTTTAGCTAAGTATGGGGCGATCGCCAGAGGAGATGCTCATTTTTATACCAGAGTGCCGTTACCACAATTTGAAGGGAAGAAAGAGAATATCTGGGATCATGCAGCCGGGGTGATTCTTGTGGAAGAAGCTGGAGGAAAGGTGACAGATTTAGAAGGTAAACCCTTAGATTTTTCTGTGGGGGCTAAATTAAGCAATAATTACGGTGTTTTGGCAACGAATGGGACGATTCATTCCCAAGTTTTAGCAGCGATTGAACACACCCCATCTAAATCACAGATTATAGATGGGGATTCACTTGCACCCAGAAGTTTTTAGACTTCTAAGTGTCTCCAGAGTTACTGGTGTCCGCAGTGTATTTGTAGAACTTTCGCTAACAAATACCCTAGAGAAATACTTATCACCAATTAAGACAGAATACCAATACCTTGCTCCGATATTATATGAAGCTCCTAAATCGGCATTATATTGTTTACCAGACGGGAAAACACACAAAGAATAATTCTTTTTATTCCGTTTAACTTTCCCACTACCATCAAAGGCATAAGCACTGGTATATTTAGGGTTAACTGTTTGCACATCTCCCCCTAATTCTGCCCATCGGTCATTTAAAATCTCTACAATTTTTTGATGACACCATAAATGAAATTTTTGTCTCATTAAAGTGCCTCTCTTTCCTGCCTTAGCCTTCCATCCTGCTAAGTTTTCGATGACGATTACTTTGACATTATGAAGTTTAGCCAAGTCAATAATTTCTTTAGAAACTTTACGAGAAATCTCTAAATTAATATTACTCGACTTCCGATAAAGTCCTCGACAAAAGCCTTTAAGAAACTTTTTGCCGGTCTTTTGATAAGTCTGTTTTGACTTTTTAGTAATCATCATTTTCCGTTTATTTCGACGGTCTATGTCTCTAGCAGGATTGATAAATTTCCGAGCCTTTACAGTACCGTCCCGTCCAACAATTGAACAAGTAGCAGCATTATTAATGCCTAAATCTACGGAACAAACATAATTGGATTCCTCCTTTTTAATCGGTTTAATTTTCACTGGCATTGAAAGCTGACAAGTCTTAGAATTAACCACTAAAGCCGGTGATTTAATATGATTCCCTATCACTTTATGTCGATTAAGTCCATGACCTTTAATGATGATTTCTTTTAACCAAACCCAATCTGAACCATTCCAAACTTTGAGGTCAACACTTTGATAATCATCATTATATTTGACTTGTTGCCCTTTATATAAAGCAGGGTAAGATTGACACATTGCTGTTAATCGAGGTGGTCTAACAAACTTATGTTTTCTCGTCCCTGATTGCCATTCTCTATAACGAGTTTGAAAACTAGAAACAATGCCAATAGCATCAGCTATGGCTGCTCTTCTTAAATAACTCGGAAACTTCCGAAAAGATGGATATTTATTAATAACTTTTTGATAATATGAATATTTAGGGTTGGGATTTTTGTTAGTTACATGAATGGATTTCTCTAGATAATTTACTTTCTCTTTATCACTCAGATTACCAATTATTGTCCATTCAGCATTGGCAATAAAAATTAAGGGCTTTAAAAATTTTCTAGATTCTGCAACTGTCAATAATAATAGCTTTTTTTGGGATGGTGTCACCTTGAGATTCCAGACATCTGTGCGAATCATAGAGTCTTGTTTTCTCTGTTTAGTTTTGCGTTTGGCTTTTGATTTACCCATAACGCTCATTATTACCTTATTGACTTGAGATCATCTTACCATATATGCTCAAAAATATCAATTAGTTACTTGTTTAGTTAATAAATGCAGTTACCCCTAAAAACTCGCAGCAATAGTGCTTTTCGACTAATTTATCATTTAGTCTTAGTCACTAAGTTCCGTTTTATTGGGGTTCTAAACCTCAGTTTTGGTCAAGTAGTTATGCGATTATTACTGTTGGCACACAAGCTCCCTTAGAACGACTTATAGAATATGTACAGAACCAAGAAAAGCCAGAATAATGCAGTAAAATGGTTTAATTTCATCGGTTTAACTCCTTTATTTTGTCCAACACTTTCTACTATGAGGGAGCAATCTGAGGATCATCTGTGACGTTTCTGAGAAAAGGTTGAAGAAGGAGTCAGAATACAGGAGTCAGGAGTCAGGAGAGAAATAGAATGGGGATTCTTTCCCCCAATCTATTTCTAGCAACTTATAGAAGTTGGGGTATTAAACCCAATTGGGCAAGAAGGGAATCAGGAGAAAAATTGTTTAATTATTAATATTAATTCTGACTCCTGGCTCCTGACTCCTGACTCCTTGCCCCGAAGGGGGGATAAAAAAAAGTCCGCTATTATGGCGGACTCATGGGTGAGAGGGAAATCAATTACATCCCGGCACCTGTGGGAATATCGTCATTAACACTATGAGAAACGGCACCCCTAAAACCATCGGGTTCTTTAACAAAACCGTGATAAGCTTCCATCCCGTGTTCTCCAATATCAAGACCATTGAGTTCTTCTTCGGCACTAACACGGATACCCATTGTTGCCTTGAGAGCAGTCCAAACAATAGCACTAAAGACAACAGTAAACGCACCAATGGCAACGATACCAATAATTTGATTGATCAGTTGACCAATACCGCCACCGTAGAATAAACCGGTTTCCATGTTAAATAAACCAACGGCTAAGGTTCCCCACATTCCATTGACTAAGTGAACGGAAATCGCCCCAACGGGGTCATCAATTTTGAGAACCGCATCGATAAAGCTAACGGAATAAACAACAATCACACCAGCAATGGCACCGATGATGACAGCACCCCAATAGGATACCCCATCGCATCCGGCGGTAATACCCACTAACCCGGCTAAAATACCATTGATAATCATCGAAAGATCGGGTTTACCGTCTTTTGCCCAAGCGGTTAAAGTAGCAGCAACACCGCCCGCAGCGGCCGCTAAGTTGGTGGTAACGGCAATATAAGGAACAGCACTATCAGCAGCGAGTTGAGAACCTGGGTTGAAACCAAACCAACCAATCCAAAGAATAAGACAGCCCAAGGTGGCAATACTCATATTATGGCCAGGCATGGCTTGAGGACGACCATCGATATATTTACCCATTCTTGGACCGAGAATCGCTGCTCCCATTAAAGCAGCCCAACCGCCAACGGAGTGAACCACCGTAGAACCAGCAAAGTCACTAAAGCCAAGGGAACCTAACCAACCGCCACTCCAAACCCAGTGACCGGTAATGGGGTAGGAAATCCCCACCAAGAGTAAACTGAAGATTAAGAAGTCAGTGAACTTGATCCGTTCGGCAACTGCCCCAGACACAATGGTGGCCGCGGTTCCAGCAAAGGCTGCTTGGAATAAGAACGCCACAGAAATAGGCAGTCCAACAGGAAAGGGATCAAGGCCGTAGGTAGCCGGTTTTCCACTGAGGAACCAACCCCCAAACCCAATGATGGGATTTTCGGGCCCGCCAAACATCAGAGAATAACCGATCGCCCAATAAGCTAGAGTCGCTAAAGCAAAAACAATCAGATTCTTGGACAGGATATTGACGGCGTTTTTGTGACGACAAAAGCCGGTTTCTAGCATTCCGAAACCCGCATTCATAAAAATCACTAGGATCGCTGCAATCAGTACCCAGATCGCGTTGAGGGTTCCTTGCAGTTGAATAATTGCATCAGGAGTTGCCTCAGTAATCTCTAGGATATTAATTTCTACATCCTGTGCCACCACTGCCTTATTCCAGACAATGGTGATAATGGCTGCTAAAGGAATACAAGCAATCCAATAAGGCGAAAAGGATCTGGCAATCACTTTCAACGGTTGCCAGTGAGAGACATCTTTTTTTGTTCGTGTTGATACCATTTTTAGGAGATGATTAAGAAAATCATTAACACTGAAAATAACTGAATGTTGAGTTAAAGCTTTCTTATTCAGTCATTTCCTTTTTTAGTGTATAAACTCTAAAGATGATTCCTGGATTTCGTCAAGGTCACTTAAGAATTTTCCCCGAACCTGGGTGAAACTCTTGAACATTTTCCAATGATTTATTGATTCTTGTACGGTTTTCGTCTGTATTTTTGGCTAGATTATGACCCCAGAAAATTTTGACCAACAAATGATGCAACGATGTATAACCTTAGCGCGTCAAGGCTTAGGTTATACCTCTCCTAACCCTTTGGTGGGCGCAGTTATTGTTAAAAATGGCAAAATTATTGGAGAGGGATTTCACCCAAAAGCCGGAGAACCCCATGCAGAAGTTTTCGCGTTACGAGAGGCGGGGGAAAATGCGGCAGGAGGGACGGTTTATGTCAATTTGGAACCCTGTAACCATTACGGTCGCACACCGCCTTGTACAGAGGCTTTAATCGCTGCTAAAGTGGCTAAAGTGGTGGTGGGTATGGTTGATCCTAACCCATTAGTGTCAGGAAAGGGCCTTGCTAAGTTGAAAGAGGCGGGAATAGAGGTGATGGTTGGGGTTGAAGAAGCAGCTTGTCGTCGCCTCAATGAAGCGTTTTGCCATCGTATTCTCCATCATCGACCGTTTGGTATCTTAAAATATGCCATGACCCTTGATGGTAAAATTGCTACCAGTACGGGTCATAGTGCTTGGGTGAGTGGAACAAAGTCTCGTCAATTGGTTCATCAAACCAGGGCTGCTTGTGACGCGGTAATCGTTGGGGGGAATACGGTACGACGGGATAATCCTCATTTAACCCTTCATCAAGCCACCGGACGCAATCCTTTGCGAGTGGTGATGAGTCGTAACCTCCACCTACCCCAAGAAGCGAATCTCTGGAATGTTAACCTAGCACCGACCCTTGTGTGTACGGAATGGGGCAAAAATCCTTCTTTACAAGCAGAATTACAGAACAAAGGGGTTGAAGTTATGGAATTATCTCCTTTAACCCCTTCTCTGGTTATGGATGTTCTCTATGAACGGCAATTATCCAGCGTTTTGTGGGAATGTGGGGGGGTTTTAGGGGCCCAAGCTATCAAGCAAGGGGTGATTCAAAAAATTATGGCATTTATTGCCCCGAAAATTATCGGCGGTGTCTCTGCTGCTTTTCCTATAGGGGACTTAGGTTTAGAAAAAATGTCCGATGCTTTATTATTACAAAATGTGAGTTTTCGTCAAGTCGATGAAGATTTTTTAGTAGAAGGATATTTAAACAATTTGAGCCATTTTTTTGAGAATTCTTAAAACCAGATAAAGATCATCTCCTCTATCCAGAGAAAAGGAAATAGATTCGCAATAAATCGGCTGATCTTCTCGAATTAGTTTTAGGAACTTAAAATTAGCCCCATTACTAATTAATCCAAATACAGGTTTATGATGATTAGGACTTCCTAACATATATGCTAAGAGTTGTGCTAGTCCCTTTTCAATAGAATAAGCAAGTCCTTTTGCTTCTACCACTAAAATCCAAAATTCCGGTTGAAATACTAATAAATCTAATCTACCCCGAATCAAAAGATCATCCTCTTCTGAGACTTCTACACTTTTCTCGGCTGTTATGTTAAACGGAGGACGAAAAAAACCCGCCATTTTTAATAATGGAGACAGTACCACCATTTTAACAATCGGTTCGGACATTCCATATTCTAAAAGATGGCGAAATTCCAATTTAACCTCATCCAGATTTAATTTTTCTTGTTCCCTTAATTCGGGTAAATTATCACGCCATTCGGTAAATAAGTCGGGACTATCTCTATATTCTAGACCAAATTTTGATTTAAGGTCATGCAGTTGCAGTTGCTCAGCTTGAATAGTTTGTACCATAATGGTTTTTGGGTTTAATTAAATAGCTAAATTTATTATATAACTTCAATAATGACCACTGACAAGAATTCTATATAGAATTTATTCGCCTAGTAAGGTATAATAGCTTTGAAAAAATATTTTTATTAACTCCTATTTTTGAGAAAAAGTTTACATTGTTTAATCGTTCTATCTCAGTTTTTTTAATATTACTTATCGGCCTATTATTCCGTTCCTTTATTGCTTTTTGGCTGTTGCCTGGTTACGATGAAGGTTATTATTATCTCTATACTAAACATTTAGATTGGAGTTATTTTGATCATCCCGTTTTAGTCGCTTTAACCACTGGTTTTGGCATTTGGGTAACAGGAATTACCTCTCCTTTTACCCTACGTATCGGCACGTTGATTTTATATACAGGGAGTTTATATTTATTATATTTAACCAGCGTTAAATTATTTAGCAAAACAGCAGGAAAAATAACCTTAATTTTAGCTTCAATTATTCCTATTTTTCAATTAGCTTTTGGCATTATTACTCTCCCTGATAGTCCTTTGATTTTTTTTTGGTCTGCTGCTTTATATTGTGCTACAGATGAATTTTTTACGAGAGAAAATAAACCTTATTTTCCCAGCTATCGTCTCAGTATTTTGGGGGTTTTAATTGGACTCGCTTGTTTGAGTAAATATCATGGTTTTGTTTTAGGATTTTGTTTAGTTGGCTTTTGTTTAAGCAGTAAACATCATCGTCATGCCTTAATTTCTCGTTGGACAATTTTAGGATTTTTCTTATTTATTGTCACTTTATTTCCTTTATTCTTTTGGAATTATCAACACGATTGGATATCGTTAAGATTTCAGCTTTTTGATCGCTTTTTACCTGTTCCTAATGCCCCAAAAACTTCTTATAATATCTTCAATGCTTTAATTGTATGGGTTATAAATATTGCTCTTTTATTTCCTACAATTGGTTTTCCTTTATGGTGGATAATGATCAAAAGTTTGGTTTTAGATAGTTATCAATTATTATCTAAGAAAAAGTTATTTATCTATTGGATATCTTTACCTTTAACCTTGGGATTAATTATTTTAGGAGGGAAACAACAAATCTTAGTAACTTGGCCAATGCCGGGTTATTGGGGGATGATTTTATTATTAGGATTTTATGGTGAACAATGGTTAAACTATTCACAAATATGGGTCAAAAGATGGCTGATAGGAACGGCGATCGCTATTAATACGATTTTATTATTATTATTGCTACATTTGAATACAGGAACCTTTTTCCAATCCAGTCAAGATAGTTTATTTAAAGGCTTTTTAACTCCTGAAACCGATCCGACAACAGAATTAATTGATGTCGAACAATTCAGGAAAAAAGTGAGTCAATCTCCCTTATTATTAAACTATCTAAAACAAGCTGATTTTTTGTTTACCAATGCCTATTATTTAGCTGGATTAATTGATTTAGCTTTGGAACCCTTAAATGATATTCCTGTGACTTGTTTTAGTTATGATAGACGAGGGTTTGACTTTTGGCCAGATACGGATCAATGGCTAGGAAAAAATGCTCTGTATATTACCTTAAAACGGTTTCATGAAATGCCAGAATTAACTAATGAATTTAGAGACTTTTTTACAGAAATCAAAGAAATAGGTACAATAGAAATTGAACGAGGGGGGGTGGTTGTTAATGTTTTTTATTTCTATGAAGCGAATAATCTATTAAAACCTTATGTCTCTACAGAAAACTCAATCCGATAAATTTCAAATAAGAACATAATTATGGCTAAATTTGGTGCAATCTACTTATCTTTAGAAACAACAGATAACCCGATAGAAGAGGTAGAAAAAGTTGCCTCTATTTTAGTGAAAGCAGGTCATTTATTTACGGTACGTTTTCATCGAGAAACCCCTTGGATACAACTCTATGTTGATGAACCAGAAACCGTTGTTTCTTATGCTAAACAAGTTGCTAAAATTTTCCCTAATACACAAATATTAGGATTAGCAGCTTATACGGTATCAGATTCAGTGAGTTTTTGTTATCTTAAAGGAGAAAAAATTATCCGTCTTTTACAATCGGGGTTTATCAAAGAAAGACAATGGGAAATCATAGAAGGAGAAAAACAACCGTGGGAAGATGAAATATTTAGCCAATTAACCCTAGAAATTGGTACTATGGGAATGGTTAGTTATCATATTCAACAAATTGGCGTATCATTAAATTTACCAGGGTTTGGAATTCCTCGAACTGGGGAACCTTGGACTAAAGAAATTATTAATTGAATCAGGAGTAACTGAAAATGACAATTCCTTTAAACCAACAGGAAACAGAAGAACTAAGAAAGTTTTTTGATGAAATTGATCAAGATAATAATGGTAAAATTGATCGACAAGAATTAAAACAATTATTAGAAACCATTTGGGGAAAAAATACAGATATTGATATTACCGAAGCGGTTGAATCAACTTTTAATAAATGTGATCTTAATGACGATGGTTTTATTACCTTTGATGAATTAGCTTCTCTAGGAAAATCAGATTCTAGGAGTGGCGATTAAACCAGAAAGTAACCTATAATAGAAAGGTTGTGTAATTTTTTATGTTTAAGTCCTATGGCAGTCCCTAAGAAGAAAACATCCAATACAAAACGCGATCAACGTAAAGCGCACTGGAAGCGCGTTGCAGCCAAAGAAGCACAAAAAGCTTTATCTTTAGGTAAATCTGTTCTCTCTGGCCGTTCCAACAGTTTTGTTTATCCTCAAAATGAAGAGGAAGACGACGAAGAATAAACATTTTCTTAACTTGATCGGCGATCGCCATCTATATTTCATATTCTGAGCCTAGTATATAGCAGTTCCCATACTGGTGAAGTACAGAAGTTATCCCTTTGAGGCAGGAGGCAGGGGGCAGGAGGCAGGTGTTAGGTGTACCTCATGAGTCCGAGAAACGCTATAGTTGCTCAAAAAATGGCGATCGCTGTCTAGTTATAAATTAATTTTCTTTTAACTATTATTAAGGATTTTTGTTATATACTTAATCTCCATAACTTAAACGAAAATAAGCACTGTCAACAATCTAAAAACTTTATTCATATTGAGAGAATTTGCCCAAACAATCCTAGGATATGAGTAATTAATCTTCCTTCAATGGAATAAACAAACAACATTATTCTTTCCCCTTCAAGTTCAAAAATTGTTCATTTTTTAAGGAGTTTCTCTCATGGCAAAAGTAAGAGTTGGCATTAACGGGTTTGGCCGTATTGGTAGATTAGTCTTTCGTGCAGGTATTAATAACCCTGATTTTGAATTTTTAGGCATCAACGATCTCGTTCCTGCTAAGAATATCGCCTATTTACTCAAATATGATTCGACTCATGGTCGTTTTGATGGCACAGTGGAAGCAAGAGAAGATGGTATTGTCGTCAACGGTAAATTTATCCCCTGTTTTGCCATTCGTAACCCCGAAGAATTACCTTGGGGACAAATTGGAGTAGATTATGTGGTAGAGTCCACCGGCTTATTTACCACCCACGAAACTGCTAGTAAGCACCTCAAAGCAGGGGCAAAACGGGTGGTTATTTCTGCCCCTACGAAAGATCCTGAGAAAGTTAACACTTTTGTTGTCGGAGTCAATCATCATCAATATGACCCTGCCAAGGATTATATCCTCTCCAATGCCAGTTGTACCACCAACTGTTTAGCCCCCATTGCCAAAGTCATCAACGATAACTTTGGTTTAGCAGAAGGGTTAATGACCACAGTACACGCCATGACAGCCACTCAGCCCACCGTAGATGGACCTAGCAAGAAAGATTTGCGGGGAGGACGAGGTGCAGCCCAAAACATCATTCCCGCCTCCACAGGAGCAGCTAAAGCCGTGACTCTGGTGATCCCTGAATTAAAAGGTAAGTTGACCGGTATGGCTTTACGGGTTCCCACTCCCGACGTTTCTGTGGTTGATCTTACCTTTAAAACCGAAAAAGCGACCAGTTATCAAGCTATTTGTGAAGCGATGAAAACAGCAGCAACAGGTGAGTTAAAAGGGGTTTTAGGCTACACTGATGAAGATGTGGTATCTATGGACTTTAATGGAGATTATCACTCTAGTATTTTTGATGCTAAAGCCGGTATGGAATTAAATTCTAACTTCTTTAAAGTTATTTCTTGGTACGACAATGAATGGGGTTATTCTTGTCGGATGTTAGATTTAATGAAAATGATGCAAGCTAAAGAAGCTGAAGTTATGGCTACTGTTTAACTCACATCTTGCATCAGAACAAAAATACTTAATGATTAGAGGCAGAAGGCAGGGGGCAGGAGGCAGGAGGGAAGAAAAAACATTAAAAATAAGGTTATTTAATTTTTAAATGCCTTA
>JASJDD010000306.1 GCA_030065735.1 Crocosphaera sp.
GACGATTGCCAAATATCTCGACCAAATTTGCAATTACTTTATTAATGGAACAACCAGTGGAGTTATGGAAGGGTTAAATAATAAAATAAAATTAATTCTCCGACAGAGTTATGGGTTTAAAAATTTTCAATTAATGAGAGAAAAACTATTAGCTTGTCTTTTTATATAAATTTTACTTATCACCATAACTACGGGAGAGCAACGTAAACGACGAGAAGTAACAGTTTTTATATTATTAACTAATTTAGAAAGTTCCACAGAAGGATGAGTTTCAAATAATAAGTGAATATGGTCAGCAGAGCCACCAAATTCAATTAAGTCACATTCCCATTTACCTAATAAATCTCGTAAGATATGTTACTATTGGGGTGGAGTGGGAAGGATAGCCAGTTTAGAATAATCAGCACTCTTATAGAGTGTTAATGCCATCTGATTGCTGTTCTTGGTCAAGCCTTCATAGAAAAAGAAAACCTGGCCACCTAATCCTTTTGTCCTGTTGTGATTGACACAATTAACAATATCACTTGCCGTCAAATTTCTCCGATTAGCAGTAAAAGCAATACCTGGGACAATTTTTTGCCGCTCCCTACTAGAAAATCGGCTGGCAACTCGGTCTACTTCGGCTCGGTAGGCTGAAAAATTTTCTCGATACCATTGAGGGCATAAGAAATCCACTAGGCCTTGCTTAAGCCAATTTTCAGAATCTTGTAAAACATTATTTAAACCAAATTTAAAAGGAGAAGGGGAGATAGAAAAAAGACAATTTGAATCTTTGATTTTGATTTCACTGCGTAAACGTTTAAGGTAATCAGTCAATAAATTGGCTCGAAATTGTACCCAAGCTGGTTGTTTGGTGTTAAGAGGAGGATTAGAACCAAAGCGGTTTCGATATTTATTTTTGGTCTGTTCGTCATAACCACCTAGATGAGGCAGAGCCGGTAGGCGATCACATCCTTGAACCCCTGCAACCTCATACTTTTCGATTACTTCTAACAACAAATCCGTGATAAATTGCTGAACCTCCATATCCAGAGAATTCATCCAAGTTAAACCACCATGTCTGACTTGATTTCCAGATTGCGCCGTTGCTGACCATTGAGGCTTAATGGTCAGAATATGACCTCCATCGAATAATGGAGACGCAGCGAAGCCATACTCAAACCAGGGAAATATAGCCAAATTACGACCTTTTGCTTGATTAATCAGTTCCTGTAGAGGATCTATACCCAGTTCAACATATAAAGGATCTTGTTTCGGAAAACCATGTTTTGCCATTACCTCACTTTCAAAAGCGGTATATCCTTGATTCCAAACCGCAACAAATAAGGTATTGAACCCACACTCTTCTAGAAAATCTAATGTATTTTTGATACGGATTCTCGAAGTCAAGACAGGACTGTTGAAACGAGAAAGTAACCAAACTCCCCTAATTTCGGTCATTTTTTTAATATTATCTACTGTACTAAACCGAAAAAACTTATCCATTTCTTGATTTTTGCTACTGATATGAAGAAGATTGGGTCAGATTAGGTAGGTTTTCGGGAACAGAATCAAGCCCCTGCAGGAACAAAATCAACCTCATCAGTTCCATCGGTTTCTCCTTGGCCGGAAGTAATTTGTTCTCCATTAACTTCAATGGCAAAAGGAGTCTCTTCTAAATTAAGATTGTAGTCAGTTGCCTCAGCGCTATAACCAACACTGGCGATCATTTTACGACCTTCATCTGTGTATTTAAAGGCCAATAATTGATTTTTTTCCTTTTCATGATCGTAAGCCCAAATTACCAGACATTGAAACTCTTGATAATCAAAAATTTTAGGTGGACGAGTGGGAACATAACGGCCTGGAGAGCCAAAACTGTTATCCAGAAATGTTTGAATGGTGCTGTCTTCTACCACCGCATAAGCTACTTCTTCAACGGATGTTGGTTCAGCATCCCCAGCCGTCTCATCAACTGTTTCTTCCTGCCCACGGTGGCGAAAATAATCAACAGCCAATTTCGTCCCAATACACCCCACTGTAGCAATACCGGCACCGATTAAGATATTACGAAGCTTAGACATTTTTTTCTTCTCCTTATTATCTAAAGCAACTATATTATTATATAGGGATGACCCAAATTTGACGCTTCTTAAAAAAGATCATACCAGAAAATAGCAGTGAAGAAAACAGTTGATTTTAAGCGATCGCAGATGAGCATTAATAATACAAAACCAAGAAAACATAAGTAACTTCATGATTGTTTCTTTCAACGGGTAATTTAAAGGTAAAATCGTTTTGATCTAAGGGGGTGCCATGTCTTCTACAGAAATTATTATTATTGGTAGCGGGATTGGCGGACTCAGTTGTGGGGCTTTATTAGCCCATTATGGCTTAGAAGTCACCGTCTGTGAAAGTCATAGCATTCCTGGAGGGGCTGCCCATAGTTTTCAACGGGATGGCTTTATTTTCGACTCTGGCCCTTCGTTGTATTCTGGCCTTTCTTATAGTCCCTCACCCAACCCCTTAAAACAAGTCTTAGATGCCATTGGGGAACCCTTACCCTGCCTCAACTATGATACTTGGGGCTGCTACTTACCCGAAGGCAACTTTCACACCTCCGTCGGGGCTGAGCAATTTGGCGACATTTTGCAACAAATTCGGGGAAAGGATGCGGTGCAAGAATGGCGCAAGTTACAACAGGTGATGAAACCCTTAGCCGAAGCCAGTATAGCCCTTCCCCCTGCAGCCATTCGCTTTGACTGGAATGCTGTTGTAACTGTGAGTAAGTTTGCACCTGAGTTGCTCCGAAAAAGTAGCCAAGTCTTGAAACTAATCGGGCCATTTAGTCATATTGCTGATGAAGTTATCAGTGATCCTTTTATTCACCATTGGTTAGACTTACTTTGCTTTCTTTTATCAGGACTTCCTGCCACCGGAACTAGCGCAGCCGAAATGGCCTTTATGTTTGCGGACTGGTATCGGCCTGGGGTGGTATTAGATTATCCTGTGGGGGGAAGTGGAGCGTTAGTGGATGCTTTAGTGCGTGGTTTAACTAAAAATGGCGGTAAACTCCAGTTAAACGCCCATGTTAAACAAATATTAGTCAAAAATAATCGAGCTATGGGAGTACAATTACGTAACGGTGACAGCCTAAGAGCAAGTGGTGCAGTCATTTCTAATGCGTCGGTTTGGGACACCCTGAAGCTATTACCCTTAGATAGCGTATCCCAACAATGGCGAAGGCAAAAACAACAGACACCACCTTGTGGGAGTTTTTTGCACCTTCATCTGGGGATTGACGGCAAAAACTTGCCCTCAGACTTACCCTGTCATCATATTGTGGTCAATGACTGGGAAAAAGGCATTCAAAGCCCTCAAAACGTGGTTTTAGTCTCTATTCCTTCCCTTCTCGATCCCAGTTTAGCCCCTCCAGGAAAACAGACGATCCATGTTTACACCCCTGGTAACGAACCATACCATCTTTGGTCACAAATAAAGGGCAATAGTGAGGCTTATCAGCAACAAAAAGAACAAAGAAGCCAAGTGATGTGGCAAGCCTTAGAACGTATTATCCCTGATATCCGCGAGCGCATTTCCGTCGCTTTAGTGGGAACGCCCCTCACCCATGAACGGTTTTTGCGTCGTTATCAGGGTACTTACGGACCGGCTATCGAAGCAGGAAAAGCCTTTTTTCCTGGACCGAATACTCCCATACAAGGGTTATGGTGTTGCGGTGATTCTACCTTTCCAGGTATTGGTTTACCGGCAGTAGCAGCCAGTGGTATGATGTTAGCTAATACCATAGCCTCAGTCGAGCAACATTTGCACCTATTAAAACGTTTATCTTAGGAGCCCATCAAAAAATCTTCCCTGCTTTACTCAGTTCTCGCTTAATAGCATGAACTAAATTTCTCTGCTGAATCATTGTATTGCCTTGTTGTAGGGCTTGCAAACAGCAATGTTGGACAACATTCATAATATCGGCACCAGTTAATTCATAGGTTTTTGCCAAATGGGGAAGATCAACTGTTTCCGCCAGCCTCAGTTGTGGGGGAAAAGCCATTTGCCACAATTGTAATCTTTCTTGGGTGCTAGGAAAGGGAAAATGAATGATAGACTGAAATCGGCGCATAAAGGCTTCATCAATATTGCTTTTAAAATTGGAAGCTAGGATCACCAATCCATCGTAATTTTCGACGCGCTGGAGTAAATAACTCACTTCCTGGTTAGCATATTTGTCGTGAGCATCGCGCACATTAGTCCGTTTGCCAAAGAGGGCATCGGCTTCATCAAAGAATAAAATCCAACCCTTACTTTCAGCACGGGCGAAGAGGTTAGAGAGGTTTTTTTCGGTTTCACCAATGAATTTTGACACTAACATGGAGATATCTATTTTATAAACATCTTTACCAGTATATTTGCCCAAAAGGCTAGCGGTGAGGGTTTTGCCAGTCCCTGGAGGGCCGTGAAACAGGACGCGGTAGCCGAGTTTTAACTTGCGCTTCATACCCCAGTCATAGAGAATGGTAGGACTATGGGTGATCCAGGCTTCTAGGTCACGAATTTGCTGTAAGGTTTGGGCATTGAGGACTAAATCGCTCCATTCCATTTCTGTCGTAATTCTCTGGGCGGGAAACTGTAGGCTGAAATGAGGACGAGAAAAGTGTCCGTGGGTAAACAGATCAACGTAGTCCTGGGTCATGACCAGTTTACCACTCATTAATGGTTCCCCTTCGGGGGGAGAATCAAGATAAAGAACGTGCTGACGGATAAAGGGATGTTCCTCCCTAAAAAGGCGTTGTAGACGGATGCGCTCGCTAAATCCATTCCCTCCCAGCAGAAATAATACCGTTTCTCCCGTGGGTAAAAAACCACGATGGGATTTCCCCCGCCAGCCACCAATTTGAGGATAGTCGCCGGACTGAGGTAATTGGTAGGTAATGGTCTGCTCGAAAAAATTCGGTTGTAGATGGGGAGCTAGGGCAATGAGGAGGGTTAATTGTTCAACCAGTTCCAATTGATGCTCATGGATAAACCGATGAAGATGTGTATCCACTGTGAGCCAGTCCTCCGGAGGACAAGGCATTTCCGTCAGCTGTTGGCTATTATCCCCAAAATAAGTCGACAAACGCCAGTAGATGACCTCAGCTAGATAGGTCATGGCCGTTTCTAGGGTTTGAAGATTGGGGAAGCGGCAGATAGGATTCACGCTAAACAGGGGTTTTAGTTGGCTTTGTGCCCCATAACGGTGGCTTCTTGTTCGAGGCCAGGATTGTCATTAACCCCTATTCCTTTGGTTTGTAGGGTCGGTTTCACCCGTCCTTGTTTTTGCTGTACTACGTGCCACGCTTCATGAGGTAAATGCTTTTCTTGGCCTGGAGCAAGATAGATATCTGTACCTTGAGTATAGGCTAAAGCCCTCATCTGTTCAGGTTTGGGGGAATTGTAGTGAACTTTGACATCGTCCATAGGGATGCCGGAGAGGGCTTCAATTTTTGTTTTCAGGCGATCAGGTAACCCCCTTATTTGTTCTTGTTCCCCCTCTTCATGGCTAGGATGGGCGGTTATTCTTGATTGAGAAGGCTTTTTTTCGGTCGTTCCCTCCTGTTTCTGAACAGGTTGATCCTCTTCTTGAGCTTGCTTTTGAACAGGTTGATCCTCTTCTTGAGCTTGCTTTTGAATAGGTTGATCCTCTTCTTGAGCTTGCTTTTGAATAGGTTGATCCTCTTCTTGAGCTTGCTTTTGAACAGATTGATCCTCTTCTTGAGCTTGCTTTTGAACAGGTTGATCCTCTTCTTGAGCTTGCTTTTGAACTACGGATGAGGCAGTTAAATTGCTGCGATCGCCTGTCTGATGAGAGGAATTAAAAAAAGCTGAATGGCTGTGTGCTTTATCGAAGAAAAGCCCTTGGATTTCTGGAGAGGAAGACATTCTGCGGCGGTATCGATGAGAAAAGCCCATGGTTCTATGACCTCTATTAGTCCTGCTCATCTTTCATTGTAGAAGACCATTTCAGGAAGTGATCCCTAAGTTAACAAAAAGGTACTTATAGCCCACATTCCGCAGATCATTTGTCCCAATTGTTTCAATGTTTCCTCAGCCGCAAAAAGAAAACGATCGCTATTTTCAAGGTTATTTTCAGCAAGATAGGTAGCAATATCAATTAAATCGCGGATAACCTGCGGACTTGAAGTCTCCATGCTTTGAAAAACATGGATTCTAGCTGTTAAGCTACGACGGGATAAATCCACGTCTTCGCTCGTTAACTTATTAGATTTTC
>JASJDD010000307.1 GCA_030065735.1 Crocosphaera sp.
AGTAGTCGGACATAAATAAACAGCACTATGTTAAAAAATGTTTTCCCGATGAATTCCTCCTGACTCCTGACTCCTGTGCGATAGCGCCGGAACGTAGTGAGGAACTCCTGACTCCTCGTCTCACAGTTAACTTTGATTTTGTCCAACCACTTTCACTTTTTGACCCTAACCTTGTAGAATTAAATATAGCTTCTCATCTAAGAAGAATAATGAAAAAAATCTTGTTAACTGGAAGTGATGGACAAGTCGGACAAGACTTACAGCAAACACTCATAAAAATTGGAGAAGTTATTGCTACTAACCGTCAGCAGCTCGATTTAACCTCTCAGAATAATATCAGGAAAGTTATCCAAGAAACTCAACCTGATATTATTGTTAACTCGGCCGCTTATACTGCCGTTGATAAAGCAGAAAGTGAAGCAGATTTAGCTTTTGCTATTAATGGTATCGCACCAGCAATCATAGCAGAAGAAGCTCAAAAAATAGGTGCATTTTTACTCCATATTTCTACGGATTATGTTTTTGATGGAAAGAAAAATACCCCTTATCTAGAAACAGATGTCACTCATGCTTTAGGGGTTTATGGACAAACCAAATTAGCAGGAGAACAAGGTATCGAAAAAAATGGCGATCGCTATGTTATTTTAAGAACAGCTTGGGTTTATGGAACTAAAGGTAAGGGCAACTTCGTTAAAACGATGTTACGTTTGGGTCAACAAAAAGAACAACTGGGTATCGTAACTGATCAAATTGGCAGTCCTACTTGGTCCTACGATATTGCTAATACCATAACCCAAATACTAACTAATCTTAACTTAGCAGACACTAGAGAGATTTATCATTTTACTAATAGTGGGGTAGCAAGCTGGTATGATTTAGCTATGGCTGTTTTTGAAGAAGGGAAAAACCTTGGCTTTCCCTTAACTATCAAGCAAGTTAATCCCATTACAACTGAAGAATATCCCACACCAGCAAAACGCCCTCATTATTCAGTCTTATCTGGGAAAAAAACAGCTAACCTATTAGGATATAATGCACCTTATTGGCGTGATTCGTTAAAAGAAATGTTAAAGCAATTTAAGCTAGTTGGAGAAAAATAAAGAATGGAATGTAAAATCTGAGATATACAATTTCATAAGTTGATATTGGATGCAGTCTAGAAAACATAAATCTATAAATTCATGAACAAGTTACCTGATTTTTTCATAGTTGGTGCTAGTAAAGCTGGCACTACAGCAATTTGTAATATTTTAGCTACACACCCAGATATTTGTTTTTCATCGGTAAAAGAACCCAATTTTTTCTCAAGCTTTGATATTGCTTTACAAGAAATACCAAGTAATAAATTATCGGAATACAAAAAGCTTTTTAGATGTGAAGCTTCTGACAGATTAATGGGAGAAGGTTCAGTTGGTTATTTGAACTCTAATAAAGCTTTATACTGGATTCATAAGTATGTTCCCTCAGCAAAAATAATTATTATTTTGCGGAATCCTCTAGAAAGGATTGTCTCTCTTTACGAAATGTATGATCGTTTAGGAAAAATGAAAGTAACCTATCAAGAAGCTTTTTCTAAAAATAGTTATTTAGTCAAACAGTCTATTGTGTATGAATCTATTATTAACTATATAAATACTTTCTCTCGAAATCAAGTTTTTATTATGATTTACGATGATTTTAGAAAACAGCCACAACAGGAATTGAATAGTCTTTATCAATTTCTTGGAATAGGAGAAAATTTTGATCCAGTTATCACAATTAAGAATAAAGGAGGAGTCCCAAAATCAAAGTTACTAAATTTTTTGAAGTTTCGACCATTGATTGAAATCGTTAAACAAATAATACCAAAATCAGTCCATACTCAAGTTGATAATTTCATCAAAGATAAGTTTTTCCAGAAGATTAAGCTTACTTTAAAACAGAAAAAAGAACTAGCGAGTATTTTTTACTCTGATGTTCAAAAAATAGGTGATTTACTCAACCGAGATCTTTGCCAAGAATGGTTAACTATTGATGAGAAAAGATGATTTCCTAAATTAACGTAAAACCCTTATTTATGGTATAGTCTTTAAAAAGATTAATAAATATTTCTAGGATCAGCTTTTCTGATATCATAAGTCTTAAGTTAACTCAATCTGGCTTGGTTGTCCAAGATAACCCAATAAATCTTATCAAAAATACCATGAAAGCATTAATCCTATCTGGTGGAAAAGGAACCAGACTACGTCCCCTTACCTATACAGGTGCAAAACAATTAGTTCCTGTTGCCAATAAACCAATTTTATGGTATGGAATTGAGTCAATTGTTAAAGCAGGAATTACTGAAATTGGTATTATTATTAGTCCCGAAACAGGGGAAGAAATACGCAGAAAAACTGGGTTAGGTGAACAGTTTGGTGCCAATATTACCTATATTGTACAAGATGAGCCTTTAGGATTAGCCCATGCGGTAAAAGTTGCCCGACCCTTTTTAGGAGATGATCCTTTTATTATGTATTTGGGAGATAACTTAATTCAAGATGATATTACTATCTTTTTAGATAAATTTAAAAATCATCATCTTGACGAATTAATCTTATTACGTTCTGTTCCTAATCCTACCGCATTTGGTGTAGCTGAAGTCGACGATAAAGGGCGGGTATTAAAGTTAGTTGAAAAGCCCAAAAATCCCCCATCAAATCTAGCATTAGTTGGGGTTTACTTTTTCTCTCCCGCTATCCATAAAGCCATTGATTGTATCCAACCATCAGCTAGAGGAGAATTAGAAATTACCGATGCTATTCAAGAATTAATTAATAGTCAGAAAATTGTTGAATCAGTTCAATTACAAGGTTGGTGGTTAGACACAGGGAAAAAAGACGACTTATTAGAAGCAAACCGCATTATCTTGGATACCAATTTAACCATCAATAAAGCAGGAAATATTGATCAAAAGAGTAAAATAAGTGGCCGAGTCAATATTAAGGAAAGCGCAACAATTATTAATAGTACCATTCGTGGTCCAGTTATTATTGGAGAAAATTGTCACATCGAAAATTGTTTTATTGGCCCTTATACCAGTATTGGCAATCAATGCACTTTAATTGATGCAGACATTGAACATAGTGTGTTGTTAGAAGGCGCACAAATATTAGAAATTCATCAAAGAATTGTTGATAGTTTAATCGGAGAACGGGCTACACTAGAAATGGCTCCTCAAAGACCAAAAGCTTTAAGATTCATGGTAGGAGATGATTCTCATATTGAATTAGTGTGACATCCTCCCCAACTAAATCACAGATTATAGTTGGGGCTTCCCGACTCACGACGGGATATTTCTGCCCACAGAGGCTTAAATGAGAGGGAATCC
Source organism: Crocosphaera sp. (assembly GCA_030065735.1). Classification (GTDB taxonomy): domain Bacteria; phylum Cyanobacteriota; class Cyanobacteriia; order Cyanobacteriales; family Microcystaceae; genus Crocosphaera. The sequence continues at coordinate 3,350 of JASJDD010000307.1, forward strand.
TCATTGTCATAATCAATAATTTAAACCTAAAGTAGCGATCGCATTATCTTAAGTTCGCAAGGGGTCTCCCAATACTGCGTAGGTTTTGCTCGAAAGGCTCCAGTTGAGGGAGGAGGGGAGAACTTAACGAAGTCAGAAGTTCCTCACTACTACCATGCGCTATCGCACAGAAGTTGTTTTTGAGACAAAGATTTATGCTCCGTCTCAAAAACTGTTCGCCTTCAAAGGCGGGGTTTTAGACCCAATTATTTTCGATCACCTCATGATTTACTTCCTGCTTTTACACATTGTTCAACTAAAGGCATTACAGCGTCAACGCCTTTCCACCCCAAAATTTCTGTCACTTTTTTCTCCAGATTTTTGTAGGTACGGAAAAACTCAGCAATTTCATCTAAACGGTGAGGTGCAATATCTTTAAGGGATTTTACTTCAGCATAGCGCGGATCTTCTTCAGGAACACAAAGCACTTTTTCATCACGATCGCCACCATCGATCATTTCTAACATACCAATAGGACGGGCTGTAATAACACAGCCGGGGAAAGTAGGTTGATCCATGATCACCATTCCATCCAAGGGATCACCATCATCGGCTAAGGTATTGGGAACAAACCCATAGTCATAAGGATATTGTACTGAGGCAAACAAAACGCGATCAAGAGCAAAGGCATTCATATCCTTGGGTTGAGTCGAGGGGAGCTATTACGCTCCGCCCCTCTCAGTTAGATCCGGACGTGCGACTTTCATCGCATCCGGCTCCCGATAATCTAGACTTTTCCAGTCTTACCCATGTGGATGTAATCGTGACAACTTTGATGGACTGTCAAAAGGTTTTGGACTCTCCAGTTATCATGATTCCCATCGATGTGATGGAGTTGGACTTTTTCATCAGATATGAATTTGAGTCCACAATGTCCGCATGATTGGTTCTGTCTTTTCAGACATTTAGAGGTGAAGTCAGTGTAGAGTTTGTTGTTATGCTTGCTCCAGTACACCGTATCTCCGTCGTAAGGGGATTTATCTCCTTTGACATTGACGAATCTATTTTCTGCATAAGGAACTGATGGGAACGCCTTTAACAGTAATTCCCTAGTTTTATAACGGTCAAGCTTCTTTTCCCTCCTGTTGAATCTTTTGAAGGTTGCATAAGCTGTTCTCCATAGGGAGAATTTTGACCCGCTCATTTTGCAGTATCTATGATAGTTTCGCCATCCTCTGACTAGAGGTGCTAATTTTTCTGCTTTTTCTCTAGCCCCAATATTCGAGTTTTTGACGATTTTTTTGATTTTATTAATGAAGGTTCTGTAGTTGTCCTCTGAAGGGACGCATCTGAACTTTCCGTTATGTTGAACTTTAAAGTTCCAACCTAGAAAATCAAATCCATCTCTCAAGTGTACCAGTTTAGTTTTGCTTGCTTTTATCTTAAGTCCTCGTTCGGCAAGAAATTTCTCCACCCTTAAAAGTATAAACTCAGCGTTATCATTTGGTTTTAGAATGAAGACCATATCATCCGCATAACGGATGCTACTGTGGATGTCTTCTATTCCGTCTAACGCTATGTTAGCTAATAGAGGACTTACCACGCCCCCTTGGGGGGTTCCCTGATCTGGAAATTCGGGGTTAACTCCTGCCTTTAGACATTTCCAAAGACCAAGCTTAATCGCTTGTGGTGCGATTACCCTTTCCATGATTGCGGAGTGGTTAATCCTATCGAAGCACTTTTCTATATCTAGTTCTAGTATCCTCTTTGACTTACCGTTTGCGTGTGCGCTTAGGTTGGTAAAGAGTACCTTTTGAACGTCGTGCGCTGAGCGTCCGGGTCTGAATCCGTAGCTTTTAGCGTGAAATAGTGCTTCATGTGCTGGTTCTAGGGCATATTTCACCAGGCATTGCCATGCTCTGTCTGCCATAGTGGGAACCTTGAGCGTTCTGGTTGTTCCGTCCTTTTTTGGGATTTGGACTTCTCTTAGCTTTGAATGATTCCATTTGTTAGCTGTGAGTAACCTTTTTGCTAAGGCGAACCTTTGTTTGAAGTCTAGGGATTTTTGTCCCTCTACTCCTGGGGTTCTTTTTCCAGCGTTTAGCTGTGTGACTTGTCGGACTGCTAATAATCTTGCTGCTGAGGATTTCAGAATAAGCTTTTGCAGGTTCCTTGCTCGTACCCTGTCATTCTCTCGAATGGCTTTAAACAGTCTTGTTTGTAATCGGAAAAGATTCCTTCGGAGTTTCTTCCAAGGGAGCTTTTGCCAAAGTTCACTGAAATTGATTTCGTGTCTAACCATGATTTACGTACTTGACCATTTTCTGATTACCTCAAGGCAGTTACGCCTTGTCCTACCCGAAATAAAGGAGTTCTGTGTCTCGTCACACTTACCTGGGTTTTCGACCTTTTCCCAAGACCTTTATTTCGTTTTTATTCGTTCCGACGGTGCGATTTCACGCCATCTTTAGGGCGAACCACTTTGCCCATTTGCCCCTCAAGGATTACAGCTATCATTTGAAGAATGCTGTGAGAGTAGCAAATCAACTCAGTCATTAGATTCAGATTGACTGGTTATACGTAGGACACTTTTCTAGGTTCTGTTTACCCGTGGATGGCTACCATAACGCCAGTGTGGTCTATCTGATTCGACCTCTGATTGCGTCCTTTCGCCAGCTTCAGCCTCCAGAATTCCGAGTCTGGTCACTGTGGCAAGGTTTAGAGTCACCTGTCCTCTCAGGGGTGGGAATTTAACTCACATCGGCTCCGTCAGTTATGTAGTTAAGAATTGTTACGAAAAACCTCTTAACTATCACCTCAGCTTATGAATTAGGCTGAGAACGAACCGCACTCAAACTCGTATTTATTCTTGCTCCCTGCGGGAATTTCAATTAAAACATTGATTAAACCAGGTTTAGGTTGAGCAGGAAT
>JASJDD010000030.1 GCA_030065735.1 Crocosphaera sp.
GGGATGTAGATGTCTGTTGAAGGGCATTAAGTTAGACGAAAATCTAATAAGTTAACGAGCGAAGACGTGGATTTATCCCGTCGTAGCTTAACAGCTAGAATCCATGTTTTTCAAAGCATGGAGACTTCAAGGGAGTCATACACCTCGCTATGTTTGGCCCGATACTCTTGTATGGTTTCTGCTTGTTCTTTACGGGTTCCATCGGGGTTTTTCACTGCATCTGAGGGGATATCTGCGTAGATGGTGTCCCCATGTTCCACAAAAAAGTCGAGATCCCGATCAACTGCATTGGCGATCGCAGGATAAGGGGCCAACTCCTATAAAGGTACTACGGGCCCATAACACCGTACTATTTTGGGTGGTATCACCGCTTGCAATACCATTAATGAGGGAGTTAGGGACAGGTTGACGAGGATCATATCCGTCGGTTTCTAACTGAAAGAAGGGTAAAGTTTGACTTAAATCTTGTAAATCAATGTATTTAAAATTGGTGTTAAAATTCTGAATTTCCCCATCTTCTGGATCTTGAAATACTGTTGCATCTTCATTAGATCCATCGTGAACCACTAACAGTCCATTCGGGAACTTATCCCCTAACGCAACGTTAATAATATCGGCCCCGTCAGATTCTTCTACCCCGTCAATTCCGTTATTTTCTCCTACCACAAAGTTACCCAGATAAGAATTACTTCCCCCGCGATCATAGACTGCAAAAGAACTATCTCCTTGACTGGATGCCAGTAAATAACCTTTACCATCTTCACCATAATAAATGGTTAGTCCTTCCACATCTGCGGTTAAGTTACTGTTAAAATTAATGTCTTTTACTGTATCAACAATGGTTCCTGTATTACTTCCATCGGGTTCTGCATAAAACTTCCAAATTCCGACCTCTTCTTGTCCCACATATAAGTATCCCAATTTTCGATCCACGACCATTCCTTCTACTTGTGCATCTTCTACTTCACCATCAACAGGAATAGGAACGGATAAGGTGCGAACTATCTCAGCAGTGATGCTACCTTGTCCATCAGATATCAATTCTAATTGTGCAATTTGATTACCGTCTGCTTGAGAAACAAAGGTATAAACTTTTCCTGTAACGGGACTGGTATAAGTAGCTAAACCATAAGCAGTTGCTTCCCCATCATCTACCCCAAAAATGGTTTCTAAAATATTAGCAGAAGTTATATCAGTTAACTGTTGAGTGGTGGGGTCAATTTGAAAAATAGCTAAACTATCATTTTGGCGATCGCTAACCACTGCTATGTCTATACTTTCCCCATCTAAGTTAAACCCATAAACCAGATCCACGTTGTTATAACGAATATTATCGGGGGCAATTTTTTGTCTTTCTTGTCCGTCTAAGTCATAAACAGCTAACCCACCATTTTTCAATGTAGTAATCACTAAACTTTGTTCAACATCATCGGGATTAACATAAATTGCAGGGTCATCAGAATCCGACCCTTCTACTACATCTGGATCAGTGGGATTATCATAACGAATTTCTGAAGGAGTTTCTAAGCTTGGAGTAACAAAGGGAATAGAATTAATATCTAATTCAAAGGCTGCAAATTGGGTAAACTGACTATCATTAAAATTATTATCGCTGACCACAATTAAAGATTGATTGCCATTAGCTAAAGTCGGCCCAAAGGCTAAAGCTTCGCTATTATCTAAGGTTATACCTAAGTCATCAAAATCAATTAATAGGCGTTTTTGAGCAACCTCGTCTACATCAAATAGACCATCATTAGGATTATTTGGATCGATAGCTAAACTGTCAAACTGACTAATATCTGTCGCACCTTGTAGATTAACTTCGTATAAGCGAATATTGTTACCTACACCAACAGCAAATGAACGTTCTAAGGCTAAGAAACTCCCTGTGTTATCAATGGCTAGTAATTCCACTAACCCATTATCAGCAAAGCTACCAGGAGGGTTAGACTCATTGGGAATTGGATCGGTAAAATAGAGAAATTCTTGGCCAGCTTCCCCTGTTTCTAAGTTATATTGCAGAATACGAACGGCACTTTCTTCCTCTAATGTTGAGTTAGTTCCATCTTGCCATAAAGCATTTTCTAGGGCTGTATATAAATAGTGTTCATCAGGGGTAATGGTTAAACTTTCAAAGGCTTGATTATTACGAATTCCCCTGCTTTGATCCGCTGTTGGTAAAAATTTCTCAGGAACAGGTAAACTATTAAATTGTTGTCCAGCTAAAGAAAACTTATTGACAAAAAGATCGAGTAATGTATTCGCATTCCCTTCAGAAGAAATAAACAAAGTTCCTCGTGAGGTTAAGGCAATTCCTTCGGGATCAATGCCATTATTAATAAATGGGTTGTCATTTTCATCTAATAAAGTTGTTACCCCGTTAAAACTAATATCACTGTCGTCCAAACTACCGTCACTTAAATCAATATTAAGCGTATAAAAACGTGCCTCATTTAATTGGCTGCGATCATCCGATAAACCATAATAAACCCCATTAAAATTATCGTAAGTTAAACCCGATATACCACCAAATTCTGTTCCTTCAACCGTAAACCCAGTTTCAAAATTAACATCACCAATAAAGTTGATACTTTTAACGGTTTTACGAGTCGAGTTTATGATTGAATCAGGAATATTCACATCCGTATAAACCAAACGATGATCCGAACTAGGAAAAGGAAAATCTCCCACTAAATAAAACAAAGGATCATCGGAACTTGGCCAAAAAACGCCAGTATCTGTAATCTCTAAATTCTCAGAAGGTAACACATAATCAACCCGTAAATTACCAGGATTACTGTCATTAAAGTCTGCGGTATCAAACTTAGGATCAGCTAAATGATCATTATTAGCATTCCCCTGTCTGATTGAAGCATCAACGCCTCCCTCACTTTCAGGAGTTACTGAAGTATTAATATAAGGATTATCTAATAATTGATTAATGGCATTATTGACACTATCTCCATCAAAGGGATCAGCATTTTGATCCCCAGCAATAACCAACTTTTTCCCTGCTTTTAAACCCCCAAAATTACCTTGATCATCATAAATATAACTACTCTTTCCAGGGGTGATATAATCAGCCCAAAAGCGAATCTCATCGTGATTTCTTCTCCCATTTCTATCCTCATTCCCATCAAATACTGGGGGAGTAGGATGACTGACTAGAAAGTGTATGGTTTCCCCATCAATTAATAAGGGTAAATCCCAATGACTTTTAGAAGATAAGCGAAAAATATCTAATTCTTCCTCTGAATAATAAAACTCTCCTGTAACGGGATCAACTGGGAATAAAGCACCTGGCATATCTTTCCACAAAAAGGTCTGAAATGTCCTAACATTACTAAAGTCAATAGGATATTTTGAATAAACCGCCATTCCAAATTGTCCTGGAAAATTTCCAAAACCAAAGGAATCATTTTCATAACCAGATTCTCCAGGGTTAGTAATAATTTCCCCGTTGTTATCTAAATCGAATTCAGAAGCAATCCCTGTATTGGAAGGAGCAACATAAAAATAAGGGTAATTAATGGGATTAACCCCATTTTGACTAACGTTTAAATAGTTATTTTTATAAAGCTGAGCAGCACCACCAACAGCATCAAAATCAAATTCGTTGATTAAAATAACCTCAGGATTAACCCGTTGAATAATCTCAGCAACGGTTTTACCTTGCTGATCATTAGGGGTAAATAAATCTGCAATTAATTCACCTTCAGTATTACGGTTCAAAGAAGCATTAAAAGTGGCAAAACGAATCATTATTTTAACTATTAAACGTTAGGAAACACTTAAATTAAACACCATCAATAACTTTCATAAAAAAGTTAGCTATTTTAAATTAATAGCCCAATTTAATCAGACAAAAGCCATCAAATACCTAAAAAAAATTGACAGTATTAACTAATTTTTATTTTGAGCAAATCACAACTAACAGACTCGCATCTTTTGATTAAACAACAATAATATTATGATTAAGCTTGGGTAAAGAATTAGCTCAATTACCAAAAATTTTAAGCAATAATTATTAATAGGTTAAGAAAAATCTAATTAAACTTTAAGTTTAAAATAATTCTTAAAAATACGTAAAATTATTTGACAAAACTTCAAAGAATCATCTATTTTTTAACTGGGCCAGCCATTAAATTGATAATACTTTTTCAGGAAACGCAGGAAAAATAGCATTTCCCTGCGCTCAGGGGATTATCTTGTCTTGTCATGACAATATTTTTCCCCCTTAACTTATTACTTACTTTAATTTTACAGGAGCATTTCCCATGTTTCTGTTCAATCTGCTGATCCTGAAAAGTTGCTGCCCGATTTATAAAAAAATAAAAATAGAGAAAGATGCCAAATATTGGAGAAACTACAGCACTGATTCCTCAAGCAGGCAGTTCCACCAAGCCCGAACATTTACAGGATGGAGGCAGTGGCGATATAGACTTTCCCTTCGGAACGTTCAAGGCATTGGCGACTGTGGGGGAGATTGACCCAGAAAACGGCCACGTGCTAACAGGCTATCCCGATGGTCATGCAGCTTGGCTAGTAGACCAAGACACCGTACGGGTGGTGTACCAGTCCGAGTCCTATGCAACGTTGTCTGCGTCTGAAGGCGAGACCTATGGTTGGGAGATGGACAGTGGAGCCGTCTTCACAGGTTCCCACGTTCACATAATCGACTATGATCGGCAAGGATTTGCCGATTTCCTCAACAATGACGAGCCAGCCAGCGACATCTTCCAGGGCGCAGGCCATCTGTTCAACACGGTTTATAACGTATTCGGGGAGATCGTCGATGGCAAGAACCTCGACCCAAACGACCTGAGTGCCAAATGGGGTAACCAAACCTTAGCAGACGGGACAGTAGTTGAATTCGATGCAGACCAGCTACTCACCCAAGGGGACTGGTTCTTCCATTCTTTCTGTGGCGCTTACTACGAGCAAGCCCATAAGTACGGTGACGGTATCGGCTTTGAAGATGATATGTACCTGATGGGTGAGGAGTGGAACATCGGGGAATTATTTGAAGAGGCCGCTGCAGAAGCAGGTTTCACTGAAGAGAACTCCCGTCTCTCTCCAGGAGAGGATTTCTTTACCACTACCATGGGACTAGCTTCAATGGTGGTGGATATTGAAAATGAGACAGCTTACACAGTACCCGTATTAGGTCAGTCGGGCTACGAGAAAATCCTCCCGATGAACTCAGGTCATGAAGACTATGTTGTCCTAGTGATGGCAGGCTACAACCTTGAGGTAGAGCCAGCCCCATTGATGGTCTACGTCGGGAAGAAAGGGGTAGATGAAGACGGCAACGCTCTCAGTGAAGATGCCAGCGAACGGGATTCATTCTTGGGTCGTAACGGTCTGCTGTACGGTCAGTTGTACGGGATGGCACTCGATGATGATACCTACGCAGAACTAGGCATCGAGACGGTGGATGCGGATACCTTCATGATGGATGCTTATGCCAAGGATGCTGATGCTCCCAATACCTTCAGCGCACGGTATATACCCACCAGCTACCAATGGGATGGCTTCGACACCCCCGAAGCAGCCGCAGATACTGAGGTATTCCTCTGGGAGAAAGATGGCGACACCCTAGAGGATGGAACTGTTGAGGCCAACGAACAGCCCGACGGCTACACCTATTTCAACGGTGACAGTAAGACAGAGCATCCCGCAGTTGATCCAGATATTACCAAGCATCGCTATGTCCAAAACCTGACCGTACCTAGTGCTCAGTTGGGCATCGAGTTTATCGATATCGTCAATGAACTTGAGAACAATGATGCCGATGGCAACGGTCTGCCGGATTATCTATCGGCGGATGTAACTCGTATTTTGGCTGGTGTAGACGGCTCCCTAACCCTGGAGACTGGTGGCAAAGGTCTTGGTCACCAGAGTGACGACCTTAACCCCGATGGCACCCTGACCCATGCAATCCATATCGAAGATGGTGAAGCTCGAATGGATCAACCCGACGGTCTACAGTGGGTTAAGGCTGCCGACGGTGACTTCCTGATTGTGGATGAGGACTCTGGCAACGATGCTGGTGAACGGAAGTATGTTCTGCCCATTGATGGTGAGACACTACAACTGGAAGAGCCAGGCAAAGGTTACTTCTTAGCTTCGGCTGGTGGCAGCGATAATCCCCGTGCCTTAGAAGAAGTCGCAGCTATTCCCGGCACATTCACACGAGCAACCAGTTCTGAGTTCTCCGGTACTTGGAACGTGACCCATCTTGTGGAGACGAAGGAAGACGGTAGTTTCTATACCCAGGAAGAAATTGCTGGAACCGGCGCACAAGAAATCATCGGCAGCGTTCCTCTGGCTGAACAAACCTTTATCGGCGTGGTGCAGCATCGTGGCGAGTCTAGTGGCATCATTGCAGAACGTCAAGCCGACCAAGGGGGTCAGATATTCCAGTTCAATATCAACCTTGATCAACAGTCTAATGCTAATAGTGTCATCTTCATTCACCCCGATGGGACGACCCCATCTCATTTTGCCGCAGGACGTTTTGCTTCCGTTGGACCAGATGGTCGACTCAATTGGGACAAGATGACCAACGCCGGGGTTTATCTGGGACACATGGATGATACCATCGTTGGGACTTCTAATGGTGGTGCTGTCGTCCATGCTTACGGGATTAAGTCCTTTTCTGGTAGCTACGGTTTAGATGAAGAGGGCAATCCTTATACGTCTCTTTCTGGTCAAGAAGGCATGACCATTATGGAAGAAGCGATCGCCGCAGGAAAAGCCACAGCAGTCATTAACTCAGGCTTTATCGCTGAACCTGGGACTGGGGTTTTCCTTGCTGACGTTGAAAGTCGTCGGGATGTCCAGGAAATCACCCTAGAAATCGTAGAATCTGGGGTAGATGTCATCATGGGTGGTGGTGAAATCCATTATCTCCCCATTGGTACAGTAGGACGCTTTGGCCAAGAAGGGATTCGTGAAGATGGACGAAACCTCATCGAAGAAGCCCAAGCAATGGGTTATACCGTTGTTTATACCCGCGAAGACTTAGAAAGCTTATCCGGTGACAGCGAGAAAGTCTTAGGTATTTTTGCAGCCGAAGATACCTACAATGACGTTCCCGAAGGAAAATTAATCGAAGACGGCTTTGTGGATGAGAATGGAGAGTTAATTCTCTACGGTCAACCCGGCAACGAAAATCCCCCTACCGTTGCCGAAATGCTGGAAACCACTCTCGCTTTGGATATTTTCCAAAATCCTGAAAACGGGATGTTTGTGGTCCTAGAAGAAGAAGCCACCGACAACTTTGGTAATAATAATAATGGGGTCGGGACTGTCGAAGCGGTTTTACGGGCTGATGCTGCCATTGGTGTCGCTCAAGATTATATCGACAACATTAATCCCAACACCCTACTGGTTACGGCTGCGGATAGTGATGGTGGTGGCTTAGAAGTGGATGATGTCTCAGGAGAAACCACTGGCACCACAAGAATTCAGACTCCTTTTGACACCAGAATTCCCCTTGATGGTACAACGGGTGAGGATACGGAACCGTTTGTCACTGGCGCGCCGGATGCCAACGGCGATACCTTTGAATTTGGGGTTCTTTGGTCTGGTGTTCCCGATGTAGCGGGTAGCATTGTTTCCAAAACCTATGGATTGAATGCTGAAAAACTGCCAGCAACCGTAGATAATACCGGTATCTATCGCTTAATGTATGAAACCCTCTTTGATGAAGCGTTAGCACCACCAGACGGAGTCCCCGATAATATTACACCCCCTCCCGAACCCACTAAAGAGACGGGGAACGTCATTTTCATTCACCCAGATGGGACCAGTCCCTCTCACTATGCGGCCGCCCGATTTGCTTCTGAAGGACCAGATGGCCGACTCAATTGGGACAATATGACCGATGCCGGGGTTTATTTAGGACATATTGACGATCGCCTGGTATCCACTTCTAATGCGGGGGCCGTGGTTCATGCTTTCGGGGTTAAACCGTTTGCCGGTAGCTATGGTTTAGACGAAGACGGGAATCCCATCACGTCTCTTTCTGGTCAACAAGGTCAAACGATTTTAGAAGAAGCGATCGCAGCGGGTAAACCTAGTGCAGTCATTAATTCTGGCTTTATCGCTGAACCGGGGACGGGTGTTTTCTTAGCTGAGGCAGAAAATCGTCGCGATGTTACCGGTATTACCGAAGATATCGTCGAGTCTGGGGTTGATGTGATTATGGGGGGTGGTGAAATTCACTATCTTCCCGTTGGCACAGTGGGATTTTTTGGTCAAGAGGGGATTCGTGAAGACGGACGTAACCTGATTGAAGAAGCCCAAGCAATGGGTTACACCGTTCTCTATACTCGCGAAGACTTAGAAAACTTATCGGCTGATACTGAGAAAGTATTAGGAATTTTTGCAGCAGAAGATACTTACAACGACACCAATGAAGCTGCTCTCATTGAACAAGGTTTGGTCGACGAGAATGGAGCGTTAATTCTTTACGGTCAACCCGGCAACGAAAATCCGCCGACCGTTGCCGAAATGTTGCAAGCAACCCTAGCACTAGATAAATTTACCAATGCTGAAGATGGCTTTATGGTCGTCTTAGAAGAAGAAGGGTCAGATAACTTCCCCAATAATAATAATGGTGCAGGGGCGATTGAAGCCACTTTACGGGCTGATGCTGCTATTGGTGTTGCTCAAGACTTTGTTAACAACGTCAATCCTAATACTTTAATTTTGACGGCTGCTGATAGTGATGCCGGCGGTTTAGAAGTGGATGATGTCAGTGGCGATACGGTAGGAACAGTGGGTATTCAACCGACTCTAGCGGCTTTTGGCGAAGATGTCGATGGCATTCCTGTTCCTCTGGATGGAACGACCGGCAACGATACAGCACCCTTTGTTACGGGTAAACCTGATGCTGATGGAGATATTTTTGAATTTGGCGTAGGTTATGTCAGTACCAGTGATGTGGCTGGAAGTATTGTTTCTAAAGCCTATGGGTTAAATTCTGATCTCTTAACCGCTACGGTAGATAACACCGATATGTACCGGATTATGTACCAAACCCTGTTTGGTGTTGCGCCAGAAGCCCCTAAATTAGTCGGTTTTTCTTCTTTACCTGCTGATACCTTTGAACCTGGACTACCTGGAGGTTCCGGTAACTCTATTGATTCCGATAACCGTGACACTCCCTTTGATGAACAACCCGTACAAGGGTTTAGTGGCGTACAGTTTGCTGAAGACGGTAATTATTGGTTCTTATCGGATAATGGTTACGGAAATAAGGCCAATAGCGATGATTATCTCCTAAGAATCTTTAAAGTTGACCCCAACTTCCAAACCTCAGACGGAGGAACGGGAGAGGCAGAGGTCTTAGACTTTATTCAACTGTCTGATCCTAACGATTTCATTCCCTTTGATATCGTTCAAGAAGGCACCGCCGAAAGACTCTTAACCGGGGCAGATTTTGACGTTGAATCCATTGTTGTTACAGAAGATCGCATTTGGATTGGGGAAGAATTTGGGCCTTATCTGTTGGAATTTAGCCTAGATGGGGAATTACTCAGCGCACCCATTGCAACCCCTAATTTTGTCGAATTTGACAGCTTAAACGGCCAAACACCTTTAGTTATTGGTCATCGGGGTGCGAGTGGTGAACGTCCTGAACATACCCTAGAAGCCTACGAATTAGCCATTGAACAGGGTGCTGACTTCATTGAACCCGACTTAGTAGCCACCAAAGATGGGGTGTTAATTGCTCGTCACGAAAACGCCTTAGCAGAAGTTCAATTAGACGAAAACGGACAAATCGTTTTCGATACCGATGGTAATCCCATTGTTACCTCAGAAACCACCAACGTTGCTACCTTTGAGAAATTTAGCGATCGCCTGACGGTGAAAAGCATCGATGGGGAACTCATTGGGGGTTGGTTTTCCGAAGACTTCACGTTAGCTGAAATTAAGGAATTACGAGCCAGAGAAGGGATTCCTGCTACTCGTCCTGATAATACCCAGTTTAATGATCAGTTTGAAATTCCCACCTTAGCAGAAGTGATTCAACTGGTCAAAGACGTTGAGGCCGAAACTGGCAAACAAATCGGCATTTACCCCGAAACCAAGCATCCCACCTACTTCGAGGAAGAAGGAACCCTGATTGATGGGACTCCCATTGATATCAATTTAGGGGCAATCTTAGTCTCTACTTTAGTGGCCGAAGGATTCACCGATCCCGATCGCATCTTTATCCAATCCTTTGAAGTCGCAAACTTGATTGAATTAGAGAATGAAATTCTGCCTTTCTTCTCTAATTTCTTTGGCTCAGAAATGGTTGATATTCCCTTGGTTCAACTCTTGGGGGATACAGATGATGCCTTTATTAACGATGCAGGTGGCGGTTTCTCCGTTCCCTACGACATCGTTTATAACTTCTCTCAAGAGGACTTTGATGCAACTGCTGCTTCAGAAACCTACGGGGAATTGGTTAATCTTGTGCCTGATTTTGGTCAAGATGTCACAGGAGATGACATTCCTGATACCACCTATCAAGACTTAGCCACGGCTGAAATTTTCAACTATATCGGCCAAGCTTATGCTGAGGGTGTCGGCCCTTGGAAAAATAGCTTCCTTCTCAGAGAGTCTCTCGATGAACCAGTTGACGGTAATGGGGATGGTGTTGCTGAAATTACCTCCCAACTCACTGGGGACGTTCGTCCCTATATTGAGTGGGCCCACAATGCAGGGATGCAAATTCATCCTTATACCCTTCGTAATGAAGAACGGTTCTTAACCTTAAACCCCGATGGGACACCCCAAACCCCTGAACAAGAAATTGAGCAGTTAATTAATTTAGGGGTGGATGGCTTCTTTACCGACTTCCCCGAAACCGGTGCTGTGGTACGGGATCAATTAGCGGCCACTGAAGTGCGATCGCCGGATAATCCTGCGGTGTTAGACGGAGACGCAGAAGGGAATTTAAGCCGTTCTCGTGGTTATGAAGGCTTAGGTTATACTCCTGATCGAATGACCCTTTATCCTCTCTTAGAAGGCAGCGTAGCAGGAGATCCTGACAATGCTTTACGAATCTATGAGTTTGATGTGGCATCAGCCAGCTTTGCCGATGAGTTAGCGGGTTACTATGAATTAGACGATCCTAGCCATGCCATCGGAGATATGACTCCCATTAATGATAACGAGTTTATCGTTATTGAACGGGACGGTGGCCAAGGGGAAACCGCTTTATTCAAGAAACTGTTTAAGGTGGATCTCTCTCAAATTGACGAAAATGGTTTCGTTGAAAAGACAGAATTAGTGGATCTGTTAAATATTGCTGATCCTGACGATCTCAATAATGATGGTAGTCTCTCCTTTGAATTTCCTTTCGTCACTATCGAAGATGTCTTGGTACTCGATGAGACAACCTTGTTAGTGGCCAACGATAATAACTATCCCTTCTCCATCGGAAGAGGACCCGATATTGACAATAACGAGATTATCCAGATCGAGTTAAACGAACCCTTAAACTTAGATTCTCGTTTAGGAATACGTCCTGAAGTGGGTTTAAGTGTGGATCAGACCACAGTTTCTGAAGATACTGACACCTATACCCTTACCTTTACCCTAGATAAAGCAGCCCCAACAGGTGGTTTACGGGTGGTTTGGTCTGAGGTAGACTCCGATAACGAGTTAGGAGACATCGAATTTCCTCCCACTTTAACCAATGCGGCTAACTTAGAACAGTTAACCCCAGAAGGGGACGAATTAGCCCGTTCTGCTATCACCATCGATGAAGGGGCAACTTCTGCCACCGTTACCTTTACCACTGTTGCCGATATGGTGACAGAAGGGGAGGAAACCAATACTTATACCTTAATCGATGAAGTGGGTTATGGACTTGCCGATGCTAGTAGTGTCAGCGTCACCATTGAAGATACTTCCGTTGAACCTCCCGTAGTTTCCAGAATGGTGATGGGGACTCCTGGTGATGATGTCTTTGACACAGAAGATCCTGGAGATACGGGATTCATCGGTGATAACCAAATCCTCTTTGCTGGTTCTGGGGATGACTATGTGGATGTTACCTCTTCTTCTGGTGGTCCTCGTAGTCGTCTTGACTTGGGTAGCGGTGATGATATCCTCTTTGCCGGAAGCGATAACCGCATTCTAGCTGGAGTAGGAGATGATATTTTGTTCATCGGTTATGCTGAGGGTAACAATACCGTCACCGGTGGTTCAGGAATGGATCAATTCTGGATCGTGACTGACCAAGAGGTGTTACCAACCAATGCTAATACTATCACTGACTTTACCATTGGTGAGGATGTGATTGGCTTTGGCTTTGGAATTACGGGTCTCTCTTTTGAGAATTTGATGTTAACTCAAAATGGTGTAGATACCACTATTAATGCGCTAGGAAAAGATTTAGCGATCTTACGAAGCATTCAGTCTAGCGATTTGAGTGCATCTGATTTTGTCTTTGCTTAATCGTTCACTTTGGGTCAAGGTATAAGTGATTATGCCTTGACTGCTTCATGAAACCTAGACAAACCTGGACAGGCTTGCTGTTCAATATCTACCTTTATAATATTTATCACAAAACCAACAACAAAAAACCCCCTAAAAACTTAGAGGGTTTTGATTAATTAATAACAAGTATTAGGAATTAATTATCCTAGAAGTGCTTTCGCTTTAGCGAAAACATTATCAACACTAAAGCCAAATTTCTCCATACAGGTTCCACCAGGAGCAGAAGCACCGAAACGGTCAATACTAACCGTATCACCTTCCGTGCCAACGTATTTCGCCCAACCAAAGCTAACACCAGCTTCTACCGATAACCGCTTGGTTACAGCTTTGGGTAAAACGGACTCTTTATAAGCTTCGTCTTGCGCTTCAAATAACTCCCAAGACGGCATAGAAACCACACGAACTTTCTTACCTTCGCTGCTTAATTTTTCGGCTGCAGTGACACAAAGACTGACTTCTGAACCGGTTCCCATAAGGATGATATCAGGGGTTCCATCACAATCAACAATGGTATAAGCTCCCTTTGTCACCCCTTCAATGGAGGTTCCGGGAAGATGAGGCACATTTTGACGAGTGAAAGCCATCAGCGTCGGGGCGTTTTGTTTCGCCTTCTCAATGGCGACTTTATAAGCACCAGAACACTCATTACCATCCGCAGGACGAATCACTGTTAAATTAGGAATGGCCCGTAAAGAAGCCAAAACCTCTACCGGTTGGTGAGTGGGTCCATCTTCCCCTTGTCCAATGGAGTCGTGAGTCATTACCCAGATAGCACCGGCTTGGGATAAAGCGGATAAACGGATAGAAGCCCGCATATAATCGGTAAAGATTAAGAAGGTGGCACCGTAGGGAATTAAACCAGAACCATGTAGAGCCATCCCGTTACAGATAGCACCCATACCGTGTTCTCTGACCCCAAAGTGGACGTTACGGTTAGCGTATTGTCCTTTTTGGAAGTCCCCAGAAATTTTTAATTCTGTTAAGTTAGAGTGGGTTAAATCAGCCGATCCACCGATTAATTCAGGGATAACAGGAGCTAACTTATTGAGAATAGCAGCAGAATGTTTACGGGTAGCGGTGGCTCCATCATCAGGGGTAAAGGTAGGTAATTCCTTATCCCAACCATCAGGAAGTTGACCACTTAAATAACGTTCAAACTCAGCCGCTTCTGTGGGATATTTCGCCTTATAAGTAGCAAAAGCTTGATTCCATTCTGCTTCATAACTCGCACCCCGTTCGATGGCCTTATTCATGTGGCCAAGGACATCTTGGGGAATATCAAAGGGTTCATAGTTCCATCCTAAGTTTTTACGGGTTAAGGCAACTTCATCCGTACCTAACGCAGCCCCGTGAACTCCGGCGGTGTTTTGTTTGTTGGGGGAACCATAACCGATAGTGGTTGTTACCTTGATCATCGAAGGTTTATCGGTGACTTTTTTCGCTTCTTCGATGGCCTTGGCAATGGCTTCTAAATCGGTGTTACCATTTTCTACGTGGAGAACGTGCCAACCGTAAGCTTCAAAGCGTTTGGACACATCTTCGGTAAAGGCCACATCTGTCGAACCATCAATGGAGATGTGGTTATCGTCGTAGAGGGCGATGAGTTTGCCTAACCCCCAGTGTCCAGCAACCGAACAAGCTTCACTGGCAACCCCTTCCATGTTGCAACCATCCCCTAAAATAACATAGGTGTAATGGTCAACGATGGTGGCATCGGGTTTGTTGAAGGTGGCAGCTAAATGGGCTTCTGCTAAGGCTAACCCCACCCCATTAGCGATCCCTTGTCCCAGGGGCCCAGTGGTAACTTCTACCCCTTCGGTCTCAAAGTTTTCTGGGTGTCCAGGGGTTTTAGACTCCCATTGGCGGAATTGTTTAATGTCTTCGATGGTGACACTATCGTAACCGGTCAAATAGAGGAGAGCGTACTGTAACATACAGCCATGACCAGCCGATAGGATAAAGCGATCGCGATTAAACCATTTGGGGTTTTTGGGGTTAAACCGCATGAACTTATCCCACAGGACATAAGCCATTGGAGCCGCACCCATGGGCAGTCCTGGGTGTCCTGATTTGGCTTTTTCTACAGCGTCAACCGCTAAAAAACGAATAGAATTAATGCACAGTTCTTGAAGTGACTGGGTGGCAGCGACCATAATTTTTCTTGAAATAAACTACGATAAGACAACAATCAGTGTGGAGTGGGCAACTCCTGGTCTGTAATTTGCCCCAAGGTTTGTCTTTATCATCCCACTCTTGGGTAACGATGGGAAGATACACTCTAACAATTTTCTGGTTAACCTAATCAATCCATTCGGGAACACGAATACTAATATTACCTTGAGGTGTGAGATAAATTTCACCTCCTAAAGCTTGAATTTCCCCTAAAGCTCGCTCAACGGCTTCTTCGTTAACAGCACTGTTTAAAACCTGAGACCAGGCCCCAATTTGAGCAGCGCGACTCCCAGGGTTTTTTTCTAAAAATTGAACCGTCTCTCGTCTTCTTTTTGCTATACTTTTACTGGTTTCATCAGGGTATGTATCAGCCCAGTTAGCAGCCATTGTATTAGAGTGTTTAGCTGCTTCGACATCCCCTAAAAATAACAATTCATCAACTCCCTTGTAAATCCATAAATAATAGGGAGGATACATAGGGGAAGTAATTTTACTGGGGATGTGTTCTAAACTTTTTTCTAGCAATTGGACACTTTTTTGAGGTAAACCTGCAAAAAGAGAGGTAGATACCGCTAATTTGAGGTTAGCATCTACAAAACGGGGATCATTGTCAACGACTAATTGGAAATAATCAGGACTCAGAGGATATCCCGTTTGCTTACGAGCTTCCCCATCGCCAAAATATTGAACAAACCTTAAGTAAAACCAATCAGCGAATAAGTTCCCGTACCCTAAACTGGGTAAACCTTTGTAAACATTTAATTGTAGTTTTTCAAGTTGTTGTTGTTTTTGATACTCCTCTGAGGTTAACTGTTCTTTTTGAGGAGTAATTAGAGATTTTTGTAGCCAAATTACCCCAGTTAAGCTGAAGGCAATAATAGCTATTGTTCCTATCATTTTTCCTAACTGTTGTTGTGGTAATACGCTATTCATTGATGATTCGATTTGCTATTTTATTGAGGTCATATCATCTCTATTATTCCCTTAAAAAGTTACTTTGTTATCACTCCTCAATATTTTGTTAACTTTTGCTCAAGTGACCTAATTAGAACCACTACCTAATAGAAAAAGACTAATTAAAGTGCCACTATTCCAAAGGCTATGTAATAGCATAGAAGATAGAAGATTACGGGAGCGTGTGTAAACAATCCCTAAAACAATCCCTAAAACAGTTAATGGGAGAACTTCTGAAAGATTAAGATGAGCAATGGCAAATATTAAACTACTCATTCCAATGGCTCCCCATAGAGGAAAATATCGAGTTAAAGACGGTAATAAAAAGCCACGGAACATGATTTCTTCGTAAAAAGGTGCAGCTATGGCTGCGGTAAAGTAAAAGATGGCTAAAACCACCCTATCTTGTCCTTCTAATGCTAAGGAAAGTAGCGGGTTACTTCCTCCTCGTCCATCCCAAATATTTTGGTTAATTAATGAGATAAGAATGACTAAAGGTAAGGCAACTAAATAGCCTCCGAATCCCCAAATGAACCAGTTATTTAACCAATTAAAGTTAAACCAATCTTTGGGTAACGGAAAAAAGGATTTAATCGATAAATATAGCACCCCTATTCCTCCTAAAGACATGGCAACATAGCTACCTAAAACATAAAAAGCTTTTCCTCGTAAGCTCAATTCAGTTAAATCAATATTGAGGAAGCTAATAAAAATAGGTAGAACAATTTGTCCAAAAAATAAAAAGCCAACTACTAAAACTTGCCAAGGGATTTCTATTGTCCAGGGAGTTTTCCACTTAAACCTTTCATCTATGGCTAAAATAGCTGATTCTTTCTTTAAGGCTAATTGAATGAAGGCAAAGATAATAATTCCGACTCCTATTAATCCTCCTAATACGGGAATAATAGCAACAATAGTTAACTTAATAATTGAGTTTTTTGCTACTTCTTGTTGTCTTTCTTGTAATTTAATTAAATCATCTTTTCGGTCTTGAATTTGATAGAGTTGGTTAAGAGAATAATAACGAAACCATGAATTTAATTGTTCTTCAATTGTTGATTCTGATTCTGCTAGAATAGAACCGTTATTACCCCATAAATGAGTGAGAACATTAGCGGTATATTTTAATGAAGGTGAAAAAGGTAATTCTTCTATATTATTCCAAATTTCTAATCCTTGTTCTTGGTTTCCCTGGGCAATTTCTAAGAGGCCTATTTTGATGTTTATCTCTTCAATTTCCTCTTTCTGTCGATTGACTTCTGTTTGTAGTTTCTCTTGTTCATTGGCTCCTGAAAAAATTTGGATAGAATTAATATTTGTTTCTGAGTCTTTGATACTATTGGCTTGTTTATTAATAATTTTTAAATTATTTTCTAGCTGTTGTAGATTTTTTTCAGAAAGGTTAAGAGCATCTTGATATTGTTGAATAGCAGCTTCATAAGGATTTTTTCCCAATACGGATTCACGAATTTGCTCAAATTCACTAATATTATCACCTGAAAATTCTGATGCTTGCAACGCTAAATTAGTTTGATAAAGTTGTAAATTTGATTGAACTTGGGGTTGATTAATACTACCAATTAATGATAAAAGAACCGGGATAAGTGAAATAATAGTTAAAACAATTAATATTATTCTTTTGGTTGTCATTCAACTCTCTCTAACTACTTTGACTGTTGATTATTTGTAGAAATCAAAAGAAATCCATTGACCTCTCCTAGTATTTTAACATTAGTTAACTTTAAATTGTCAAAAGTTTGCTCATCTAATAACAAATAAGATGAGGTTGAAGCAAGTTGTTGTAATGTAGTGTTATCCTCAGCAAGTATCTGGCGATTGCTATAAAAATCTAAACTAGGACGACTATACTCGAATGAAGTATAGATAATGGTTTCTGTCGGTGTATTTTCTTTAATTAGGTTAGCAATAGGTTTAACTTCAAATGCTTCATTTAGTTCCCATACCCAAGAATTTGATGTTATAAACAACGCTAAACTACTATATAGACCAATAATAAGAATATGAATAAAATTAGGAGAATTTCGTTTGAGTTTTTGGCTCGTTAATAGAAAGGTGATAAAAAGAATACAGGCCATAATAGTAAGTAAAATGTCTTGAGTTTCTTTCCATAAATATATACCGCCAACTACGCTCATGATACTTAAACCAAAGAAACTGAATAATAATGGTTGATAATAATATTTTTTAAGTTCATATAAATAACTTAAATAATAGCCAACTGCTAAAGCAAAAAAAGGATAAATAGGCATAATATACCAAGGAAGTTTAGTCCCCATAATAGTAATAATTCCTAAAAATAGGAAAAAACCAGTTAACACTAATTTACCCCAACTTTTTTGACGCTTTTTCCAGGCTAAAAATAAGCCACTCGGTAAAAATAGTAACCAAGGTAAACTATATTTAATTAATTCTAAAATGTAATACCAAGGTAAACCACTGTTTCCCTCAACAGCAGTGGATAAACGATCAAAATTTTGTTGTAAAAAATGAACGTGGATGAATTGTTCTCCATAATAATTAATTTGTAAATAATACCAAATTATGACAGGTAAAAATCCTAGACATAAACCAAACCATAAAGTCTGATTCTTAATCAGACTTTTTTGCTCTTTTTTAGAAAGAATAAAAATTTGTTTAAATCGCTCATCAAATATCCATTGTAAACCAATAATTTGTGTTATTTTAATTAAAAAAGTTGCTATAGTTTTTTGTTCCCTATCCCAAAGAATATAAATACCTAAAATTCCCCCCAAAGCTAAAGCTAAAATTCCTTTACTTAATGCAATTAATCCGAGTCCAAGACCAAAACCAATTGACCATAAAGGTTGCTTTTTAGACTTCACTAAAGATAAGATGGAAAAGATAAGAAAGGTATTAATAATACCATCTATCATGGCTAAACGTCCATGACGTACAATGGGTAATAAAGTTAAATAAACTAAACTACTGAAAATAGCCGGCTGTTGCTTAGAAAATAAATTTTTTCCAAGTAAATACAGTAAAGGAACACCAAAAGCGGTTAACAAAGCACAAGGAAAACGGGTGGTAAATTCATTGATACCTCCTAAATTATAACTGATATTAATTAGCCAAATAATTAACGGTGGTTTTAATAAAAAAGGCTGATCTGCATAAGTTAAATAAAGCCAGTTTCCCGACTGAAACATATCTTGTGCTACAGTAGCATAGTATCCTTCATCCCAGTCTCTTAAAGGAAGAGTTCCTAAATTAAAGAGCCATAAAAATAAGGCTAAGATTAGCAGTAAGAAAAACCAGATAATATCATTTTTTTTATTTGTTTTTATCATATTAATTAACTTGACTTAGAGGATGATTGTACTAAATAGAGATAATACTTTTCATTATAGATAAACGATTGAGTAAATTTTTCTATAAATTTAATCTTCAAATCAGAAGATTGACCTAAAAAAGTTCTATTCATGATCAACAAAATGTCTTTGTTTTCCTTAGCTATAAGTTGAGTCATTTGATTAATAATATCATCATCATTAACACTTATTCGTTCATTTTTAAAAAGAACATAACTACCGAACTCTTGAATTTCAGGATAGTATATTTTCTGATTAAGATAACCACTAATAGGGGCAATAGTAAAATCTTCACTCCCTACAATAAAATGCTTTGACAACTCATTATTTTTGATAAATTCTGCGGTAACTTTACTACTGGAATAAGGGGTTATTAAGTCCCGACTAAAAGCGACAATTCCGGCAATCACTTGTAACCATAATATAATCAACAAAAAAGATTTTTTATGATGGGAAGCAAAACTTGTCCAATGGGAAATGGTTTTTGATAATTGATAAGAAATACTCTTCAAAAACGTGATGATTACTGTAGAATTAATATAATAATGACCTATCCATAAAGCAGTAATAAAGATTATATATAAATGTCCGTAGTGTCTTTGAGAACCTAAAAATTTAGCGTAAGTAAAAGCAAGAATTTCTAAACTTCCTACTAAATAAAATAGTAAAGCCATAGGTTTTCTAATCAAAATTAATATAGAAAACGCCAATAAAGCAAGAGAGAAAAATGAAAAAATAAACAAATCTATCGGTTTAGAATCACTGGGAATAATCACTAAAATATAACTACGCCAAACTCTCGTAATGGTTTGGGTTAAACGATTAAAATCTAACTGAAAAAACCATTGACTTGCTCCTCCTTGTAAGGTACTATCGGCAGGAGGTAATAACATTAAAACTGATATAATTATTCCTATTAAAAAGATAGTTAAAGAAAAAAGAATATTATATTGGTTTGCGTTGGTTTGATACTGAAAATAACGTCTAAAAATATATTCAATGGTTAAAATAAACCCTAATGCTAATGATATCAGTAAACAATAAGCATTAGTATTAGCCATAATAGCTAAGATGAAGCCTAAAGGAAGATAAGATTTGTAGCGAGTTTCAAAACAGGTACAAAAAAGAAAAATCGATAAAATACCAATGCAATAATTACGACTAATAATCGAATATTCATACAAAGGTAAATAACCAAAAGTAAATAATATTTTTTGAGTTTTAGTAAAAGGAGAAAACAGAATAAAAATAGCAATTGTAGTAACAGCAATTAACCAATGAAAAATCTGCATTCCAAGAGGATTACCTGTTATCTGATTTAAAAACCATAAACAAACATACCAAATTAAAGGATGACCCTCATATTTAATGTTGCTAAAAAAATGAATAAAAGAATAACTATCCCTAGCGATTAGCCAGCCGTTTAACTCATCACGCCACATAGCATGATTTAATATACCAATGAAAGTAATAAGGGCAAAAACAATAATTAAACCTATTTCAAAACTTTTATTTTTATGATAATCTGAAGAAGATAATTGAGATAAAAAATTTTCCTTTAAAATCATAGATTATAAAAAATAATTCAAAAATATTAATAAGAAATCTGACAAATATCAAAATAAGTTTAGTATAAAGCCCCAAGAACCTGTAATCTAGAAATTGATAATTCCGAGAGAGGATAGGAAGATTGACTACTCGCGTTATTATAGTGCGTCA
>JASJDD010000308.1 GCA_030065735.1 Crocosphaera sp.
CAGTTTTCAATTGGGTGTATCAATATTTCGGTTAAGTGAGTGGGGGAAGTGTGGGATGGGTGGGGAGTGTACTTCGACAAGCTCAGCAACAGGGGGGAATTTGTTCTTTTATGTTTAATCTATTGATTTGAAAACTGCTTTGAAGGCGAACAGTTTTTGAGACGGAACTTCAAGAAGTCAGAAGTCAGAAGTGTGAAGTCAGAAGTAAAAATTAGTGGGAGAAAAAATAACTTCTGTGCGATAGCGCATGGTAGTAGTGAGGAACTTCTGAATTCAGAATTCAGAATTCAGAATTCTGAATTCGTTAACTCAATAGTGCTATAGTAACCTATGATTAACCCTTGAACCTCAAAAAGAGTATGAAAATAATCGTCCAATTAAGAGCAGCAAAAATACCGATTGTTGGTTTTATTGCCGTTCACTATTGGTATGTTATTATCAGAGGAAATCAAAAAGATCGATGGGAAATTTGGCAAACTCCTTCTCTCTCTCAAAACAGTTGGGGACACTTGCATAAAAATTTAATGAACCCCGAAAGTGGAGTTGGTAATGGGGCAAGTTGGTGCGAAACTTACTGGACAGAAACTTTAGGAAATCAACTCGCCCAAACCATTGAAAAAAGTCCGATTATTTATCCTTATAATTACTGTTATCGATACTTTCCTGGTCCCAATAGTAACACCTATGTGAAATGGATTTTAAAGCAAACAAACTACGATTATTCCCTAAGTATTAAAGCAATTGGTCAATATTATTAAGCTTGGCATGAATGGCAAGAGCTTCGATCTAGAACAGGAACAAAAACAGCTTGACCTCAGTCTAGCATGACATTACTGATAACTTATGCTGATCCTTTATTGGTTTTCTAGTATAAATTGATTAATATCGCTAGACTTACTCAAAGAAACGTAATAAAATCCGTTCGATCCTCCGTGGATCATTAAGTCATAGTAGTCTTTATATAATAAGGGGCGTAAACAAACGTGGGTATTTTTAGTCGTTTTTCCCTCTCACGGGACATGGGTATAGATTTAGGGACTGCTAACACCCTAGTCTATGTATCGGGTAAAGGCATTGTACTCGAAGAGCCATCGGTTGTGGCCATTGATCAGGATCGCAAAATTCCCTTAGCGGTGGGAGAAGAGGCCAAGAAAATGTTGGGCCGTACCCCTGGTAATGTGGTGGCTTTGCGCCCTTTACGAGATGGGGTGATTGCGGACTTTTTGAGTGCCATGATCATGCTCAAAGAATTTATTCAACGGGCCCATGAAGGGAGTCCCTTAGGAAACCCCAGGATGGTCATTGGCATTCCTAGTGGGATTACAGAAGTGGAAAGAAGAGCCGTTATTGACGCTGCTAGGGAAGCCGGAGCCAGAGATGTCGGATTGATTGAAGAACCAGTCGCAGCAGCTTTGGGAGCCGGTTTACCCGTCACAGAAGCGACCGGAAACATGATTGTAGACATTGGTGGGGGAACCACCGAAGTCGCCGTTCTCAGTTTACAGGGGCGGGTGTTAAGTGAGTCGGTCAGAGTCGCTGGAGACGAGTTAACTGAGTCGATTATCCAGTACATGAAAAAAGTCCATAACATGGTCATTGGGGAACGTACCGCCGAAGAAATTAAAATTCGCTTAGCCTCTGCTTATCCCATGCGCCATGAAGACGAACCGAAAATGGAAGTGCGAGGGTTACATTTAATGTCAGGGTTGCCTCGAACTGCCACCATAAAAGGAGAAGAAATTAGAGAAAGCATGGCCGAACCTTTAGCGGTGATCGTTGATGCCATTAAACGGACTTTAGAACGCACTCCCCCAGAATTAGCAGCAGATATCATCGATCGCGGTATCATGTTGGCCGGTGGTGGAGCCTTATTGCGGGGTATTGATACATTACTTTCCCATGAAACAGGCATTGTCACCCATATTGCTGAAGATCCTTTACGCTGTGTGGTTAAAGGCACTGGAGAAGTGTTGAAAAATCCCACTGTTTTAGATCGGGTCATGAGCCAAAGCTCTCAAATGGTGTAAACAGAAGAGAAATAGGCAAATAATCGTGATAATACGTCGTTGGTACGGTCGATATGGCTCTAAACTGGTCTGGGCAGCAGTTGCTTTAGGCATTGGCTGGTTTTTACGCCAAACTCAAGGGGCTCCTATTTTAGAACTGTATTATTGGGTCAGTCGTCCCTTACAGTCGGAATCCCCTGAACTCTTACAAGAGCGACTAACCAACGCGCGTATTACGGAATTGCAACAGCGTGTTGTAGAATTAGAGCGAAAAAATGAACAATTACAGAAATTATTAGGCTATTTTGAAGCACAACAACAAGAAGTCATTGCTGCCCCCATTATTGCCCGCAGTGCTGATGATTGGTGGAAACAAATTGTTCTGGGCCGGGGTAGTCAAGATGGTGTGGAAGAGGGATTTGTGGTGACAGGAATTGGGGGTTTAGTTGGCCGCGTGGTTGATGTGACTCCCCACACCAGTCGCGTCTTATTAATTAGTGATCCCACCAGTCGTGTTGGAGCTAGGGTGAGTCGGACGGGAACGATGGGGGTCATCATTGGTGGCAGTTCTCGCATCGCTGTCATGCGCTTTTTTGAGAAAGTCCCTCAAGTCAGTCCTGGAGATACCATTAGCACTTCTCCGGTGAGTCGTTTGTTTCCTGATGCTTTACCCATTGGACGTATTCAGTCTGTGGATTTAGAAAAAGGCCCGGCCCCAGAAGCGAAGGTCTTATTAACGGCTCCCATTAATGACTTGGAATGGGCGGTGATTCATCCTTATAAGAGTAAATAATTTAGTATTATGGGGTTTTGGAGACGATATTCATTTCTCAATAAAGTCATTATCTGTAGTTCTGCGACTTTGTGTTTATTATTGTCTCTGACTCGTCTTCCAGGGATGGAATTACTCGGTATTGGTACCAATTGGATTTTGATTTGGGTGGTGGTTTGGAGTACCAAAAGAACCGTCTTTCAAGGGGCGATCGCAGGATTAGTCATGGGTTTGATTCAAGATGGGTTAACCGGCGCTTATCCCTCTCATATTGTCAGTTTAGTGGTAGTTGCAGTCTTAACCGCACGTTTCCAAAAACATAAATATATTCATGAGGATTTTATTTCTGTTGCTTTGATGGTTTTCTTCATGGTAATTATTGCTGAAACCATTACCTCAGTCCAATATGTTTTGCTAAGGATAAGGTCTTTTGAAGATATTTGGCAAGAGTATCAACAATTGGTTTTATCCTCAGCTATTTTGAGTAGTTTGTGGGCCCCAGTTTTGTACTATCCCCTTAATTCTTGGTGGGAAAGTAATCCCATAAGAAATACCAAGTCAACGAAACTGAATTAAGTTGAAATAGTGGAACATTATGGAATTTTCTTAAGTCTTAAAAACTGTCCTTTTTGAACATATTTATAGACTTAACCTTGCCATTTACTATTATTTCTTCAACCCCTGGCCCCACGACAAAAGAGAGGATTTTAGAATTAATTTTAACTCACCCTGAAGGGATAACGGTCAAGACATTGAGTAACCGCTTAAACCGACCTGTTTCTATGATTAATTACTGTTTAAAAGACCTCAAAGGAGCAAAATTTATACAAGCAAAATTCAATTTGGAAAATCAACAATGGGTTTATTATCCGATCAGTTTTGTTGATTAAATTAGTTATTACTAAGTAGTTGGACATAAATAATAAACAGCACTATGTTACAAAATGTCTAGTCTCTAAATTCCTCCTCACTCCTGACTAAAGTCTATATGTCCTAACTATTTTTTGTAATGCTATAATCTTTAATATGAGATTGAAAGTTAATAAATAACATTCAATTCTTAGAATAATTTTGGTTATTCTAAAGAGCCAATTTTTACTGGAGATTGACCTTAGTTATTAATCTCGACTAAGACTTTCAAAATTCCCCGTTTTTGTGCCGTTTCAAAGGCTTGAAGTCCTTTATCTAAGGGATAACGCCCATGTATCAAAGGTGTAACGTTGATTTGTTCTTTTTCTAAAAGTTCTAAAGCAGCAGCAAAAGGACCGCACCGAGAACCAATGATCGTAATCTCATCGACCACTAAAGCTGAAGCATCTAGGGTTAATTTCCCTGCATAGGTACTTTTTAAGACTAAAATACCACGGGGATAGAGACAACGACGGGCTAAATCAAACCCTTGAGGGTTTCCAGTACATTCTACAGCAATATCAAAGTTTCTTGGTTTGACATCTGTTTCTAAACCAGTTTTAATACCTCTCGCAGCAAGATTGGCTAATTTGTCGGGGTGACGACCAATAACCCATAAATCACACCCAGTTAAGGCTAAAGTTTGGGCGACTAATTGTCCTAATTTCCCATCCCCTACCACTAAAACCCGTTGATTTTCATTAATGGCTATCTGTTGCTGAATTTCCAAAGCAGCGGCCAAAGGTTCGGTAAACGTAGCCACATCGTTACTGACATTATCAGGAACTAAGTGTAAATTGTTAAGAGGTAGGGTTAAATAATCAGCCAAAGCCCCATTCCGATTAACAATGCCTAAAACAGTCCGATTTTCGCAATGGGTGGGAGAACCCCCAAGACAAAAACGACAGTGACCACAAACGGCATTGATTTCACCCACAACTCGTTTATTGATAAGATGTTGGGGGCCTTGTTCGACAACACCGACAAATTCGTGTCCCAAAACCCCCTGATAAGGATAATAACCCCGCAATAATTCTAAGTCTGTATTACAAATTCCGGCTTGTAGCACTTTAACTAATGCTTCGTCACTCTCTGGTTCAGGAATAGGAAGATCGGTTTTTAATTGTAATTGCTGATTTTCTAACCAAAGTCCTCTCATAGCAGTTTTCAATTTAGTGTATCAATATTTGAGTTTGGATTTCTAATTGTTAATTTATCGATTACAACGGACGAGCTAACTCTCGCTCAAAAGTTTTCTGGTTTAATTTCAATGGTTTCTTCAATTTCGGCTGGTTTTTTCATCACCAAGGGCTTTTTTTCTAATTCTGGTAACGCTAATAATTCCCGCTGATGTTGTTTAACTGGTGTCGGCATTAACATGGGTAGAGGTTCTTTTTCTTCACGCCAGTAAGTAGCCACCGGTAAGGTATGTTCTAAATCTTCTAGGAGTCTGGGAATGACCATCATGGCGTGTAATTCCCCAATTTTTTCCGCTTCGTGCATTCCTGCTTCAATGGCCACAGCCACATTGGCCACTGAACCGCGAATAATGGCGGTACAGAGTCCATCGCCAATAATTTCATAGGAAGCCAACTGCACATCAGCCGACTTTAACATAGCATCTGCTGCTCCTACCATCGCCGGAAAGCCTCTCGTTTCCAACAGTCCAATGGAACGATTACTGAGACGACTATAACCCTGTTGTTGTTGGGCAATTTCCACTAAATGACTACCAATGGGGAAAACCGCCTCTAAGTTAGGCATAGGACGGGGAATGACTAACTTGGAGATTAATTGACCGAATTTTTCAGCCGTTTTCGCCCCTTCTTCTACTGCTAGACGAACATTAGCCACTTTACCTCGTACAATAGCGGTACAGTGTCCACTACCAATTTTTTCATATCCCACTAACGTCACATCGGCTGACTTGAGCATCATGTCAGCAGTTCCCACAATGGCAGGAAAACTATGGGTTGAAATAAGGCCAAGTGCGCTATCACTGGGTAAGTGAGATGATTTCATGGAGGTTTGTGAGGATGAGGCGTAACGGTGGTTAGAAGTGGCAAGACTGGTCATGTAATCTGATGGGTATAAGTCGGTGGGGAAAATTTAATCTAAAATTTTGCTTCTTTAGTCCCATTGTAATTAATATTTTATCCTGATGTCGCCAGAATTCCCTAATTTTGTCTTGACTTCTGACAAGATTTTTCTATCTTAAATGCCAAAAGAGGACTCCCGTTACATTTCTCCCGAAAAAAGACTCAGAGAAATTAACGGGAAGCTTAAGGATTGGTTGTTACTAGCCATAAATTCAACTTATTTATTTAGATTATAACAAAATTAATTTGTATTAGTATTAGAAGCGTTTTTTTGATTAAGCAATTTAACTAATTGTGTTAGTACGTCATGTAAAAATTCGAGAGGAGCGTCTTTTGAATCTTTTGAATTAGTGCTATTTAATCACTTATTAGCTTCTTCTATAAGATCATCGTTCTTTGAGCTTTCTATTTGTTGAAGAACCCCAACCTGCTATCGCTGAGGTTGGGGATTCTGATGAAAAATCACCTCTCCATCCATCCACTCAAACAGATTTAACTGTTGAGGGTTCCCAGGCTCAATCTCCGACGAG
>JASJDD010000309.1 GCA_030065735.1 Crocosphaera sp.
CGAGGTTTCCTCGCCTTGGATCGCACCTCAAAATGCTTTCGGAGACGTTCTATCGGGGTCAATTTCTGATTGGCTAGATAAGTGTCTATGAGGAAAGAATCTCCTGATTTTAGCGTAGCCGAATCAGGAGAGTGTCAAGTTTTCTGATAACGCATTCCGGGTAACTGAGTAATTAATCCTTCCAACTCTAATTGTAATAATCCTCCTGAAACTTGAGCAGTGGGTAAACCTGATTTTTCCACAATGACATCAAAAGAGGTTCCTTGATTAGAAATCGCTTGAAATATTCTTAATAACTGAGGTTCTAATTTAGGTAACGTTTCAGTTTCCTTCACATCAAATAATGATAACTGTTTACCCTGATCCAACTCCGGAATAGCTCCCAACATTTCTAATAACTCATCTTCTGTCACAATCATTTCTGCCCCTTGATGAATTAATCTTAAACACCCTCTAGCTTGAACAACTTCAGGAGAGTTAGGCAAAGTATAAACATCTCGACAAAACTCGTTAGCATACCGTGCTGTAATTAAAGCTCCCGATTTTTCTGGTGCTTCCATCACCAAAACAGCCCGACTTAACCCAGCAATAATGCGATTTCTCGCTGGAAAATGACGACGATCGCCTGGAGTTCCGGCGGGATATTCACTAATGATTAAACCGTGTTTTTCTAGATTTCGATGCAGTTGACGATGATGACTCGGATAAACCAAATCAACCCCCGTTCCTAACACGGCAATGGTCCTTCCGGCGGCTTCTAAGGAAGCTTGATGGGCAATCCCATCAATACCCGCAGCCATCCCTGAAACCACTGTAAACCCGTGTTTAACTAAGGCTATGGCAATCTTATGAGTCCAACGACGACCATGTTCGGTGGGGTAACGAGTGCCAACAATAGCCACTAAGGGGGTTTGTCCCTGATTTTCCAATAAATTCACTTGTCCCTGATAATAAAGCAAAGGGGGAGGACTGGGAATTTCTAATAATAAACGGGGATAATTATCATCGCTAGGGGTCCAAAATTGGGGATTTGTTTGTAAATGTTGCTTTAATAAGTCTGGGGGGTTAATCTGCGATCGCTTTTGTTCAATGGTTTTTAGTAATTTTGCCCCGATTCCTTCTACTTGTCCTAATTCAGTTGCAGAGGCTTTCCAAGCTGTTTCTAAGCTGTTAAACTTTTGCCAAACCCGTTTTAATAAGATGGGTCCAACTCCCGGTATTTTCGACCAAGCTAACCAATAAGCTGACTCTTTTTGCAATGGTTTCTCCTTGTCAAAGATTAGATAATTTCATTAACAACTATAATGTTTAAATTCTTCCTACTTTTATCTTACTTGAGAATTGCCCTGTATTAAAATGATACAGAACAATCAATAGTTAGTTATGGTCAATTATTCTAGCCCAAAAATCTTAGCCCTCGATTTTGATGGAGTTATTTGCAACGGTTTAAAGGAATATTTCCAAACAACCATCAGAACGTATCAGCATATATGGAATGATCACTCTCAAGATGATCTAGAAATATGGGCAAATTCTTTTTATCAGTTACGTCCCGTCATTGAAACTGGTTGGGAAATGCCTATTTTATTAAGAGCATTAGTATTAGAGTATAAAAAAGAAAATATTGAAAGGAACTGGCATAATATTTGTTCTGAAATTGTAGAAAAAGAAAACTTAAATAAACAACAAGTGATGACTGCACTTGATGGAGTAAGAGATGATTGGATTAAAACAAATTTAGAGACTTGGTTAAGTTTACACGAATTTTATCCAGGAGTGTTAGAAAAATTGGGTCAAATATTAGATTCTTCTCCGCTTTTATATATTGTGACAACAAAAGAAGGAAGATTTGTTAAACAGCTTTTAAAACAACAAAATTTATCTTTTCCTGAAAATCATATCTTTGGCAAAGAAGTTAAACAACCCAAGTATGAAACCTTACGTCAAATTCTTAAAAATAATCAAGAAAGTCCTAATAATTTATGGTTTATTGAAGATTTATTGAGAACTTTAAACAAAGTAAAAAGTCAACCCGATTTAACAGAAGTTAACTTATTATTAGCCGATTGGGGATATAATACCCCAAAAACCCATCAAATTGTTAAACAAGATTCCACTATAAATTTACTTTCTTTAGATACCTTTTCTCAAGAATTTTCTCAGTGGATTAATTCTTAATGGTATGTTGACTAATGTAATTAATGAAAATTATTTAGTTGTAGGGTGGGCAAAGATGATAAAGATTATGATCCTTTCAGAAAAGTGTTTAATTTGCCCACCTTACCCTTTAAAGAGTGCAAACCCTCAATTTTAGAATTAAAATGAAGAGCTTTTTAAATCTCTTGAATAAAAGTTAGTGTACTGCTTTGCAAATCTCTGCAAAATTGCAAATCTCACACGCTTCTTCACTTAAAGGTAACTCATCAAAAACGTGAGATAGATCAGGTTTAATATTGATAAAGGAAAACAGGTTAAGTATAAAATTGAGGATAATGATGTATTGGACAAGGCGTTGTAAAGAAGTCATGATTGATGTCTCCATCACTTAAATTTATAACTCTGTTGTCCTTATCCGTTCCTCTAATAATCAATGGACTCTTATGAGGGCAGCAAATATTTTAGAGAAGATTGACCCTAGTAATAAAACAGCCATCGCAGCTTTAAGCAATCTTATCCGTTCCTCTAATGATGAATCTACTCTTAGGATGGCAGCAAATATTCTAGAGGAAATTCTCCAAAAAGAACAAATGCCAAAGGTAGTAAGTGAACTGAAAGATCATCTGAATGATGAAAATTGGGAAAATAAGGTTCTACAATACTTATTATGCTAAAATATTAGCAATATTATCATAAATTACAAAAATGAAACGACAGTTAACTAAACTTCTTTCTCTTGAAGGAGTAAATGTAAAATCACAAAAACAATTAGAAAACACTCTGATTTTAGAAGTAGAAAGCAACTCGAAAAAAGCTGTTTGTCCTAGATGTCATAAAAGCAGTTCACGTCTTCATCATAACTAAGTTGATGAAAATAGTATAAACTTTGCAGATGAAAAATAAACCCAAAACAACAGTTATTTTAGCTATGACGGCTGATGGTAAAATTGCTGATTTTCAACGCAATGCAGCGAGTTTTGGCTCAGATATTGACAAGAATCATTTAGAACAACAAATCTCATTAGTCGATGGTGTTATATTTGGTGCAGGAACATTACGAGCTTATGGCACAACTTTAACCGTTAAAAACCCTGAATTATTAGCCAATCGTAAACACAATAATCAACCCAGTCAACCCATTAATATTGTTGTTTCTGCTTCGGGGAAAATAGCTGATAATTTACGCTTTTTTTCTCAACCTGTCCCTCATTGGTTAATTACTACAGAAGAAGGGGCAAAAAATAATACTTCAAACTTTGAAAAAGTGTTAAAATTTTCTGCTATGGAGACAGGAAAAATTAACTTAGTTGCAGCATTTAAACACTTAAAAGAAATAGGATTAAATAGTGTAGCAATTTTAGGAGGTGGGGAAATCGTAGCGAGTTGTTTAGAACAAAATTTAATCGATGAATTTTGGTTAACTATATGTCCTTTTATTTTAGGGGGAAAAACAGCACCAACTCCAGTCGAAGGATTAGGTTTTCTTTCTTCTCAAGCTAAAAAATTACAATTATTAAGCTTAGAACAAATAGAACAAGAAATTTTCTTACACTATAAAGTATTATCAATTTAGAATTTAGAATTTAGAATTTAGAATTAATTTTTTTGCTCATTCTACATTCTACATCCTACATTCCACTGGTCAATGATTGAACAATTTAGGGTGTCATCTCACTCAAAATTGATTATCCTAGAGGGAAAGTTACCCAGACAAGGTTAATCTATGTTTAAACGAGCAAAACCACAATACTCCATCAGTTGGATACAAAAAATTTCTGAAATACCTAAACAAGTTTGGGATGAACTTGCAACTCCCTTAAAAACTCCTTTTTTAGAATGGGAATGGCTCAATAATATCGAAACATCTAAAAGTGCAACTCCACGTACAGGATGGCAACCTTGTCATCTAACAATATGGCGAGATAAACAGTTAATTGGTGCTGCACCTTTGTATATTAAAGGTCATAGTTATGGGGAATTTGTTTTTGATCATCAATGGGCCGACTTATCTCATCGTTTGGGTATTCCCTATTATCCAAAACTCTTGGGGATGACACCTTTTACCCCTGCGGTGGGTTATCGTTTTTTAATTGCACCTAACGAAAACGAAGCCGAAATAACGCAAATAATGGTAGCAGCAATTGACCATTTTTGTGATCAAAATAAACTGTCAGGGTGTCATTTTTTGTTTGTTGATCCCGACTGGAAACCGATGATTGAAAATTGTGGGTTTAGTAGTTGGTTACATCATAGTTACATTTGGTCTAATCCCAGTTTTAATAATTTTAATGACTATTTAAAACAGTTTAACGCTAACCAAAGACGTAATATTAAGCGAGAAAGAAAAGCAGTTGGTAAAGCTAACTTAACCATGAAAGTATTAACAGGAGATGATATTCCTCATCATTTGTATCCCATGATTCATCGCTTTTATAGTAATACTTGTGAAAAGTTTTATTGGGGAAGTCAATATTTAACTCGTAAATTTTTTGAGCAACTTTATCCTCATTATTCCCATCGGGTTGTTCTAATTGCTGCTTATACAGATTATGATGATCATAAGCCGGTAGGAATGTCTTTTTGTATTAGAAAAGATGATAATTTGTATGGTCGTTATTGGGGATCATTTGAAGAATATGACTGTCTTCATTTTGAAGCTTGTTATTATCAACCCATAGAATGGGCCATAAAAGAAGGAATAACCATGTTTGATCCAGGGGCCGGAGGAAGACACAAAAGAAGACGGGGTTTTCCTGCAACTCCTAATTACAGTTTACACCGATTTTATGACCAGAAAATGTCCCAAATTCTTGCTCATTATATCCCAGAAATTAATCAAATGGAACAAGAAGAAATTACTGCTATTAATCAAGACTTACCCTTTAGTAAACAGGAAATACAATTTAAAGATTTGTGATTTCTTAGTATAATCTAAATGTTTATGGTACAATTTCCTATGTTTTCTATATAATTTGAACAAGATAACAATGATGAACTGTGTTTTAAATAAAAACCTAACTCGTTTATTAGAAATTAGCCTACTAATAGGAGCTAATTTATTAGCCCTTAAAATACAACCTAGTTATGCAGAAACTTGTACCGCTTTTCCTGTTGTGGGTGGACAACAAGAAGATGAAACGGAGGTAACGAAAACCGTTTCTCAACCGGGTGTTTCTATTCCTGTTTTTGGTCCTGCTAGTGTAGGTGTAAATAATAACTGGAACACAGATTTTTCTATTATTCCTCTCAAACAATATAAAGAATATATTGTTACTTTTACGCCTAAAAGTGAAGGAGAGTATAAAGTCAGAGCTTATCTTAAATATAATGATAATACTGCCGATGAAATCTACAACGAACAAAAAAGTTACACCGTAGGGCAAGTAATAGAAATTCAAGGAGTTCCGAAAGAGAATAATATACCCATTCAAGTTAATTTATTCGTCGGTGATCCTATTTCCATCGCAAAGACTTATACCGTTTCTGTAAAAGGTTGTATGTAATTTTTAAGACATTATTAAATGTCTCTAGACTTATTTAAACCCTGTCGTTGACGATGGGGTCTCACGCCAAACTAACACAGGACATTGGGCTAAACGAACCACTTTTTCAGTGACTGAACCTAACAGTAACCGATTTAATCCTGTACGGCCATGGGAAGC
Source organism: Crocosphaera sp. (assembly GCA_030065735.1). GTDB lineage: Bacteria > Cyanobacteriota > Cyanobacteriia > Cyanobacteriales > Microcystaceae > Crocosphaera. Next base: position 5,820 of record JASJDD010000309.1, read on the forward strand.
AATAACAATTAAATCAATGTTATTTTTTTTGGCATAATCAACAATTTTTAGGCTAGGATTTCCTATTTTAACCACGAAGTTTAAGTGGCCAACTAAAGATTTAGGATAACGTTCATAAAAATAATTTTTAACATTATGCTCACGAGTGTCATTATTCAACGTCGACCAAATAACCGCAGGATCAACTGATTCTAACGGTAATAAAACATGAATAACCGTTACTTTATTGGGGTCTTGGATAAAGTTTAAAGTTTCATCAAGAGCATTAAAAGAATCTTGAGAAAAATCAATGGGAACTAAAATGCGATCGCCAACAAATAAACTCATCTTGATACAATATTAAGAGAAAACCGATAACACCTACTAAAAACCTATTAATATCTAACAATGTCTTATTAGGCTAACAGTTTTGGGGCATCGGTGACTCCCCGTGGATTTTACTGTTTGAAAAAACTACTGGTTTTGAAGCAGATTTAACTTTCCTTCCCTGTCTAGGGGAAGATTTCCCCCTTCTAGTT
>JASJDD010000310.1 GCA_030065735.1 Crocosphaera sp.
TGGCTTTCATCCGGAGATTTTCGTCCCTCAAGCAAGACCGGCTCTTGCGGAGGAAACCTCCGCGAGCTTCCTTGCTCAATCGGGGATTTCTCGCCAGGGGGGTTAAAAATGTAGAATTTAGAATTAATTTAAGGTTGACATTTTTATGATCTTATGCCATACTGAAGTTTAGTGTTAGAAAATGCGGGTGTAGCTCAGTGGTAGAGCGTCACCTTGCCAAGGTGAATGTCGCGCGTTCGAATCGCGTCACCCGCTTTTCAAGATTGCCAACAATTCAAGCAAAATTAATATCTGTTAGTTTTGCCTGCACAATATCCTTATGCTTAATTTTCAAAATAAACAAAAATTAAGGTTGTTTTCTAATTACTATAATAATTGAGAAACCCAGATTACCTTAAGACCACAAGTTGAGGAAATGATTAATGTTACAGTCTATTAAAACTTATGCGATCGCTATAATAATAGGGTGTGTATTCTCCTTACTCACCAGCTTATGGAGTCAACCAGCATTAGCTTTAACTAATATTCAACTATTGGATATCTCTTATAAAGATTGCCCTCCAGAATTAGCAGAAGGAAATGTTACCAGTGGCGGTTCAAGTCTGCCGGCCGATTGTTATATTATCACAGGAAAAGCCAAAAATACATCCGGTAAAACGGTTTATGATGCTGATGTATTTGGGCGCATTTTAGACGCGAACAATGAACCTGCTTTGCAAAATCGAAGCCGTGTCGGTTCTATTGCAGAAGTTCCCCCAGGGGTGAGTGATTTTGAAGTGAGAATTACGGTTCCGGCTAATCAACCTACTCCGTTAAAATTAAAAAAATTTAAAGCTTCTGGATTTACCAGTAAAGTAACACCTATTTTCTAAATATCTCAAGACCCCATATAGGAATGGGGTCTTATTTCAAACCTTTAAAACCCTGTAGAAACAGGAGTAAGGCTGGTTAATATTCTCGCTACAAATTGTAAAGCAAAAATTGCTAAAATGGCGGAAAAGTCAATACCACCTAATGGGGGAATAAAGGAACGAAAAATGTTAAGATAAGGGTCAGTAATGGGGCTTAAAAAAGACATGGCACTGTAAGCCCATTGTGCGGTTTGAAACCATGACAAGAGAATACGAATAAAGATTAATACTAAGTAGATATTAAGAAATGCGCTGAGGGTTTGAAAAATCAATTGGGTAATGGCAGTATCCATAATGAACTATTTTCCTGATCAATAATCGGTCTACCCACTGATCTTATATCAAATTTAGATTATGTGTAACTCTAAACTACGTCTAATTTCTCACGTTCACACGATTTGCTCTACTCATTGAGGTTTTGTCTCTTTAGGGTGTGTATGCAGTTTTGGTAATTTCAACTACTGGTGGAAAGGAGGGGTGGGTATGAAGTGCGGTGGGTATGGTATGAAGTGCCAGGTATCCGAAACATAGAGAAAAGGGAGAATAGCCAAGCTTTTTCCCCCTCATACAAGTTACTTTCTAGCTCTACGAGCTGCTGTTCCTAGCAACATTCCACCTAATGTGATAAAACTAAGAAGACTACTGGGTTCCGGCGTGGATTGAACGACTGGAACTGGAACTGAAAGGACTGACGACATCCCATACATCCGCTGGCTCAGGACGACCTGATCGAACCCGAAGGGTCGATTAAAATACCATCGAGGATCCGAAGCGAGAGAAATACCGAATAACGATTGTCCCACGAGCCCGGGGGCGGAGCCAAAGGCACCTAAGACCCCCGTCCCCGAAGGTTCCTTGACACCCCCGTCAAAGGTTCCGGTCCACACACGAAGATCAAAGTCGGAAATAAGTCCGGTCAAAGTGTCATCGCTAGGGGTTGTGTCAATGTTTCTCGAAATCGACCCGTCCCACAAATCAACATAGTCATCAGCAACTCGTTCCCCCGTTATCAGGTACACCGGTACACCTGTGCCAGTTGTGCTTGTATTATCGATAGCATCCACAGTCGCCGTCGAACCGATCGCAAACCAGTCAGGATTCAAACCCTCTGCCATTAAATCCATTTCCAGTTGACTTCCTGTTACATCATTCGTCACAAAATCGTTGTAAACTGAGATGTCAGATGAAGTCGCATCTCTTGTGCCGTCGGTGACAAACACCAAGCGATATTCGTCACCAGGGTTAAGATCAGTCGGTACAACGGTGAGAGCTTGTGCTGCACCAGCAACAAGCATAGTAGTCGCAGTAGCAGCAAAACTAAAAGAATTAACCAAAAAGCGAGGCATGATCTGCATAATCACTCCTAAATAATATATACGTTACAAATCTCTTCAATCTTCTCAAAATTTGAATATTATTCCGTCAAAAAAGTTCCAACAAAAACTCTACATAATTTTCATTGGTTAGAACGTTAGGTTGATTCCTCGTACCTCGGCATGACAGCTAAAGGAGATGAAATGTCCTAAATATTTTTTGTACTGCTATATAGCACTTCTCATACTCGTGAGGTACATAGTTTGTTGTAGAGACGTTGCATGCAACGTCTCTACAGGAGGGCAGGGTGAACCTCATAAGTCTAAGAAACACTATAGAATACACTCACTTGTTACCAATCATCATCCTCTTCTTCTAACACAGCTTTTTGTTGTAAAGGGGGTTGTTTAACGGGTTCGATATCTTCTCTCTCTTCTTCCCAACTGTCTGATAAAGGTTGCACTACTTTGCTAATAGCATCTTGAACAAAAGCTTTGAGAAATTCATCTTTGCGACTCAGTTGAAACTGTCTTTGCACCACTTCTGTGATCCCTCCATCTCCCCAGTCTTGATCTTGACGGAAATATTCAACAAAACTTTTACCAGCAATACGGGTTAAATAAGCGGCAGTGACTCCTTGAATCACCTTACCAACTAAATAGGTTGCTATATTTAATTGTAGGGCTTTTCCTAACAGATCAATCGCCCCTTTTACTACGCCTAAACTCACTAAAGTTTTACCTAAAGATAGGGCTAATTCTTTACCGCGATCGCGATTAATTTCGCAACCATAAACTTGTCCTATTTCCATTACCATTTGGGCATTAACTGCGGCGGTTGCTAACATATCAACTACAGGTAAAGGTGTAACAGCAATTACTCCGGCACTAATCCACTGATAACGATCAATTATCTGTTCACTTTGTCGTTTTCTTTGACGATCAATCAGTTTTCTCGCTTCTTCTCCTAACCGTTGAGATTGTAATAAAATATTGTCTGCAATTAAGTCTTCTCCCTCTGCTCTTAGGATAGCTGCCAGTCGTTTTATTAGGGGAGTAATATTGGGTAACGGTTGAACCGTCTCGCCATTTTGTGAGGTAAAACTTTGGGGGTTGGCTGCTAAGGAAATGACATCCTTTTCAGGAATAATTGATTTTACTCTTTGTTTCAGTTGGTCTAAAACTTGGCTTTCTTCTTCTTCTGTGTAGAGATCAACTTTGTTGAAAACGAGGAGTGATCGCTTACCTAAATCCACTAAAATTTTTAGGGGTTTATATTCAGATTGTCTTAAATCATTATCCACTACAAATAATAATAAATCTGCTTCGGTTGCTAACTGTCTGGCTAAGGTTTCTCGTTCGGTTCCTTCTATTCCTGCTTCGAGAATACCGGGGGTGTCTGTGATTAAAATTTCTCTGGATACTCCCTTTAATTTCAGACAATAAGTTTCGCCTATTTTTGTGGTTCCCATCGTTGCTTCTACTTCTCCAACAATTTCCCCTAATAAAGCGTTGACTAAAGAGGTTTTACCCGCTGAACCTGTTCCAAAAATGACTACTTTTAGTTCTCCTCTGTTCAAATTATCGGCAATTTCTTGGGAACGATTTAAGAGAGCTTTTTGAGCCACTTTGTCTTCAATTGTTTCCAGTTGGCGACGAATGGCTTTTAAATTTTCTTGAGCAGCTTCGGTTTTTTGTTCAGGTAATTTAAGATGAGAATGAGTTTTTTGATAACGACGAGAACCCCTAGAAGAAAAAATATTAAAGTAATAAATAAAGCCATAAATTAGTAATCCTAATAATCCCATGATCAGAAAAATGAGAAAATTAGCTAATAAAGGTGCTGTAAAAGAAATTTGTGTATAAAGTCGGTAAATAGAAGTAGTTAGCCAAATGATTAATACGAAAATTACACTTAAGCCAATAACTAATATAATTAAGCGATGAGTCGGCATAGATTAACGAAGTCAGAAGTCAGAAGTCAGAAGTCAGAAGTTGTTTTGAGACAAAGATTTACGCTCCGTCTCAAAAACGATTCGCCTTAAAAGGCGGGGTTTTAGACCCAATTATTTTCGATAAAGAAGAAGTCAAAAGAAAAAGAATTGTCTAATATTATTGCTTATAATAGCTATGTTAGGTGGGCAATGCCCACCTAAATATTAAAACAAATTCAAGTCAGTAACCGCTCCCAAACTACTAGAAGAAACTAACTTAGCATATTTCCCTAATACCCCTCTTTTATAGCGAGCTTCAGGAGCTTTCCAGTTAGCACGACGTTGGTCTAATTCTTCGTCAGAAACGTTCACTTGCAATAACTTTTCTTTAGCATCAATGGTGATACTATCTCCCTCTTTTACTAATCCAATGGTTCCTCCGACATAAGCTTCTGGAGCAACATGACCAACCACTAACCCATAGGTTCCGCCGGAGAAACGACCATCGGTAATTAAGCCCACAGAGTCACCTAAACCTGCTCCAATAATAGCAGACGTTGGTGCTAACATTTCTCGCATTCCTGGGCCGCCTTTTGGACCTTCGTAGCGAACAATAATGACATCACCTGCGTTAATTTTGCCTGCTAAAATTGCCTTTAAACATTCTTCTTCCGATTCAAATACTCGTGCTGGTCCTGTTATTTTAGGATTCTTAACCCCACTAATTTTTGCCACAGCACCTTCAGAGGCTAAATTACCTTTTAAAATGGCTAAATGTCCTTCTTTATAAACAGGGTTATTCCAAGGACGAATGACATCTTGATTAGTAGGGGGTTCATCGGGTACGTCAGCTAAAATTTCCGCTATAGTTTGACCAGAAATAGTTAACGCATCCCCATGTAATAATCCGTGATTTAATAACATTTTCATCACTTGAGGAATGCCACCGGCTTGATGTAAATTAACGGTAACATAGCGTCCCGATGGTTTCAAATCACAGAGTACAGGAACCCGTTGACGAATCGTTTCAAAATCGTCTAAAGTTAAGTTAACACCGATAGTATTTGCTATGGCTAAAAGGTGTAAAACAGCATTAGTAGAACCTCCTACTGCCATAATCACAGAAATTGCATTTTCAAAGGCTTTTCGGGTTAAAATTTGACTGGGTAAAATCTGCTTACGGATGGCATTAACTAGGACAAAAGCTGATTCTTCCGTACTGTCTGCTTTTTCTGCATCTTCTGCGGCCATGGTAGACGAATAAGGTAAACTCATCCCCATCACTTCAAACGCCGAAGACATGGTATTAGCAGTGAACATTCCCCCACAGGAACCGGCACCCGGACAAGCATTGCGTTCAATGGCTAATAATGTGTTATCATCTATGATACCTGCACTATGCTGGCCAACCGCTTCAAAAGCACTAACTACCGTTAAATCTTCCCCGTTGTAGTGACCGGGTTTAATGGTTCCCCCATAGACAAAAATTGCAGGAATATTCATCCTTGCCATAGCGATCATAGCTCCTGGCATATTTTTGTCGCATCCACCGATGGCAATCACTCCATCCATGCTTTGAGCATTACAAGCAGTTTCGATGGAGTCGGCAATAACATCCCGTGATACGAGAGAATATTTCATGCCTTCTGTCCCCATAGAAATGCCGTCACTCACCGTAATGGTGCCGAACATTTGGGGCATAGCGCCGCCACTTTTAACCCCTGCTTCAGCGCGCTTAGCGAGGTCATTGATCCCCATATTACAAGGGGTAATGGTACTGAAGCCATTAGCTACCCCAACAATCGGCTTATCAAAGTCATCATCTCCGAAGCCCACGGCGCGCAGCATGGCGCGGTTGGGGGCGCGTTGAGGTCCTTGGGTAACAACACGACTTCTCGCATTCTCTGACATTATAGCGTTCTCCTTATGGCTCTGGCAATATTTCTATTGTCGTTGCTGGTTAGCCTTAAGAAGATGAAAAGATAACAAAAATTAGCTATAGATATTCAACCCGTCTCAACATTTCCTCTGGAGAATACACTTCATAAATCAAAACTAAACCTTCAATAATCTCACCAAGAGAACGAGTTTTTTGTTTACAGTAAATGATTCCAGGATGTTTAGTAGTGGGACTTTAGCTAGAATCTAAATTGAATCATGCGCTAATATAGACAGGATAGGCTTTTTAGGTTGATAGCAATT
>JASJDD010000031.1 GCA_030065735.1 Crocosphaera sp.
CATACTGTTCAAATTCTCTAGCAATTAAACCAATTTCTCCCTCAGCAGGAGGGTAATTATCATTGAGACGAAAAAGATTATTATAGACAGCATTCTCAATGATTTCAGGAACCTCTTGAGTTCTCAAACCAATCTCTTTACCAAATCCTGTAGATACCCATTTCCCGTTAACTTCTTCAGGTTCTAAGAGTTTCCTAGAAAATTCCTCAATGTTGACAGTTTGTGATTGTTGATTAAGCATCATCTGTTGTTGTAGTTTCGTCTTCTTGGGGTTCTTTTTCCTGTTTTTTAGGTTCTTCCTTTAAACAGTCAGAATACACTTGCTCTTTAATATCTTTGCATCCTTTTAGTTTATTAAATTTCGTTTTAAATTCTTCATAATTCTTACTTTGTTCAATAATTGATTTAAGTTTTTGTGCTGCTTGTATAACCTGCCTATCTTGTATCATAATAGAAATAATTGACCAAGTATCTTGGCCTAAGTTCCCATCATCTGGTGTTATTTTATAGACATCTTGAAACTTTTTAATTGCATCTGATGTTTTCTGATCCCATGTATCATTAATTTCTCCTTTATATATTCCTAATGAACCTTTTAGAAAGTCTTTGACTTGTTTAATTTCAGAACTTGTCAAAAGTGTTTCAGGTTTTATGTCATCTGTTGTGTAACTTCGAGAGATTTCTGGATTGACAGGGGGTGTAAATTCCTCGATAAATTTATATAATGGTAAACTTGTTAATTCCTCTCGATTATTTATGATTTCATTCCTACTTGTTTCGTTTTTATAATTTTCATCACTACTCCTGGGAATTTTCTTAATCAAATCATCTAAATCTTTAGTGAGATATCCACTTTTTAGAAGATAAAAATATAAAGACAGTTCATGAGTAGAAGGAATAATCTCAGATTGATTTGGAGAAATCAAAGAGTACAAGATTTTATCATATATTTTAAACAACCCTTGCATCGGTATTCCTATTAATAAACCTATAATAATACCAGAGGCAATTAATCCTATGTTTTTCAAATTGGGTAAAGTATTTTGGCCAATTTTAGTTTCTTTTTTATCTTTTTTGCTGTATTTTAGACGAATAATTTCATCAATATTAGTGCATTTTTTTTTCAGACAACTAGGAACTTCGCCGATACTAAGCTGATAGAAAAATGCTGACAAAGAATAAGCTTTGGTTTTTTCAAAAATTTCAGCTATTGGTTGATAGTTAGGGTACTTTATTGTTTCTTTTTGATCAGAACTAGATTGTGAATCTGGTTGAGATTTATTGTTCAACGGATTCTTACTTTGCTTAGCAGGAGGATTAGTTTGTCCTTTTTCTTCCCTATCTTCTGAATATTGACTTAAATCCTCCATAATTTCCGATAAAAACTTATCCTGTATTTCTTCGGGTTCTTTGTCTGTGTCTTTTTGTTGATAATTTTTAAGGTTTTTAAAGAGATCATTCCCATAATTCACTAAATAATCTTTCCAAAATTCAGAAGAGTTTACAAATAGCCATTCAATCACCTGATAATTGTCTTGAGATTTGGATAAATTTAACAATAGTTCACTAATTATTTGATTAATTCTTGGTACTAATTGCTCCTTAATTTTAGAATCTTGATCAGAATACTTGAAAAGTTGATCTTGAACCTTAATCCCATTTTCAGCATATTGATTAACAGGAGACATTTGATTTTTCTTTTGGAGGTCTGACGAAGGTTTTAGACTTTCAATCCAGCTTACGGGAGTAGTGTCAATTTGATCAGTTTTTAGATTAGGATTTAATAGTAAAACTAAAGATTTATATCTAGAAATTTCAGATTTATTAGGATTTTCTAACCAAGTTTCATCAATCAATTTTCCCCACTCCCAATGACGAACACTATCACTATCTTTTAACTCGTCAATTAAGATACCTAAATATTTATTAGTTTCTCTATTTTCAGCTATTCTATGGATAGCTGTTTTAAGGGTATTTGTATAAGTTTTTCGGACAGATTTTTGATTTTCTGGTAAAGAAATTTCTTGTCCTAAAGGAGTGGTAACATTATTATATTTTTGATTCCATTTAAAATATTTTTGATTTTCACAACCAATTAAAGTATATTGATTAGGATGTTCTAAACAACCAATATTCCATGTCCAAGCAATTGTACGCTTATGTTCTTTTTGTAAATGTAAAGCAAGAAAATGGACTTGTAAATAAGTGGGAAATTTGTTCTTTTCTGCATCTTCTGTAATCCTAAAAATATGAGGCGTTTTTTCGATTTCCTTACTAATATTTTCTACAGTATTATCATAATAAACATTAAAACTATCTGATTGATAAATTTCTGCTTGATAATAGTCTTGATTTTTATTATAATTTTGAGTTTCTTCTATTTGCTGATGAGGTTTTAACTCGAAACAAGGTTTGTTTTGATTAATCCACCATTGTAGTAATGTTCCCACACCATCAATATCAGTATTTTGTGGGTTTTCTAACCAAAAATAACGATAACCAATCAAAGGACGATTTCTGTTATCAATTAAACGGTTAGTAACAACTAAGATAGCATACTGTTCAAATTCTCTAGCAATTAAACCAATTTCTCCCTCAGCAGGAGGGTAATTATCATTGAGACGAAAAAGATTATTATAGACAGCATTCTCAATGATTTCAGGAACCTGTTTAGTTTTCAAACCAATCTCTTTGCTAAACCCTGTAGATACCCATTTCCCCTTAACTTTTTCAGGTTCTAAGAGTTTCCTAGAAAATTCTTCAATGTTGACAGTTTGTCGTTGTCCAATCATAATTCATTTACCCCTCTAAATCTCTTAATTGAGGTTCATCTTTTCCTGTATGTAACCAGTAAATAGGAGCAATTAAACCAAAAGGTATCCATAAGTCGGTTCTATCAATTACCCCAACTGTTACCCTATCGGGACGTTTTTCTACTTTAACATTAGGAGTTGCATCAGGATATTTAACCCCAAATGCAGAACAAAAAAAATAATTCATGGGACATTTCCACTCCTTTTTCCATCGAGACAATATTTGCTCTGTTTGATAGTATTTTTTATTCATAAATTTGGAAATTCTATAACGATAATTCCACATCCCAGGTTGCTCTGCTTTACTCCAAACAATAGCAATGGGATAATTGCTCAAAGACTTATTTTTCTTAAGTAATCTAGAGCTTAATGCTGATTGCAAACTAGCTAAACCCTGAGCATAGTTTATATCTTGTTCTTGTGTAGGCAAAGTTCCCTCTAACATAATAAATAGTCCTGATGCTTCAGCATATTCTTCTAGATAGGGTTCTATTTCTTTAAGATTTCTATTTTGTAGTTCTGTAAAAATTTCTCCTGAAAAATCTTTACAAGTTATATCAAATTCCTGATTATTAAACTTAGCATTCATCTTAATCTTAATTTCATATTCTGGAAGTGACTCAGGGTTATTACTACGGTAAGTTCCAGCAACTTCTAAACCCGTCTTTAGAATATTCTCTGCTAGTTCAATGAATTTCTTAGTATCATCATTCTTAGCAGTAATGGACTCAATAGGACTATCTATTCTTACTTGGGACCGATAAGCTAAAGCAGCTAAATAAGCAGTTTTTCCGGAACTTCTAGGACCAATCATCCGAAATTCTGTACTTCCTGATAATTCTTCTTGTTTTTGTTGAAATGGACTCAACATAATTATCGTTTAAAATAAGGTTCACTATTCTTCTAGTCTAATTCCTGTTGCTAACCAGTATAAAGGAGGAATCAATCCATAGGGAGACCATTGACGCGGGTCTCTTAAAGTCGCTGCATCTTCTTCAGGAGTACCATCCTCTTCAAAAAGACAGTTGGGACGAGGATCAAAATTTTTCAAATCATCCCCTAAAATACCAAACGCAGAACAAGCAAAAAATTGTAAGCGATCAGGTTTAAACTTTTGTGTTAGAAATTTATAAGTTTCTGGTAAACGCACTTCAAATAAGTCTTCATCTGGGTCAAGACGACAAGGCCAAAGTTCTCCTCGTTCGCATTTGGTCATTACCACTGCAATGCGTAATTCTTTCAAGTCTGGATTTATTCTTTCTCGTCCCGATAGTTCCTCGTATAACTTTTCAAATGCAGGTTTATACAGTGAGATATCATTTCGTGGTTCCCAGTCTGTCATCATGATCATCCATCCATCAGTGCTGAATAAATCATCTATCCAAGTTTTGATATCGTCTTGTTTATCAGTACGGGGAATATCATAAAAAAACTCTCCTGGAAAGTCTTTTGTTAACAAATCCAGTTCAATTCCCTTGCGCTGTTTATTTCCAGGAATTTTAATTATAAACTGATACTCTGGTAAGGTGTCCCATAATTTTGGATCATACGAATTACCAGCAATACTCATACCTTGTTCGAGAATATCTATGACTAAATCAATGAGTTTTTTAGTTTCATTAGTACGACAAATAACTTCTAATCCTGGATATTTATCTTCAAGTCTTTGGGGACATCTGGCCAGAGTAGCAAGGTAAGAGGTTTTTCCAGAACTTCTAGCACCAAAAATACGAATATCATTAGAAATGTTAGACATAAGCTAATTGAGATCCTAAATAGACCCAAGGTAATTCTAATAGATTGGGATTTTTAATGGTAGTGACGAAAAATCGAGGACTCAGATAAGGGGGTTTAGAGTTATGCTCTCGGATAATATCTAATGCTAAATCAAAATAAGTGTCTTTGATATGTTGATTATATTTAAACCAGTTAATTAACTGTCTTTTTTGTGCATTATATTGCCATTTTTCATGATCTTTTTGTAAATCATAACCCCATAAATCAGCTTTATGAATAGCGATAACAAGATGTTTCACATTTGAACAATTTTTCCTGATTAAAGCTAACCATTCTTTTAGTTGAGTTCTCCAAGTTTCCATATTTAATTGATCAGGGGGTTTGGTATTATCCCTTGAAACAATTGGTCGATTAGTCCTAATATAAGGAGGAACTAATAAGACTACTGCGAGACTCTTGCTAACTGTTTCTAACAGCTTTTCGTAATCTTCAGGATTCTTTTTTCTCCAGTCAGGATTAGACCAAGCTTCTCCAGGAGTATCTATCCAATCTACCCTAATTTCTTTTCCTACTCCAGAAGGAAGATCAACACTTAATAATAAAGATCGGGGTGCTTGTAATTGATAAGTGCCAGCAATTTCAATCTCTTCTGTTTGGGGTATTTTTTGGCTAAAATTTTCGTCATCTGAAGCTAGAGGAAAACCCTCTTTTTCTGAATTATTATTAGACGGAACAAAAGAGAATTGTTCTATTAAATCTTGAGGATTGGGTGTAATAATTCTCACATTTTTGTTTTTTTTAGATACAGTTCCTTTAGCTAAAGCAACTATCATACTGGTTTTGCCAACTGCTCGATTTCCAATAAAAATAACACTCATGAATCAATTTAAGTGGTTAGACAAAATTAAAGTTAACTGTGAGACGAGGAGTCAGGATTTCCTCACTACGTTCCGGCGCTATTGCACAGGAGTCAAGAGGAATTCATCGGGAAAACATTTTTTAACATAGTGCTGTTTATTTATGTCCCACTACTTAACTACAATTTTTACTTTTTGTGAATCACATAACAGAAACGACCAATCTTGGGAGGATTGTTGGCCATTAAGTTAGTGGTAATGGTTTTTAAGCCTCTCATAAAGTTTAACAGATTTTGAGTTTTTGAGCCATCTTCTGGGTTATCTCTTCCTGGTTGTAAATTCCACTTTTGCCACCAATTTTCTTCAGGTAAATTCTTTAAAACAACATCAATTTCAAAAATATATATTCCAGGTTCTGGAAACTTATTAGCATCAATTGTTGTAATAAAGTTCAACTCTTCTGCTTGGTTATTACTGTCTTTTATTACTTCCCATTGGTCAAGATCGATGATTCTTTTAAAAGAAGTGCTATCTTCATATAATTCTGTTACATCTTTGAATTCTCTAGATAATTTTTCAAACATTTGAATGTTTTTAATCGTACTAATAGAATTGGCATTTAGTTCTGTTATTGGATTATCAGAGAACAAATTAACACTATCTTCAATGGTGATGATTTCTGTTTGCTCCCTGGGTATTTCCCAGAATTGTTGTTTTTCATCTTTTGCTTGAACTTTAACTAAACTATTTTCTAGTTTCCAAGGTTGAAGAACTGCTTGATCTTCAGAAGGGTAACTGACAACTTCTTTATCTAAGTAGGTAATTTTATTAACTAACTTATGAGGAGAAAACAGGGTTAACTCACTGTCTTCCATGAGTTCATTTCCTCTATTTTCTATGCTTTTGAAATAATTGATTACATCTTCATAACGACCAATAAAAATCACATAAAAAGGACGCAAACTTTCAGCAGATTGGGAATTCGGAAAAGTAAACTTTCTTATTCTACCTTGTTCTTGGACATGAACTGTACCTGAAAATTCACTTTTAATTGCCCAAACACCTACGACATAATCTTGATTTTTATTGTTAAAATAAGTGTCTTTTATTTTTTGATTAACGATAGTAACATCTCCATCCGCTTGATCTAAATCTGTTACCATTACCAATAAACTATCTTGTTGATTTGGCGGTATAATAAACTCTTGAAGGGGAATAGAAATATTAGGAAAATTAGGATCACTGCTATTATAAAATATTGGTGATTGTGCCTTCTTAAAATCGCTGCGGGTGATGGTTTTTCCTGAACGATAGTAACTGGAATTACTTTGCGATCGCAAATTACTCAAAGACAAGGTATCATCCAAAAGTTTGAGGGTCTGCACATAACGACTATTGCGATCGCTGACATACCCTAACATGGACTGAGATCCATCCACACTAATCATAATATCAAGAGAATCTGACAAAGGAGAGAACTCAGAAACAGCAGGAATAGTACAAGAAAAAGGGACTTCTACCTGACCACAAGATTGTATCATCAGGGAGGTTGCTATTAAGAGAACTAAGCAACGGGGACGGATCATAAAATTATTTTAAAATTAACGAACCTTACTCTTTGATCCTAAGACCAATTCCCAAAAATTGCCAAAGTTTCAATATTTTAACTTTATTGACGATTTTTTAAGACAGAGTCAATCCAAAACTTGAAAGGGTTTATATTATAAGTGTGTTTGTTATTTTAACCGTTGTTCCCTTTTTTATACTTTATTTATGTTTGGTGCTATTTACTATAATTGACTATCATGAGCAACTTATCTCAGTTATACATACGAAGACCAACTGATGATCAGCTTTATGACCATTTACATAATGGAAATCATTGTTATGTATTTAGTCCTCCAAAAATGGGAAAAACCTGTTTGTTGAACAGTTTAAAACTACGGTTAATTCATGAAACACTTCAACCTCCGAAACGACCAGTTCAATGTGCTGTGATTGCTCTTAGAAATTGTTTTCATAGCACTGAATCTACAAAACATACTGAAGTTAAATGTTATAAAATATTAATTGAGAATTTAGTTAAAGATTATGATAAAACTTATAATAAATCTCTTAGCGATGATTTAGAAAATATATGGAAATATTTGGATGAAGAACGGTTATTAGAGGATTTTTTGGAAAAGATTTTACTAAAAAAAACTCAGAGTGATGTGGTTATTTTTATAGATGAATTTGATTCCTTATTTGAACTTAAATTTTCTTCTCATAAGTTTCCAGAAAAATTTTTAAAATCTCTTCAAGATTGTATACAAGAACCAAAGATATCTTCACGAATTACTTTTGCTATATTTAGTCGAAAATTACCTTATACGTATCTTCAGAAGTTACCTATCGGATTATCAATCATTAATATTCCTGACTTTCAAGAAAAGAATCTGAAAGAATGGTCAATTCTCTCAGAAAAATGTAATAATTCTGAAAAAGTTGTCACAACCATTTTTAAATGGACTAATGGACAACCACTCCTAACTTATGGTATCTTAAATACCTGTTTAAAATTGTCAGATTCTAGTGCTTCCAGAGGTAAAGGAGAAGTTAGTATTGAAAATATTGACAATATTATAGAATCAAAAAAAATTTTTACTGATGACTCTATTAAGCCTATTTTTGACATAATTGAACAACAGATATCCAATAATATTGAGTTATTAAACCTTTATAAGCAAATTATTTGCGAAAAACCAATTCCATATACAAAGACTTCAGAACAAAATAAGTTATTAAATTTAGGATTACTAATTAATAGTAACAAAAAATTAGTAATTCATAATGAAACTTACAAAAAAAGATTTGATCAAGCTTGGATAGATAAAAAAATCAAGGATTTTCAACAACGAGAAATTACAAGCTTTCAGAACCTTCTCAAAAAAATAGACGAATTTCAAAATATTCTACTGCCTATTACTAATCTGGTTCTTTTCTTAAGTTCGTTTTTTTTTATACTATTCTCGAGAATTTTAGGCTTTTTATTATTAATGATTAGTGTGCTTATTGGTCTAGTTTTATGGAAACCGTCTTTAGCTGAAGGAATTAGAAATTATACCAAAAATCCCAACAATAAATTTGCTAAACTTTTTTCAATAATTAGGAACTATCAAAAACCAATATTGTTGTTTATCATTGTTGTGTTAATACTTATAGTTATCTCACCATTTCACTTGATAGAAAGAAAAGGTAAAGAAATTCTTAAGATGAAAGATGGAAATGTCAATATAGAACTTTTAGAAAGTGCCATAAAAAATGGTCAAGATTTACAACAACTTCATTTGGTTAATCGTATTCCACTCTTGCGAAAGGCAATGCCAACTTCTCCTCTACTTGCGTTGCAACAAGTTTATGAGAAAATTAAGGAATCGAATAGACTAGAATTGAATAACAAAGAGAAAATTATGGCCATCGGTTCGTTTCAAGAAAGTCCTAGTAATAAAATTGTAGCAGGAGGCGAATATGGAACCCTTCGTGTTTGGTGTTTCTTTGAATCAAAAGATTGCAAATCAAAACCTATAAATACTAAGCAAACGCCGATTAAGAGTTTAAGTGTTAGTTCTGATGGAAAAAGGATTGCAACTGGTGGACCTGGAGGAAAAGTCAAATTGTGGGATGTATCAGAATCATCAGGTTTGAAAGAATCAAAACAGTTAAGAGAATGTGGAGATGAAACTGTTGAGAGCCTGGATTTTAACAAAAATGGTGGGTATCTTGCTGCTGGAACAAGGAATGGTAAGCTCTGTGTTTGGGACTTGTCTAATGAGAATCAATTAAAACCAGCTGAAGTTGACGAACCAAGAAATCGTAGAATCAAGAAAATTAGTTTTATTCCTAATAGTAATTCTCGAAAATCTGACTATATTGCTACAGCTAGTGCTTCTGGAGTGATTAAATTTTACTCTTTGGAGAAGGATGAAGGAACCACTGAGATCAAGCTAAAACATTCTAACTGGAAACCACATAATACTTCAGAGGAAGATAATAATGACTCTTATATTCAGGACTTTAGCTTTAATAAAAAGGGAAGCCAAATTATAACTGCTGGAAAGGATGGAAAAATAAAGGTTTGGAAATTGAAAGGAATAGAGCAAGAGCCTCAACAATTGTATGAATGGACAATATTCGACAGAAGTAATGCTCCGCATCACCCGTTTATTTTGGTGAGCTTCGACCAAGACAACGATCAATGGATTGCTGTTTTTGAGAATAACAATATACTAAATTTCTCCGAGTTAAAGACACGACATACCTGTCTCATACCATCAGAGCAGGAAAACTCAAATACATCATCACAAGACAAAGAATGTCCTAAAACAGATAACATTTTGAGAACCTATGGCTCCGATCATGAAAGCATCCACGACATAGGTGTGTTTACCGACTACAAGATTACAACAGTTATAACAGGAGGAAAAGAAGCTTTTGCCTCAATCTGGAACTTAGAACGTTTAAGTAAATTGACATTAGATACTTGGAATCCGCAAGGTGATGCTGAAATCACAAGCTTAGAGATTCGCGCTTATGATCAATCTACACAATCTTTTTATGTTCTTGGTCTTAATGATAAGAATGAAGTTGTCATCTGGGATAAACACTTTGGGCCAGAGAGGGACCCCGACTTAGAGGACTTGCCTCCTAGCATGAAAATAGCTACTATTAAATTTAAACATCAGAAACTGCGCTTTGTTACAGGTTCTCAAGATGGAAAACTTAGATTCTGGGATTATATCCTAGAGGGGAAACCCAATCGTACTATCGATGTTAGTCACCAGGGAAACCATATTATTCAGATAGGTTTCAGTCCTAAGGATAATCTCTTTGTTGTAGCTTATGATAATGGTACAGTAAAGCTATTTGTTGATGATAAAGCTAAGGAAGATATACCTATTCGGTCGGGACCAAACATAAAGTTCATCCAATTTAGCAAAGATGGTAAATATTTAGTTTTAGCAGGAGGCAAATACGCATCAGTTTGGAAGATATCTGCTAACCAGGAGATTCAAAAGAGTGATGGTAAAGAATTAAGGGACGAAAACGTCAGTTTTGCTCTTGGTATTAGTAGTGTTGCTTTTACTCCCAATGGAGATATTGCCATCTCTTCTAAGAACGAAGACAAAATATCCTTATGGAATACATCAGGTAAATATCGTAACGATGATTTTAACTTGAATACATCAGATGTTGATCAATTAAGTGCAGTTTATGGTTTCAGTTTCGGTAAAGTAAATAGCGGTTTATTTAATTTATTTAATGCTAATCCAACTTTACTCGCAACTGCAGTACATAAGAAGGATCAGAACACTAATATAATTCAAGTATGGGATTGGGTTCATCGCAAACTCATTGCCGAATTCAAAAGTAGTTTAGAAACCATCAATACTATTAGGTTACCGCCTGATGATCAATGTGGTTTTTATCGTCACAATTGTGTCATTGTTGGAGGAAAAGGAAATGCTTCCTCAGGAGAATTATTTAAACTGTACAACTTAAAGCAATTATTAGAGGAGAGTCGCGATTGGCTAACACATTATCAAGATTATCGTGCTATCAATGAATCCGAATGAATTAAATAACCTCTACTTTACTCTGTTTAAGATGACCATCTTCTAATTCTACAATGCGATCAGCTACGTCTAAAATACGGTTGTCATGGGTAACAATTAAAATTGTACACCCTTGTTCTTTCGCTAATTTTTGCATAATGTTAACCACATCATGACCCGATTTACTATCAAGAGATGCGGTAGGTTCATCAGCTAAAACCATCTTAGGATGACTCACCAATGCACGAGCGATCGCAACTCTTTGTTTTTGTCCTCCAGAGAGGTTTCCAGGATAATAATTGATGCGTTGTCCTAATCCTACTGCTTTTAATATTTCTTGGGTTTTTTGTTTAATTTCTTCTTTAGAATATTGAGAATGTAACTCCAAGGACATAGCTACATTTTGTGTTGCTGTTAAACATTCTAAAAGGTTATGAGATTGGAATATATAACCGATATTACGTCTAATTTTTACTAATTGATGTTTCTTAGCACCAACTAACTCTTGTCCTAACACTTTAAGACTTCCTGTTTGTGGCGATCGCAGTCCTCCCATTAGGGTTAATAAAGTGGTTTTACCCGAACCCGAAGGACCTTTTAAAATCACAACTTCCCCTGATTGTAAGGTCAAATTAATGTTAAAAAGGATCTGTTTTCTTAACTCTCCTTTCCCATAATAGTGATTCAGTCCATTAATATTAATAACAGGTAAATTATTCATAATTGACATAACTAAATTATAATTGAAAAACTGATAATTGCTCAGTGATCACTCTTAAAAGATATCCGCTGGATCAGCAGCGTGTAACTTACCCACAGCAATAATACCAGAAATACAACACATCAAAACTGTTAAAATTAGAACAGTAATTGCTCTTGATGTTAGCATCATAATCGGCAAACCCGTCGCTTTAGCTGCATTATAGTAAAGTAACATTGAAAAAGAAACACCTGGAATAAACCCAATACATCCTAGAATTATCGCTTCTTGAAACACGACTGTTAATAAATAAAAATCGGTATATCCCATCGCTTTTAAGGTAGCATATTCAGGTAAATGGTCGGCTACATCTGTATATAAAATTTGATAAACAATAACCGTTCCTACTACAAACCCCATAATAGTTCCTAAAGTAAAAATAAAACCGATCGCCGTTCTATTTTGCCAAAAGTTTTTCTCATGTTGTATCAGTTCTTCCTTAGAATAAAAACTAATATCTTCATAGTTAAAGTTTTTCCGTAAAAACTCAAGATTTTCTTCTAAATTAGCCTCTGGTTTTAATTTGATTACTCCGATATCAATTAACCCTTGCTTCCTGTCAGAAAATAAGCGAAAAAAATTAACATCACTGGTAATAATTGTCCCATCTATACCGAAAGAAGTTCCTAAAGGAAAGATTCCCCCAACTGTTATTTGACGGTTCCCAATTTCTGTTTTAACTGTTTTTTCTGACTCAAATAATTCAGGAATGGGACCAAATTCTTTTCGAGCAAGACTATCATATAAAACAACATCTTGCTGTTGGGTTACTGATATATTTTCTGGAACACCAGGTAACATAATAACGTTTTTTTCAGGGTTTAATCCCACATTTAAAATGTTATATTTTTTTCTTTCTATGGGATTCTTCCAAGTAGAAAACCCGACATAAATAGGGGTCACACTTTTGACTTCATTCACTCCCAAAATTTCATATAATCTACGTTGAGAAAAGCTTCTAATTTCGATTAAAGTATCCGTTTTAGAATTAATCACAAAAATATCACCGTCTAAACTTTGATGAAGTCCCACAGCACTATCAAATAAAGCATCCCTAAACCCCAACTGCATAAACATTAAAATATCAGCAAAGGTGATTCCTGCTAATGCAACTAATAAACGGGTTTTTTCATGGGTTAATTGTAACCAAGCTAAAGGAGTTTTCATAATAATGAAAGTTAAAATCTTCCTAGTAATATTTACATCGTAACAATTAATCAATCCCACGCATTAATTATTTTTAAAAGATTGAATTTCTGTGATAACTTTGGCATAGGTAAGCCCCGAAACTTTAGCACTTGATTCTGGGGTTAACAAGATTTCAACTTCAACCACTCTGACATCAACATCGGCTGCAGGATCACTATCTAAAACGTCTTTTTTGCCAATTTGTAAACCAATTTGATGAACGGTTCCTTCTAAGGTTCCTATAAAGCTATTATTATCACTTTTAATAATCGCTTTTTGCCCTATTCTTACTTCGTTAATTTGACTTTCGTAAACCTCAGCAACCACCATCATTTGGTCGGTTTGACCCAGTTCTAAAATCCCTTTCTTATCATCAACTTTTTCTCCTGGATAGGTATGGATTTGCAGCACTTGTCCATCCATGGGAGACTTAATATAAGTTAAGTCTAGATCCGTTTTGGCTTCCACCAATTGAGCCATCGCTCTATCTAATTCAGCTTGAGCTTTGTAAACATCAACGGGACGAATTTCTGCGATACGATTTAAGTTAGCTTTGGCTGCAATTATTTGTTGGCCCAGACTGTTGATTTCTTTACGAGATTGTGATTGTTCTGCTGCAATTTCTTCTAGTAATGTATTGATCGTTTTATTCAATCTTTCTTGAGCTTCAAGTAAACTTTTTCTGGCTTGATCTAATTCTAGTTGACGTTGCTCTAATTCAGATTGAGAAATGACTCCATCGACTGCTAAATTTTCATATCTTTGATACTCTCTCTGAGCGTCTTGCAACTCAGCATTTAACCGTTCAATGGTAGCTGCTTGTTGTCTTTTTTCCCCGTCTAATTCCATTTGTAATCGTGCAATAGTAGCATGATTCGTCAACATTTCTCCTTCTAACTCTGCTTCTAATTGTTTAATGATAGCTTCTTGTGCCTCAATTTCCCCTTGTTTCGGTCCGGCTTTAACAATTTCTAAGTTAGCTTGGGCAACCTTAACTGTTTCTTGTGCTGCCTTAAACGCAGCTTGTTTACGGTTGATATCATCCAAAATAGCAAGGTTTTGTCCTGTTTTTACCCTTTGGCCCTGTTGGACTAATAATTGCTGAATTTTTGCCCCTCCTTGGGTGGGTGGTGGTGCTAAATTAATCACTTCCCCTAAGGGTTCGATTCGTCCCAAGGCTGAGATCGCTTCTACTTGCGGTGAGTTAACAGCGGTGTTAACTGTGGACTTTGGCGATCGACTACGACTTAGGTTCAAAGTATAAAACGTTGTTACCCCCATCAGAGTAACCCCTAGAATAGAAACGGCCATTACCCACGGTTTCCCTTTTTTAGAAAGTAGGGTCTTTTTAAACTCTAGTGCTTGTTCTATCATTTTTTACTACACTCACTCAAGAATTAGACTAGACTGTACAGTTTGATTATAAATCAATTTACTAAAATCAACTAGGGGTTAACCATGGTTGACCCCTATAAATAAGAAGACAGTCTGTGTTCTTATCTACCAGGAATCCCCACATACCAGAAATAGGTAGCCATAGGAATGACCGTGGCTAAAACCATCAGAACCACAACCCAGATCGTTGCACTGGTATCATCGGTATCTTCAGCGCTGGTAAAAGTGCTTTCGATGTTCAGTTCTTGAACTTCAGGGGGACCGGGATCGGGGTTTCCGGATAAAACAGCCACTAAGCGATCGCCCGCTTCAAGAAAAGCTTCATTATATTTAGCTCCCTGACGTAAAGGAACCGCAACGGTTTCTTTAACCACACTCGTAGCAATGTCATCGGTTAATAAGGACTTGGTATCTTCTCCTTGACGCAGAGCAGTTTTATTGGTGAAGGTATCCACCACTAAAATCACTTGGTTAGCCTGTTCTTCGGCCGTAGGATACCATTGACTGAAAATATCATCGGCCAACCCCTCCATAGTGATACCATAATCTAAGCGACGCACAGCAATGAGTCTAACTTCGATGCCAGTATTTTTCCCTAATTTTTCTAATTGGCCGCTTAAGCGGTTTTCATTAGCAAAACTAATGGCATCTGCTTGATCAAGTACCCAAGTATCCCCTCCTGCACTTAATACAGGGAGATCATAAACCCCGGTAGCAGCAGCAGGGAGGCTGAGGGAACAAAAAGCGATCGCTAAACAGAGTATGAGTCCTATGACGTATTTAATGGGTTTCATAGCAAATCGTTGAATGAAGATCATAGCTGAATTTTTCACTATTTTCACATACAAAGGCGTACCTGGAAACAGAACTGGGCTGTGCAAAAGGCCAATACTTTCATATTGACATAGAAGACATTGAGAGAGAAAAGGACTATCCAAACTGGATTTGCTATCAGTCCTTGTGCCAGTCAAACAATCTTCCTAATTTCCCTATTCCCTGACTGACCATTTACCGATAATATGAATAATGCTGAATGAACCTTAACTGTAAAATCAATTTTAGGAAATGGTAAACTCCGCCCCATTTCCTCCCCATCATGATTAAACTGACGGGGTTGTTAGCGGTAAATTTAAAGATTAATGAACCAAGAAATATTTGAAAAAGTAAAAACCATCGTTATTGACCAACTTGAAGTAACAGAGGACGAAGTAACCCCAGAGGCCAACTTTGCCAATGACTTGAAGGCTGATTCTTTAGATACAGTAGAATTAGTAATGGCTTTAGAAGAGGAGTTTGACATAGAAATTCCTGATGAGGCTGCTGAACAAATTGCCACGGTAGAAGCAGCTGTGGAGTACATCGAAAAAGAACAGGCTAAAGGTTAATAACCAAAGTAAGTATCTTTATCCCCCCATCTCCCCTCCTAAGTGCAATGCTGGGTAGAGCAATTTTTTAATAAGGGAAAATCATGACAAATTCACAATTAAAGCGAGTAGTGGTAACCGGGTTAGGTGCAATCACCCCCATTGGCAATACCTCAACAGACTATTGGCAAGGTCTAATGAGTGGACAAAGTGGGATCACCGAAATTACCCATTTTGATCCCTCCACACACCCTTGTCGGATTGCTGGTGAAGTAAAAGGATTTGATCCCCATGACTACCTAGATCGCAAAGAAGCAAAACGGATGGATCGTTTTTCTCAATTTGGAGTAGCAGCCAGCTTACAGGCTTTAGCGGACTCTCAGTTAGTGATTAATGACCTGAATGCAGAGCAAATTGGGGTAATTATCGGTACAGGAGTGGGGGGGATCAAAGTTCTCGAAGATCAACAAGAAATTTATTTAAACCGAGGTCCGGGTCGTTGTAGTCCTTTTATGATTCCCATGATGATCGGTAATATGGCCTCAGGGTTAACCGCCATTCGGATCGGAGCTAAAGGACCGAATACCTGTACCGTAACTGCTTGTGCTGCCGGGTCTAATGCCATTGGCGATGCTTTTCGTCTGGTGCAACGAGGTTACGCTAAAGCTATGATTTGTGGCGGAACCGAAGCCTCTGTTACCCCCTTATCCTTAGCCGGTTTTGCTGCAGCTAGAGCCTTATCAACCCGTAATGACGAACCTCAACGGGCCAGTCGTCCTTTTGACAAAGATCGAGATGGCTTTGTGATGGGAGAAGGCTCAGGAATTCTACTCCTGGAAGAATTAGAACACGCCTTAGAACGGGGGGCTAAAATTTATGGGGAAATAGTAGGTTATGCCATGACTTGTGATGCTTACCACATGACAGCCCCAGTACCCGATGGTGCCGGTGCTACCCGTGCTATGGAATTAGCCCTAAAAGATGGGGGCATTTCTCCTGACACAGTTAGTTATATTAATGCCCACGGAACCAGTACCGCAGCTAATGATGTCACTGAAACCAAAGCCATTAAAAAGGCGTTAGGGGAGCATGCTTATCGCATTGCTGTGAGTTCCACTAAATCGATGACGGGTCATCTATTGGGAGGTTCTGGGGGCATAGAAGCAGTAGCAACGGTCATGGCCATGGCTAATGATCGCATTCCCCCAACCCTTAATTTAGATAATCCTGATCCTGAGTGCGATCTTGACTATGTGCCTTATGAGAGTCGTCCCTTAGAGATTGATGTGGCTTTATCTAATTCGTTTGGGTTTGGCGGACATAACGTGACGTTAGCTTTTAAAAAATATCGTTAGCTCGATGTTTTTGGGCAGTTCATCATCAATCAAAAATAGGTTTTGTTTCTCCTAAATCTAATAAGATGTAGGAGACTTTATAATTTTTGTTGATCAAAATAATTCAATAATATGCCTCAACAGTTTTCATTATTCGTTCAGTAAAATGTTTTTAATTATTGGTTAAAGAAAAAGAAAGGTTTTGGATAATCCTTTAATCTATTGATCATTAGATAAATAATAAAAATAGATTAAATATTAACTTAAATTTTCCTATTTTCTCTCCTAAAGAAACAAAATTGTTCGAGAAGACAGGTTTACGCTAAAATATTAGTGAGGGCTTTGTTGTAGAAACAAGCAATAAAAAACTCCACGGCTACAATTTAAAATAGCAAGGCATTTCCTTAGAAATTGTTAAGAAAAATAAAAAAGATTACACTCCCTTTGATCATGGACGGAAAATGGCAAATTGGTTCTTTATTGGGCATTCCCCTTTATATTGATTCTTCTTGGTTCTTTATTTTAGGATTAGTTACTCTGGTAAATTCTCAAGAAATAACCCAACTAAACTTAGTGGGAAACCTCTGGTGGTTGGCTTGGGTTGCAGGGTTAATTTTGGCTTTATTCCTTTTTATTTCCGTACTTCTCCATGAATTAGGTCATAGTTTAGTGGCATTGGCTCAAGGAATTAGTGTGAACTCCATAACCCTGTTTTTGTTTGGGGGAGTGGCCGCCATCGAAAAAGAATCAGAAAACCCCACAGGGGCATTTTGGGTAGCTATTGCCGGTCCATTGGTCAGTTTAGGATTATCCGTTCTCCTCTTTACCCTTTTGCAGACTCTTCCGCCTCGTGAAAACTTGGACATGATCGGTCGTTTATCCGTCTATATGATGGAAGATACCGCCAGAATTAACCTAGTCTTAGGGATTTTTAATTTAATTCCAGGTCTACCTTTGGATGGGGGACAAGTTCTCAAAGCCATTGTCTGGAAACTGAAAGGCGATCGCTTTACAGGAGTCCGTTGGGCAGCCGCTAGTGGTCAATTAATCGGTTGGTTGGGTATTAGCTTCGGTCTATTGTTAATCCTCTTAACAGGAACCATTAGTGGACTCTGGATCGTCTTTATCGGTTGGTTTGTACGACGCAATGCCGAAAATTATCAACGAATTACTCAATTACAAGAAAGTCTCTTAACCATTAAGGGGAGTGATATCATGACCCGTGAATTTCGGGTGGTTAATGCTCATCTGAGTTTAATCCAATTTGCTCAAGATTATCTGCTCAGTGAACTTCATGATCACATTGTTTATTTTGCTGCATCAGAAGGACGGTATCGGGGATTAATTGTCATTGAAGACTTACAAAATATTGAGCGCAGTCAGTGGAATACCGTAACGTTATGGGATATTGTTCATCCTTTAAATACCATTCCCTCAGTAGTAGAAAAAACCCCCGTCGTCACCATTATTGAAAAGCTAGAAGCCATCAATGAGCGTTATATTACTGTATTATCCCCTGCCGGTGCCGTAGCAGGAATCATTGATCGGGGGGATATTGTCAAAGCGATCGCAGCTTATCATCAATTACCCATTCCTCAGAGCGAAATTAAACGCATTAAAGAAGAAGGTACTTATCCAAGTTATTTACAATTACCCGCCATCGCTAAAACCCTTGACGGTGTAGAGTCTGACTATGAGAAGTTGAGAAAGCAAAAAATAGAAAATAAGGAGTGAGTGTAACACATAGATGAGATAATGATCCAATGGGTTGATATAGGGCAAAATGAGCAAGGAGAATTCTGCATTAGAGTCTAACTCATCTCAAACCACCATTATTGCCATTATTAATGGGAAAGGAGGTGTAGGTAAGACCACAACGGCGGTCAATGTGGCCGCTATTTTAGCTGAAAAACAAGACGTTTTACTGGTGGATGCTGATCCCCAAGGTTCGGCCAGTTGGTGGACGCAACGGGGTAAACAAGGGGTAGATTTTGATTTAACAGAAGAAAATAACCCTAAAATCTTGCAAAAACTTCGTAAAGTAGAAGAATATGATTTAATTGTTGTGGATACACCCCCGGCATTGCGGTCTGAAGCTCTAAAATCAGTAATCACCTGTGCAGACTATATCATCTTACCCACACCCCCAGCGGCCATGGATTTAACCGCACTCATCGAAACAGTTAAAACGGCAGTTATACCCTTAAAGGTCGCTCATCGGGTATTATTAACAAAAGTAGACTCTCGCAGTTTAAAGGAAACCCTAGAGGCTCAAAACACTTTACTAGAATTGGGAATTCCTGCTTGTCATGCCTTTGTTCGTCAATACAAAGCCCACGAGAGAGCGGTTTTAGACGGGGTTCCCATTACCGAATGGCGTGGCAAAAATGCTAAAGAGGCTCAAGCTGATTATCGCCGAGTGGTAGAAGAATTACAACGGGATTGGAATCAATTATGACAACAAAAAAGTTATCAGATTTAATACAAGAAGAAGTAACAAACAAGTCAGAAACCGTTTCTGAAACAGCGCAAACTCCTACGATTCCAAGCAATCGTAGTCGTATGACTAAAGCACAATTAGATGAACTGATCACCCAATTAAACCAAGCCTTACAACAAGAAAAAAAACAAGTTGATACCTTACAAAATCAACTTAAAACCTTAGAAACTGAACTTAAAGACGAAAGAGCTTTAAGTCGTCGTCTGCAAACTGAATTACAAGCAGCAGAAGACTATCAATCCCAATTAAACGAACAAAAACAATTAGTCGAAAAACTCTATACCCAACTGCAACAAAAAGAAGAGTTGGCTATGGAATTAGCCGAAAAAAATGAATTAATCGCTTCTTTACAGGCTAAACTGCAAGAAGATTCTAAACCCCTTGCAGAAACGGCTTCATCGCGAGAATTAGTGGTACAAGAAACCGCTTTAACCCGACAAGCGAGGGAATTAGAACCGTTCGCTGCACCTGTTTCAACCAACAAACCATTAACCAATGACGATATTGGCTGGTTTGATTAATCGAGCAGCGTGTGAATGTAAAATGTAGAATGTAGACTGTAGAATTTAATTATATGTCTGATTCTTCTCCTGCCAAGATTAACGAAAAAAGCAGCAAAACCCGTCAATTATTAGGGATGAAAGGGGCGAGTTCTGGAGAAACTTCCATTTGGAAGTTACGCTTACAGTTAATGAAACCCATTACTTGGATACCTTTGATCTGGGGCGTGGTTTGTGGGGCAGCCTCATCAGGAAATTATACCTGGACCATAGAAAACTTTTTGATGGCGGCTGCTTGTATGTTGTTATCGGGTCCATTGATGGCGGGATACACCCAAACCCTCAATGATTTCTACGATCGCGAAATTGATGCCATTAACGAACCTTATCGTCCCATTCCCTCTGGGGCCATTTCTGTTCCCCAGGTAGTAACACAAATTTTAGTGTTATTAGGGTTAGGACTGGCTTTAAGTTATGGGTTAGATAGATGGGCTGGCCATGACTTTCCGATTATGTCGTGTTTAACTTTAGGAGGAGCGTTTTTGGCCTATATTTATTCAGCCCCACCCCTGAAGTTAAAACAAAACGGTTGGTTAGGAAATTATGCCTTAGGCGCTAGTTATATTGCTTTACCTTGGTGGGCTGGCCATGCTCTATTTGGGGAGTTAAACTGGACGATTGTGGTCCTGACCTTATTTTACAGTTTGGCTGGCTTGGGGATTGCCGTGGTTAACGACTTCAAGAGTGTGGAAGGCGATCGCCAATTGGGGTTAAAATCCCTGCCTGTGATGTTTGGGGTCAATACCGCAGCCTGGTTATGTGTGATTATGATTGATGTCTTTCAAGCGGGAATTGGGGCCTATTTAATTTACATTCATCAAAATCTCTATGCTGCCATTTTGCTCTTATTAGTGATTCCTCAGATCACCTTCCAAGATATGTATTTCTTGCGTGATCCCCTAGAAAACGATGTTAAATACCAAGCCAGCGCCCAACCCTTTTTAGTGTTAGGAATGTTAGTAGCTGGATTAGCCCTAGGCCATGCAGGGGTCTAACTATGAGTGTGGGAAGGGTGGGGAATGTGGGAGGTGTGGGGAGAATCAAGATATAGTCAGTTTTTTTGTCTTCTCCTGTTTCCCTCTCTTCCGCCCTCAACCAAGTATTAATAAACTACTCTCGCACTCCGTAAACTTCGTGGGGAGTTTTCTAAAGCCCTAGAGCGTCAAACAAGGTAAGCTGTAGATACGACTCTCTCAGCTTTATCTTGCAAGCCATCTCTGAACCTTCAGGCAGGTTTATAATC